>NZ_OY735139.1:3603902-3954878 GCF_963457605.1 uncultured Gellertiella sp.
GGCGGCACTCGTCTATGGACTGGCAGCACTCTGCGAGATCGCCGGGTGCTTTTCCTTCTGGGCCTGGCTCCGGATGGGAAAACCCCTGTGGCTGGTTGCGCCCGGCATGGCGTCGCTGGCAGCCTTCGCCTGGCTGTTGACGCTTGCCCCCGCCGATGCGGCAGGCAGAGCCTATGCGGCCTATGGCGGCATCTATATCGTCGCCTCGCTGATCTGGCTGCTCGTGGTCGAAGGCCGGATGCCGGATCGCTTCGATCTCGGCGGCGCGGTCCTGAGCCTTGCCGGGACGGCACTGATCCTTTTCGGCCCGAGAGGTTGACCAGAGCCGCAGGCGGTGCGACCCTTGTGGCATGTGCGGTCGATTTTCACTCACGGCGACACCGGAAGAGGTGCGCGAACTGTTCGGGCTGATGGAGCTCGAAGAGTTTCCGGCGCGCTACAATATCGCTCCCACCCAACCGATCCTCGTGATCGTTTCCGGCGAAAGACAGGAGCCCGGCAGCAACCTGCCGGAGCGCCGCGCCCTTCTGGTGCGCTGGGGCCTGACACCGGGCTGGGTAAAGGATCCGAAGGATTTTCCGCTGCTGATCAATGCGCGGGCCGAAACCGCCATCGGCAAGGCCTCGTTTCGCGCCGCCATGCGCCACCGCCGCATTCTGGTCCCGGCCTCCGGCTTTTATGAATGGCACCGCCCGTCAAAGGAAAGCGGCGAAAAATCACAGGCTTACTGGATTCGTCCGAAGCAGGGCGGCATCGTGGCCTTTGCCGGCCTGATGGAAACCTGGGCCTCCGCCGATGGTTCCGAGGTCGATACCGGCGCCATCCTGACCGTCGGTGCCAATGCCGCGATTGCCCGTGTCCACGACCGGATGCCGGTTGTCATCGCCCCTGAGGATTTCAGCCGCTGGCTGGATTGCAGGACCCGGGAACCCCGCGAGATTGCCGACCTGCTCCGCCCGGCGTACGAGGACTATTTCGAGGCCATCGCCGTTTCCGACAAGGTGAATGCGGTGCGCAATGTCGGGCCGGATCTGCAAGCGCCGGTCGTTCCGGCACGGGCCCTGCCGGCCGTGAAGAAGGTGGCAGGCGACACCGGGCAGATGTCGCTGTTCTGACCGGAGCTAATCCCAATCCGCCGCGTTTCAGGACCGATATCCCGGAACGCAGACTTCAGGACAGGCCGAGAAATGCTCAGGCGGTCTTCTTCTGCACCGGCTGAGGCTTGACCATCAGGGCTGCGGCCAGCACGGCCTTCAGGCCGAGCGGACGGTATTGCTTGGAAAGATCGGTCTTGGCCTGGTCCTGGCCCGCGCCGTGCTTGGCGTTCATCGCGTGTATCCCCTGTTAAGTCGTCAATTCTGGTGCGTCATGTCGTGCCAGAATTTGACCAAATAGAGGCGGTGGCAAGCGCCTTTTCAGGTCCTTGGCGAGAGCCCGGCAAAAATCGGCGATTCCGGCGGTTTTTCCCCGGGCATCTGGCAATATTGCGCGTGATTCTGCGGTTTAAACCGGTTTGAAGGGGTGATTTCAGAGATTTCTGTCGATCTCGGATTCGGCACCCTGGGGTCCCGCTTCGCCAGCGTCGCCCACGGTGAGCGTGCCATATTGCCGATGCCAGGCGCGCGCGCCGAAGGGCAGGGAGGCGAGATAGGCCACCACGGTCGCTGCCATCACTTCCCAGGTATAGGTCATCAGCATCGCGACATAGAGCACGACCAGCAGCATCAGCGGCAGGATGAGATCGCGCGGGATCTTGCGCTTGCCGGATTTGCCCGACCAGACCGGCAGGCGGCTGACCAGCAGCAGGGCGATCACCACCGTATAGATGGCGCTGGCATAGGCAAAATAGACGGAGGCGGGCACGCCGAGAAAGCCGAGATAGACCGGCAGCATCACCAGCATCGCCCCGGCTGGGGCGGGCACGCCGACAAAATATTCCGACTGCCAGGGGGCCTTGATCTTGCGCTCGTCCATGACGTTGAAGCGCGCCAGCCGCATGCACATGGCGATGGCATAGACCAGCGCTGCAATCCAGCCGAAGGAGCGGGCCTGGCCCAGCGCATAGACATAGACGACAAGTCCGGGGGCGACGCCGAAATTGACGATGTCGGCGAGCGAATCCATCTGCGCGCCGAATTTGGAACTGGCCTTCAGCAGCCTAGCGATGCGCCCGTCGATGCCGTCGAGGAAGGCGGCGAGCAGCACCATGGCGACAGCCATTTCATAGCGCGCGTCGAATGCCAGGCGGATGCCGCTCAGGCCCGCGCAGATCGCCAGCACCGTGATGATGTTCGGCACCATCAGCCGGATCGGAATTTCGCGCAGGCGCGGACCGCGCGCAGCGTCATTCTCGCCGTTCAGCTCATGGGGAGGAAGTGCGTCCTGCATGGTCAACTCCCGGTCAATCGAAGGTTCAGTCGCGGCGGCCGATGATCGGGCCTTTTTCGGAGCCGAATTCCGCCAGCACGGTTTCGCCGGCGACCGCGATCTGGCCGACCATCACCCGCGGCTTTGCGCCCTCCGGCAGGTAGACATCCAGCCGCGAGCCAAAGCGGATCAGGCCGAAGCGCTCCCCGGCGGCAATCTGGTCGAGCGGGCGGGCCCAGCAGAGAATCCGGCGGGCGACCAGGCCGGCAATCTGCACGACGCCGATTTCGCCATGGGCGGTCTGGATCGTCAACCCGTTGCGCTCGTTCTCGTCGCTCGCCTTGTCCAGTTCGGCGTTGAGGAACGAGCCTTCCTTGTAGGCAATGGCGGTGATGCGACCGGCCATCGGGGCGCGGTTCACATGGCAGTTGAAGACATTCATGAACACCGAGATGCGCAGCATCGGTTCGGTGCCGAGATTGAGATCGGCAGGCGGCAGCATCATCTGCACCGAGGAGACCCGGCCATCGGCGGGGCTGATGACGAGATCGTCATCCTGCGGGGTGACACGGACCGGATCACGGAAGAAATAGGCGCACCAGAGCGTGAGGATCAGGCCAACCCAGAACAGCGGCTGCCAGAGCCATCCGAGCAGCAGCGACGCGACGAAAAACATCGCGATGAACCGGTAGCCTTCCTTGTGGATGGGCACGAAAACATTACGCACGGTGTCCAAAAGGCTCATGGTCTGAAAATCTCCTGCTTTCAATCGTCGCTGGTTAGCCTGAAACCGCGCCACGGGCAATTCAATTTGCATGTGAGCGACGCGCTACCCGCCGCTTTTTGGCCCGTGGTCCCGGCTTCAGTGCGCCGGTGCCAGCCGGGTCACCACGCCGAGGTCGTCTTCCTCGCGGACCTTCTTCAGGTGTTCCTCGGCCTGGGTCGCCTCGCGCTGGCGGTTCCACATCGAGGCATAGAGGCCTTCGGTCCGGAGCAGCTTCTCGTGGGTGCCGCGCTCGGCGATCATGCCGTCCTTCAGCACGATAATCTCGTCGGCATTGATGACAGTCGAAAGACGGTGGGCGATGACAAGCGTGGTGCGGTTCTTCGACACCACGTCCAGTGCCGACTGGATTTCCCGCTCGGTGGTGGTGTCGAGCGCCGAGGTCGCCTCGTCGAGGATCAGGATCGGCGGCGCCTTGAGGATGGTGCGGGCAATCGCCACGCGCTGCTTCTCGCCGCCCGACAGCTTCAGCCCGCGTTCGCCGACCTTGGTCTTCGGCCCGTCCGGCAGGCGCTTGATGAAATCGCCGATCTGGGCGATGTCGGCGGCAGCCATGATCTCCGCGTCGCTGGAGCCGGGTCGGCCATAGCGGATATTGTAGGCGATGGTATCGTTGAACAGCACCGTATCCTGCGGCACCATGCCGATGGCGGCACGCAGGCTCTTCTGGGTGACATCGCGCAGGTCCTGGCCATCGATGGTGATTGCACCGGACTGGATGTCGTAGAAGCGGTAGAGCAGGCGCGAAAGCGTGGATTTGCCCGCGCCCGACGGACCGACCACCGCCACCGTCTTGCCCGCAGGCACCTCGAAGGAAATCCCCTTCAGGATCGGCCGGTCGGGATCATAGGCAAAATGCACGTCCCTGAAGGCGATGCCACCGGCAGCAATCGACAGCGGCTGCGCATCCGGCGCATCCACCACCTCGGCCTCGACCTCCAGCAGGTCGAACATCTGCTCGATATCGGTCAGGCCCTGGCGGATTTCGCGGTAGACGAAGCCGATGAAATTGAGGGGGGTGGCAAGCTGCAACAGCATGGCATTGATGAAGACGAAATCGCCGATCGTCTGGGTATGGTTCTGCACGGCAAGGCCGGACATCACCAGCATCACCGTGGTACCGATGCCGAAGATCACGCCCTGGCCGAAGTTCAGCCAGCCGAGCGAGGTCCAGACATCGGTTGCCGATTTCTCGTAGCGCGCCATCGACTGGTCGAAGCGCGAGGCTTCCATGTCCTCGTTGCCGAAATACTTGACGGTCTCGAAGTTCAGCAGCGAATCGATGGCCTTGGTATTGGCCTCGGTGTCGCTGTCATTCATCGTCCGGCGAATGTTGATGCGCCAGTCGCTGGCCTTCACCGTGAACCAGATATAGGCCCAGACGGTCAGCGCGGTGACGGCGAGATAGGAAAAGCCATAGCCCCACCAGAAGATGATCGCCGTCAGCACGAATTCCAGCAGCGTCGGCAGGGTGTTGAGGATGGTGAAGCGGACGATGGTCTCGATGCCCTTGGTGCCGCGCTCGATGATCCGCGACAGGCCGCCGGTCTTGCGCTCGAGATGAAAGCGTAGCGACAGGCGGTGCATGTGGACGAAGGTGCGATAGGCAAGCTGCCGCACGGCATATTGCCCGACGCTGGCAAACAGCGCATCGCGCAGCTGGTTGAGGCCGAGCTGGATCATCCGCGTCAGGTTATAGGCAAGGATCAGCGCCACGGCCCCGACCAGAAAGACCGGCAGCAGCTTCACCGCATCATATTTGCCGTTCAGCGCATCGGTCGACCATTTGAAGAAATAGGGAACCGCCATCAGCACGAATTTGGCCAGCACCAGATAGAGGGTTGCCCAGAGCACCCGCATCTTCAGGTCGGTCCGGCCCGCAGGCCACATGTAGGGCCAGAGATTCTTCAGCGTGTCGAAGGGGTTCTTCGCATCTGCCGAGACGATTTTCTTCTTGTCCGCCATGCCGCTCTCCGCGCTCGCCGGTTGCCCCCGGCCGGCAGCGGATCAGTCGCGCGGACCAACAGGGACAAGGGGGTCTTGAAATGAATAAAGCGGTGGCGCCTGTACTTCAGGGTACGTGCGCCACCGCTTCTGGCAAATATGCCTTGCGGGCAAGCATTACAATGGGCGGCGGGCGGTTTTCCGACCTGCCGTCGCGGGGGCGGTGGTTATTTGATCTTCTCGCCCTTCAGCCGCTGGCGGTGCAGCTCTTCCGCATTCGGCAGTGCCTTGTCCGGCACGCCGAACACCTGGCCGGGCAGGATGCGATCCGGATTGCTGATCTGCTGCTTGTTGGCGAGATAGATGGTCGTGTAGCGCACGCCACGGCCATAGACACGGCGCGAGATCTGCCAGAGCGTATCGCCCTTGCGGATGATGACGGTGCTGTTGCTGCCCGTGAGCGGGGCCTGCGCGACCTTTGCCGGCTCACCCGCCGAAGATGCCGGAGCTGCGGCGGGGGCTGCTGCGGGGGCCGCCGTGCCATCCGTGCTGCCGCTGCCTGCGGGGGCGACGGTCTGGTGGATGAGTTCGGCAATCTGCGCGATGACGGGGGCTGCACCGCTGGCATCGGCAGGCAGGGTTTTCAGCAGCGCCAGCGCCTTCATCGCACTGTCACGGGTCTTTGCCACCATATCTGCGGAGGCCTTGTCGGCGTCGGCGGGCAGGGCGAAATCGGCCAGCGACTGCAGCGCGATCACGGTTGCCGAGCGGGCGGCGGCCAATTCTTCCGCCGACGGGGTCTTGCCGCCCTCAAACAGCTTTTGCAGCAGGGAGAAGGCCTTGACCGCCTCTTCGCGGCGGCGGTCGAAGGTGCCGTCACCGAGCGGCTGCATGGTGTCGGCCTGACCGGCGGTGGTGCCGGAGCCGGGCGTGGCGACGGCGGCCACCTGTTCGCCCTCGGGCCGGTCGAAGGGCACTTCGGCCCGGAATGCCACCTTGCCGTCGCCGGCAAGCTGGTCGACGCGGATCCTGTGCTTGCCGATGGTGAGCGGCATGGTGCCGTCGACGACGAAATGGCCGTCATCGCCGGTTGCGGTCTCGCCGATCGGCTTGTCGTCGGCATAGGCCATGACCCGGGCCTTCGGATCGGCGGTTCCGGCGATATACACCTTGTCGCCCTCAAGCTCGACGGCGGAAATCTGCAAGGCAGCCTTGACGGTTGGCGCTGCCGGTTCTGCGGCCGGTGCTGTCGTGGTGGTGGATGATGCGGCCGGTGCCGTTGTGGCTTCCGCCGTGGTCGCAGCCGCTTTGGTGCCGGGGGCGGTGATCACGCGGCTCGCCTCGCCGGGCTTCGACACCATGGCCAGCAGATCGCCGTTCTTGTCTTTCGGAACCGAGACCGTGGCGACTTCTTCCGACAGCACCTGCTTGCCATCCTTGCCGGTGGCACGCAGCGTCAACTGGTGATCGCCGGGGGCAAGCGGTGTTTCGAAGATCGCGGCGAAATCGCCGCCGGTGCTGGCTGTGGTCGTAGACACGACCTTGTCGCCATCCAGCACATCGATCCTGTCGCCTTCGCTCGCGTGACCGGCAATGACGGTCGAGCCATCCGGCTCGACCCGCAGCAGGTCGAAGGCGGGGACCTTGCGGAAGACATCCGCAGTTGCCGCAGGGGTCGCGGCAGGCGTGGCCGCAGGTGGTTCAGTGGTGGAGGCGGAGGGTGCCGCAGGCACGGCAGGAGTTGCGGGGGCGGCAGGGGTCACGGGAGTTGGGGCTGGGGCCGCCGTCTTGCCGGCAAGCGCGGCCTCGACATGTGCGAGCGTGGCGAGAATGCCTTCCCGGTCGGCGGGCAGGGTCTTCAGAATGGTCAGGGCCGCCATGGCATTGCCATGTGCCTTCTTCAGCATGTCGGCGGCAGCGCCCGCGGCATTGGCGGGGACATCCATCGCGGTCACGGCTTTCAGCGCGGTTTCCACCCTGGCCTGGGCCGATGCCAGCGTGACGCTGTCAGGCATCTTGCCGTCCTTGAACAGATCCTTCATCGCCACGGTCGCCGCGCCTGCATCGGCAATCAACCGGCTGGTCTTGTCGAGGGCGGCACCGAGATCGGTCATGCCGTTTTCCGGCGCTGTCGTGCTGGCTGCGGTGCTGGCGGCAGCCGGGGCGGCCTCCTGCTTCTGCTTAAGCAGGAGATAGGCACCGCCACCGAGGAGCGCGACGACGATGGCGATCAGCACGCCTTTTTGAGTCTGGTTCATGCAGGTCCCTCCGGGCGTCCCGCCTGCAGGGGCAGACAGGACACATCGCAAAATTGATCGTCTGAAAATCCCCCTGCCGGGTCGTCACCGACCGGCATCTGCAAAATTGCTACCGATTCCCGTGAGATACTACAAGCACCTTCACGGTTTCTAACGGAGGCATGCGCACAAATATGCCGCATTTTGCTTGACGCGTTGCCGCTTTGCCGTTTCCGGTGATTGCATGACAAAACCATCAGAGACGATTCGATCCATCTGCGTCTATTGCGGTTCCCAGCCGGGACAGGATGCAGCCTATCTCGAGGCCGCCGAAATTCTCGGCCAGTCGATTGCCGACCATGGCCTGCGGCTGGTCTATGGCGGCGGCACGACGGGCATCATGGGGGCGGTCGGCCGGGCGGTGAAGGCGCATGGCGGCGGGGTCACCGGCATCATTCCGGAATTCCTGCTCGGCCGGGAAAACAACCGCCGCGACAATGGCTTCATCGACGATGTCGTCGTCACGCCCGACATGCATGCGCGAAAACACCTGATGTTCGAGCGGGCCGACGCCTTCGTGACGCTGCCCGGCGGCATCGGCACGCTGGAAGAGATCGTCGAGATCATGACCTGGGCGCAGCTTGGCCGTCATCGCAAGCCGATGGTGCTTGCCAATATCAACCGCTTCTGGGACCCGCTGACAGCGCTGATTTCCCACATGGCAGGCGAGGGCTTCATCCACACCGCCCATCTGGTCCAGCCGCTGGTCATCGACAATGCTGCCGCCATCGTGCCGTCGATCCTGAAGGCCGCACGCGAAAATGGCGTCCCCGAAGGAGACGCCACCATCATTTCGAAGATGTAGACCTGGATTGCCGGTTACAACCGTTGGGTTCAGCGGTTGCAACCGCTGGTTTCAGCGGTTGCGGGCGCGGGCCTGCTGCACCAGCGCGCTGGTATAGACGATCAGCGCCAGCCAGATCAGCGGGAAGGCGATCATCTGCGCCTTGCCGAAGGGTTCGCCGAAGATGAACACGGCGGAGAGGAAGATCATCGTCGGGGCGATATATTGCATGATCCCGATGGTCGACAGCTTCAGCAGCTTGGCGCCATTGGCGTAAAGCATCAGCGGCACGGCGGTGACAAGGCCGCAGCCGGCCAGCATCGACGTATCGGCGACGGGCGAGGGGCCGGTGAGGAAATGGCCCTGGCCGGTTGACTGGAGATAGATGACATAGCCGAGCGCGGGCAGCGCCAGGATCATCACCTCCAGAAAGAATCCCTGGTTCGGCCCGACCGGCAGGGTCTTGCGAAACAGCGCGTAGAAGCCCCAGGAAACGGTCAGCCCCAGCGACACCCAGGGCAGCCCGCCCGCCTCGATGGTGAGCACCGCGACGGCGGCGAAGGCCAGCGCAATCGCGACCTTCTGCGCCAGATGCAGCTTTTCCTTGAGCAGCAGCGCCCCCAGCAGCACGCTGAACAGCGGATTGATGTAATAGCCAAGTGCCGTATCCAGCGCCCGGCCCGCACCGATTGCCCAGACATAGAGGCCCCAGTTGACGGTGATCAGCGTTGCGGTCATGCAGGCGAGCAGCAGGGTGCGGCGCGAACCGAGAGCCGCCTTCAGGTCCGCCGTCCGGTTTTGGACGTAGAGCACCGCACCGGCGACGGGCAGCGACCACAGGATGCGGTGGGCGATCACTTCGGCAGGCGAAATATGCGCCAGCGCCTTCATGTAGAAGGGCAGGAAGCCCCACAGCAGATAGGCCCCCAGCGCAAAGGCAAAACCGCGCATGCTGTCTTCGTTCTTCGGCGCAATCGCGACCGTCTCATCCGTCATCGGAAAATCTCTTTGTTGTGGAGCAAAGCAAACGCCTATCGGAAAGCCGGTGAATGCGCCAATTCATTTCGCTGAAGGATAGGTGAATACGGTGGATGGCAGGTCCCCTCATTCCGCCGCCACCCGGCCGGCCAGATCGCGGTTCTTCATCAGCTTGTAGATAATCGAATCCATCAGCGCCTGAAAGGAGGCGTCGATGATGTTGTCGGAGACGCCGACGGTCCACCAGCGGGCCGCTGTGCCGTCGGTGGATTCGATCAGCACCCGGGTGATCGCCTCGGTGCCGCCATTGAGGATGCGGACCTTGTAATCCACCAGTTCGAGATCGGCGATTTCAGCCTGGTAGGAGCCGAGATCCTTGCGCAGCGCCCGGTCGAGCGCGTTGACCGGGCCTGCCCCTTCGGCAACCGACAGCACCGTCTTGCCGTCGACCACGAGCTTCACCACCGCTTCCGATACCGTCTTCACCCGGCCATGGCTGTCGAAGCGCCGCTCGACCATGACGCGGAAACTGTCGAGCGCGAAGAATTCCGGCACCGAACCGAGAATGCCGCGGGCGAGAAGCTCGAAGCTCGCATCCGCGCCCTCATAGGCATAGCCGGTCGCCTCGCGCTCCTTGACCACCGAGATCAGCTGGTCGAGCTTCGGATCATCCTTGCCGACCACGATGCCGCGCCGCTTCAGGGCATTGAGGAAGTTGGACTTGCCGCCCTGGTCCGACACCATCACCTTGCGGTCATTGCCGACCAGATGCGGCTCCACATGCTCATAGGTCCGGGGGTCCTTCAGCAGCGCCGAGGCATGGATGCCGGCCTTGGTGGCAAAGGCGGAGGCACCGACATAGGGCAGCTGGTGGTCGGGCGAGCGGTTGAGCAGTTCATCGAAGGAATGGGAGAGGTGGGTAATGCCCGCCAGCCGTTCGGCATCGATGCCGATCTCGAAGCGGCTGGCATAGGTCTCCTTCAGCGCCAGTGTCGGGATGATGGTGACGAGATTGGCATTGCCGCAGCGCTCGCCGATGCCGTTCAGCGTGCCCTGGATCTGCCGCACGCCCGCCTCGACCGCCGCCAGCGAATTGGCGACCGCCTGGCCGGTATCGTTATGGGCATGGATGCCGAGGTGATCTCCCGGCACGCCCGCGCCGATCACCGCCGCGACGATCCCGTGGATTTCATGCGGCTGGGTGCCGCCATTGGTATCGCAGAGCACGATCCAGCGGGCCCCGGCCTCGTAAGCGGCGCGGGCGCAATCGAGCGCATAGTCGGGATTGGCCTTGAAGCCATCGAAGAAATGCTCGCAATCGACCAGCGCCTGCCTGCCAGCCGCCCGCGCCGCCGCGAGGCTGTCGCGGATCGACGCAAGGTTTTCTTCCAGCGTGCAGCCGAGCGCCACATGCACATGGTAATCCCAGCTTTTCGCCACGAAGCAGATCGCATCGGCCCGCGCCTGCAGCAGGGTCGCGAGACCGGGATCGTTGGAGGCGGAAATCCCGGCCCGCTTGGTCATGCCGAAGGCGACGAAACAGGCTGAGCGCGTCCGCTTCTGCTCGAAGAAGGCGGTGTCCGTCGGATTGGCACCGGGATAGCCACCTTCGATATAGTCCATGCCGAAATCGTCGAGCAAGGCGGCAATCGCGATCTTGTCCTCGACGGAAAAATCGACGCCCGGCGTCTGCTGGCCATCCCTGAGGGTGGTGTCGAAGAGGTGGATTTTCTCGCGTGTCATGTCAGCGGTCCGTGGCGGCCTGAGGGAATGGGACTTATCCGGATTTATCGGGCGAAGCGTTCGGTGGCGCGCACCAGCTGGTCGATAATGCCGGGCTCCATGGCGGAATGCCCGGCCCCTTCGACCAGTTGGAACGAGGCCTTCGGCCAGGCCTTGTGCAGCATCCAGGCATATTTGACCGGGCAGGGCATGTCATAGCGGCCCTGCACGATGACGCCCGGAATGTCCTTCAGCCTTCCGGCATTGCGGATCAGCTGGCCTTCCTCCATCCAGCCGGCATTGACGAAGAAGTGGTTTTCGATCCGCGCGAAGGCGAGCGCGAAATCGTCTTCGCCAAAGGAGGCGGAATTGCCGGGATTGGGCAGCAGCGTGATGGTCTCGCCTTCCCAGAGGCTCCAGGCCCTGGCGCAGGCGATCTGCAGGGCGCGGTCCGGTCCGGTGAGGCGGCGGTTATAGGCCAGCATCATCTCGTGGCGCTCGTCCGGCGGGATGGGCGCGATGAAGCGCTCCCACTTGTCGGGGAACATTTCGGAGACGCCGAACTGGTAATACCAGTCCAGCTCCGCCTTCGTCAGCGTATAGACGCCGCGCAGCAGCAGCTCGCTCACCCGGTCCGGATGGGTCTCGGCATAGGCCAGCGCCAGCGTCGAGCCCCAGGAGCCGCCGAAGACCTGCCATTTCTCGAAGCCGGCCATCTCCCGCAGCCGCTCGATATCGGCCACCAGATGCCAGGTGGTGTTGGCTTCCAGATGCGCATGCGGGGTCGACCGGCCGCAGCCGCGCTGGTCGAACAGCAGCACGTCATAGGTCTTCGGATCGAAGAAGCCGCGATGGCCGGGATTGATGCCGCCGCCGGGACCGCCATGCAGGAAGACGGCGGGCTTGGCGCCGGGCGTGCCGACCCGCTCCCAGTAAATCACGTGGCCGTCCCCGACATCGAGATGGCCGCAGGCATAGGGTTCGGTAATGGGGTAGAGACCACGCAGCGCTTCGCTCATCACTTTGGTTCCTATTTCAGATTGACATAAAGCAGGATGCCGCCAATGACGGCGACGATCAGCGCCCCCTTGGCGATCAGGCCATAGAGCAGCCATTTCGGCATGCCGGGGTCCGGACGCCCGTCGCTCATCGATCGCCCTCCGGCGGCCAGCGCGTGGTATCATGGTCAGGATGCTGCAGGCTCTTCAGCCGCAGCATGTCTTCCGGGGTGCGGTCGTCGGTGGTCTCCTGGGTTTCGAGCTGGTCGAGGCCGAGGATCCAGTCGACACGGCTTTCGACACCGGTCTGATGTTCCAGATGCGGCAGCGCATTCGGCTGGTCGAAGGCCCCCATCGCCAGCTCATAGGTCGGGTCCCCATCCTCGCGCATGAATAGCGGCGTGCCGCAATCCCGGCAAAAGCCGCGTGCGACGATGGCCGAGGAGCGGAACTCGCCGGGCGTGCCGCGCGTCCACGTCACCCGCGCCTGCGGAACGCTCACCAGCGCCGCGCCAAAATTGCCAAAGGCCTTCTGGCACATCCGGCAATGACAGACCGACGCCCGCCCGGGCTCTCCCTCCACCCGAAACCGCACCGCCCCACACTGGCACCCGCCCGAAAACTGTCCTGTCATGGCGTCATCACTCCCGCTGTCTTGAGGATATGTCGGCATGCATTGTCGAGATCATGGAGGATATCGTCGTTCCAGAAGCGCAGGATGGTCCAGCCATAGGCCTCCAGCCGGGCGGATCTGATGGCATCATAATCCTGGTTGTCCGCATGCTGGGAGCCGTCAAGTTCGACAATGATCATGTGCGAAGCACAGGCGTAATCCACGATATATCCGGCAATCGGCAACTGCCTGCGAAACCCCATGCCCTCAAGCCGATGCGCGCGGACAGCATTCCAGAACCGCCGCTCCGCTTCCGTCGGCTCCTTGCGCATCTTGCGGGCGTTTTCCCGCGTCTTTTTCGGGATAATTGCATGCGGCACGGGTTTACCCCCCTCTGTCACTTCGTGACATCTCCCCCACAAGGGGGGAGAGTGGTTTTCTATTGGAATCCCCTGCATCCTTATCCGACGCGGGAAAGATGACGACGTTCATTCGTTGACGGCCCTCCCCCCTTGTGGGGGAGATGTCACGAAGTGACAGAGGGGGGTGAAACCGCGAATGCCCATCGCTATCGCTTCACCTCCCAGGTCGTCACCCGCTCGCCCGCTGCGTCCTTGCCATCCTTCAGCTGGATGCCTTTTTCCAGCAAATCATTGCGGATCTTGTCGGCTTCGGGGAAGTTTTTCGCTTTCAGCATTTCGAGCCGCATGGCGACCAGTGCGTCGATGGCGCTGGAGAGGTCGGTGCTGATGTCCCGCCTTTTCGGTTCCACGCCGAGCAGCGCAGCACTGGCGGAGAAGCGGGCGAGGGCTTCGGGCGAGGTCCCGGCTTCGGAGGCAAGGGCGTGCAGCGCCTGGACGGCCGCGACCGTGTTGAGGTCGTCGGCAAGTGCCTCGAGCACCCGCGGATCGGGTGCTGCATCGCCGGCGTCACCCACCGGCCAGCGGGCGATCAGCCGCTCGGCCTCTTCCAGCCGCTTGGCGGTAAAGTCGATCGGTTCGCGGTAATGGGTCATCAGCATGGCAAGCCGCAGCACCTCGCCGGGCCAGGTGCGGCCGGCGAATTTCTGCGTTTCCAGCAATTCATGGATGGTGAAGAAGTTGCCCTCCGACTTCGACATCTTCCGGCCCTCGATCTGCAGGAAGCCGTTGTGCATCCAGACGGAGGCCATCACCTGCGTGCCATGGGCGCAGCGCGACTGGGCGATTTCGTTTTCATGGTGCGGGAAGATCAGGTCGAGCCCGCCACCGTGGATGTCGAAGGTCTGGCCGAGATAGCGCTCGCTCATCGCCGAGCATTCGATATGCCAGCCGGGCCGGCCCCGGCCCCAGGGGCTTTCCCAGCCGGGTTCGCTGGCGTCCGACAGTTTCCACAGCACGAAATCGCCGGGGTTCTTCTTGTGCGCCTCGACCGCGATGCGGGCGCCCGCCTGCTGTTCGTCGAGATTGCGGCGCGACAGCTGGCCGTAATCGGCCATCGAGCGGGTATCGAACAGCACCTCGCCCGAGGCCACATAGGCATGGTCCCGGGCGATCAGCTTTTCGATGATGGCGATCATTTCGGCGATATTGTCGGTGGCACGCGGCTGCACCGTGGGCGCGAGGCAGCCGAGCGCGGTGGTATCGGCCTGGTACTGGCGCTCGGTCTTTTCCGTCACCAGCCGGATCGCCTCGTTGAGCGGCAGGCCGGGATAGTCGCGCAGCGCCCGGGCGTTGATCTTGTCATCGACATCGGTGATGTTGCGGGCATAGGTGACATGGCTCTCGCCATAGACATGGCGGAGCAGCCGGAACAGCACGTCGAAGACGATGGCCGGCCGCGCATTGCCGATATGGGCAAAATCATAGACGGTCGGGCCGCACACATAGAGGCGCACATTCAAGGGGTCGATGGGCTCGAAATCGGCCTTGGTCCGCGTCAGGGTATTGTACAGTCTCAGTTTCATTCCCGTCTTCTCCAGAAGCAAGCGCATGACGTCGATACCCGGCGGGCCGGGTCGTTTGTCATCTTGGACTTTTCAGGAGACGAAAACGGCCGGGCCAGCTTGGGGCTAGCGGATAATAATGCAGCAGATGCAAAGGGCCGTGTTCATGGAGAGCTTTATTGCGCGGGCAGCCGCAGGCGTCAAGGGGACGGGGCCCGCGCCTGCAAAAATCAGTCCGGCAGCCGGTAGTCTTTCAGCCGTTCGTCGCGCACCACGTAAAGCTTGCCGGTTTCGGTGAGGCCGGGACCGGCAAGGGCGGCAATCCTGGCGGCGACTTCGGAGGGGTGCGGGAGGCTGGCGGGGTCTTCGCCGGGGGCGGCCTGGGCGCGCATGGCGGTACGGGTGGCACCGGGATCGACCATCACCACGCGCAAGGGGGTGCGCTGGATTTCACCCGCCCACGAACGGCCCATCGCCTCGACGGCCGCCTTGGAGGCGGCATAGGGGCCCCAGAACGGCTTGCAGCTATGGGCGGCACCAGACGAGATCAGGATGGCGCGGCCCTGGTCGGATTTGACCAGCAGCGGCTCCAGCGAGCGGATCAGCCGCCAGGTGGCGGTGACGTTGACCGTCATCAGCTTTTCGAAGGTTTTCGCCTCGACATGGCCAATCGGCGAGATGGTGCCGAGCACGCCGGCATTGGCGACCATGATGTCGAGCCGGCCCCAGCGGTCGTTGATTGCCGCCCCCAGCTGGTCGATGGCATTCATGTCCGCAAGATCGAAGGGCACCAGCGTTGCCGAGCCGCCTGCGGCCTTGATCGCATCGTCCAGTTCCTCAAGCCCGCCGACGGTGCGCGCGCAGGCGATGACATGCGCCCCGGCCTTTGCAAGTTCCAGCGCGGTGAAATAGCCGATGCCGCGCGAGGCACCGGTGACGACGGCAATTCGGTTCGCCAGATCAAGGCTCATGAGCAGGTATCCTTAGCCGTTCGACGCCAGAACCGAGATGGTGCTGTTCTTCGGACCGGAGAGATCGAGAAGGCGGGTCGGGTAGTCGCCGGTGAAGTAGTGGTCGGTGAATTGTGGATTGGCATTGTCGCGCTTCACGCCGCCGACGGCCTGGTAAAGCCCGTCGATGCTCAGGAAGGCCAGGGAATCCGTGCCGATATATTTGCACATCGCTGCCAGATCGGCGCACTGGTTGGCAAGCAGCTTGTCCCGGTCGGGCGTGTCGATGCCGTAGAAGTCGGGATAGAAGATCATCGGGCTGGCAATCCGCATATGCACTTCGCGGGCGCCGGCATCGCGGATCATCTGGACGATCTTCATCGAGGTCGTGCCGCGCACGATGGAATCGTCGACCAGCACGACGCGCTTGTCCCGGATCATCGCCCGGTTGGCGGAGTGCTTCAGCTTGACGCCGAAGGCGCGGATCTGCTGGGTCGGCTCGATGAAGGTCCGTCCGACATAATGGTTGCGGATGATGCCATATTCGAAGGGAATGCCGCTGGCCTGGGCAAAGCCGAGCGCCGCAGGTGTGCCGCCATCCGGCACCGGCACCACCACATCCGCCTCGACGGGGGCTTCTGCGGCAAGGTTGATGCCCATGTTCTTGCGCGCCACATAGACCGAGCGGCCGCCAACCACGGAATCCGGCCGGGCGAAATAGACATATTCGAACAGGCAGAGCCGTTCGGGGCGCGGATTGACCGGCTTGCGCACATCGGTGGTGATGCTGCCGTCCGGCTGGATCTCGCAGATGATCACTTCGCCATTCTCGACGTCGCGGATATATTTCGCACCGATGATGTCGAGCGCGCAGGTTTCCGAGCAGAAGATCGGCTTGCCGTCGAGTTCGCCCATCACCAGCGGGCGGATGCCGATCGGGTCGCGGGCGGCGATCAGCTTGGTGCGGGTCATCGCCAGCATCGAATAGCCGCCTTCCATCTGGCGGATCGCATCGATGAAGCGGTCGGAGGAGGAGGCCTGCTTGGAACGGGCAATCAGGTGCAGCACCACTTCCGTATCGGATGTCGACTGGCAGATCGCGCCATCGGCGATCAGCTGGCGGCGCATGGTCAGGCCATTGGTGAAATTGCCGTTATGGGCAATGGCGATGCCGCCGACCTCAAGTTCGGCAAACAGCGGCTGGACATTGCGCAGTACGGTTTCGCCTGTGGTGGAATAGCGGACATGGCCGATGGCCATGTGGCCGGGCAGCCGGGCAAGCGTCACCGGATTGGTATAGTGGTCGCCGACAAGGCCCATCTGCCGTTCGGAGCGGAACTGCGTGCCGTCGAAGGAGACGATGCCCGCCGCCTCCTGGCCGCGATGCTGCAAGGCGTGCAGGCCAAGCGCCGTCAGGGCTGCGGCATCGGGATGACCGAGAATTGCAAAGACGCCGCATTCCTCATGCAGCGTATCAGCCTCCATTTCATCCCGGAAAGACGCTTGCGGGCGGTCGATCTTGGCATCGTGGATGGCAGTGTTCATCAGGTTTGGCCTTTCGAAAGGGTCGAAAACGGAAAAGACCGGATACCCCGCAGGAACTCCCCGGGAGGGGGTGCCGACGCTTTTCCTGTCCTCGTCATGGCATCATTCCGGCAGATATAGTTGTCTAACACACCGACGACGCCTCAGGAACGACGGCTGGCGCTCAAATTGAACCGAACGCGCTGCGCCTTGTGGCGCGGCCGGGGTCAATTGGTCGTTGTCGTGCCGGCAGGCGCGGGTGCTTCTTCCTGCGGTGCGGCACCGCCTTCAGGCGCGGCCGGCACTTCCGCGCCACCCATGCGCTTCTTGATCTGCTCGTCGATATCGGCGGGAAGGGCAGCTTCCAGCTTGACCACCAGCGAATCCAGCATCGGCTTGGCCTTCGAAGTGTTGATCCATGCCGGACGCTGCCTTGCGTCAACCAGCCAGTTCAGGAAGGCAACGGCGACCACCAGCAGCAGGATGCCGCGGGCGGCACCGAACAGGAAACCCAGCGTCCGGTCGAGCGCGCCGACCCGGCTGTCGATGATGAAATCGGCAATCCGCATGGTGATGAAGGAAATGACGATCAGCGCCACCAGGAAGATCAGCGCCGCCGATCCGACCACCGCGATCTTGGTGTCGTCGGTATATTTCATCGCATAGGGCTGCAGATAGGGATAGAAGTAATAGGCCGAGGCGGCAGCGCCACCCCAGCTCGCAATCGAGAGCACTTCGCGCGAGAAGCCGCGCACCATGGCCAGCACGGCGGAAAACAGGGTCACGCCGATAACAATACCGTCGAAGATGGTAATGGGCATTCGAATCGTCTCCAAAGCCGCCGTTTCGAGGCGTTGTTGCTGCGCTCATGGCAACAAGAGCGCTCAATTCTTGTCCTGACGCAACTCCCGAACAAGGGTGGTGGCGTCCTTTCCCGGAAATTGCCCCGCTTTGCGGCGGGACCGTCAGTCGTCTCCCGCCTGCTTCAGCGCACCCTTTGAACCGGCAATGCGCGCCACCAGATCCGGCAGGCTCTCGATCTCGCTCCAGCGGCCGCCCGAACCTTTCGGCACCTCGGCGGAGGCTGCGGGCAGGAGAGCCGCAGAAAACCCCAGTTTCTCGGCCTCTTTAAGGCGCTGGGCAGTGTGCGCAACCGGCCGGATGGCCCCGGACAGGCTGACCTCGCCGAAATAGACGCAATCGGCGGGAAGGGCAAGACCGGCAAGCGAGGAAACCAGTGCCGAAGCTACAGCCATGTCGGCGGCAGGTTCGGTGATCCGGTAGCCACCCGCGACATTCAGATAGACGTCGTGGCTGCCGAGCCGCACGCCGCAATGGGCCTCGAGCACGGCAAGGATCATCGACAGGCGCGCCGAATCCCAGCCGACCACGGCGCGGCGCGGCGTGCCGAGCGAGGTCGGTGCCACCAGCGCCTGCACCTCGACCAGTACGGGGCGCGTGCCTTCCATCCCGGCAAAGACGGCGGCCCCCGGTGCCTTGGCATTGCGCTCGCCGAGAAACAGTTCGGAAGGGTTGGAGACCTCGCGCAGGCCCTTGTCCGACATTTCGAACACGCCGATCTCGTCGGTCGGGCCGAAGCGGTTCTTGACGGTGCGCAGGATGCGGTAGTGATGGCCGCGATCGCCCTCGAAATAGAGGACGGCATCGACCATGTGCTCGACGACCCGCGGCCCGGCGATCTGGCCGTCCTTGGTAACATGGCCGACCAGCACCATGGCTGCCCCGGTCTGCTTGGCAAAGCGGATCATTGCCTGCACGCCGGTGCGCACCTGGGTGACGGTGCCCGGCGCGCTGTCGGCGGTGTCGCTCCACAGCGTCTGGATCGAATCGATGATGACGAGATCGGGGCGCTTGCCCTCGCCGATGGTGGCAAGAATGTCCTCGACATTGGTCTCGGCGGCGAGCAGCACGTCGGTGCTGGCGGCATCGAGTCGCTGGGCGCGCAGCCGCACCTGCGCCACCGCCTCTTCGCCCGAGACATAGATGATCCGGTGGCCGCGCCGCGACAGCGCGGCTGCGGCCTGCATCAGCAGCGTCGACTTGCCGATGCCGGGATCGCCGCCGATCAGCACAGCCGATCCCCGCACGAAACCGCCGCCGGTTGCCCGGTCAAGCTCGGAAATGCCGGTGTGGATGCGGGGGGCTTCCTCGATTTCGCCGGAAAGGGCGGTCAGCGCCACCGCGCGGCCCTTCTTCGGCACCTTGCCGGGACCGGACCCGATGCCGCCCATCGGATCTTCCTCGACGATGGTGTTCCACTCGCCACAGCCCTCGCATTTGCCCGCCCAGCGATTGTGGACGGTGCCGCAGTTCTGGCAGATGAATTGGGTGCGGACCTTGGCCATGGCATTCCTTGTGGGCGGGACGGCGGACAGGCCGGTCAGGCGCGGCCGCCGGTCAGGACAGAACCGGTAGATAGCGACGCTGGTAGCGCAGGCCAAGCCCGGTCAGCAAATCATATTCGATGGTGCCTGCGGCGGCCGCGACCCTTCCGATGGGCAGGTTCGGCCCGAACAGTTCGAGATAATCGCCGCTGCGCATCGAGCGGGCGGGCAAGTCGGTGACATCGAACATGGTGATATCCATCGTCACCCGCCCGACGACGGGGACCAGATGGCCATCGAACCAGGCCATGCCCGGTTCATTGCCGTCATGGCGCTGCACCACGCCTGCACCCGACAGGCCGCGCGGATAGCCGTCCGCATAGCCGACCGAGACCACCGCGATCCGGCTATCCCGGGTGAGGCGCTGGCTCGCCCCGTAGGAAACCACCGATCCGGCCTTGGCCTCGCGGATCTGGAGAACCCGCGCCTCGGCCTTGAAGACCGGGCTCAGGGGGGCGGGGGCCGAAGCGCCGCCGGTGCAGCCGTAAAGCGCGATGCCGGGACGGGTGAGGTCGAAGCGGTAGTCGGCCCCGAGCGACAGGCCGGCAGAGGCGACAAGGCTCGCCTCCACCCCCTCGAAGGCCGCCGCGACTTCCCGGAAGGCGGAAAGCTGCATGGCGTTTTCGGGCGCATCGGGCGTGTCGGCACACATCAGGTGGCTCATCACCAGCACCGGGCAGAAGGCCTGCGGCATCGCGGTCTCGTCGGCAAGCTCCAGCGCTTCGGCGAGGCTGAAGCCGAGCCGGTTGAAGCCGGTATCGATCTGCAGTGCGCAGGGGTAGGGGCCATGGTCGGCCAGCACGCTCATCCAGAAGGTCAACTGCTCCCAGGACGCGATGACGGGGACGAGATCATGGGCAAAGAACAGCGCCTCGGTGCCCGGCCAGACCCCGGCCAGCACGAAGATCCGCGCCTCGGGTGCCACGGCGCGCAGGCTCACGCCTTCCTCCGCCGACATCACGAAGAAATCCCGCGCCCCCGCCTCATGCAGCGCCTCGCCGCAATCCTCGATGCCGAGCCCATAGGCATCCGTCTTCACCACCGCCGCCGTCCGCGCCGACCCGGAGGCCTCAGCGACACTGCGCCAGTTGCCGGCAACGGCATCGAGATCGATGGTCAACCGCAGGGCGGAGGCGTCGAAGGGGATTGTTTCTTCAAGGGGATCGGTCATGGGGAGTGGGGGTGGTCCGTTCGGGTGAAGGGGGTGTGCGCTTTTCGCGCACGTTCCATCCGGAGATTACTCCCTCGGCGGGGCAACAGGGAAGCGATGCGACGGAATAGGGACAGGATCGTTATCGACGCCCTTACGTCTCCTCATAGGGAATGAAGGTCTGTTCCGCGAGGTCGGAGAAGCGGGTGAATTCGGCGGTGAACTGCAGTTTGACGGTGCCGGTGGGGCCATGGCGCTGCTTGGCGATGATGACGTCGGCGGTGCCGCGGACCTTGTCGAACAGCGCTTCCCATTCCGGATATTTCGGGTCGTTCGGATCGCGCGGTTCCTGGTTCTTGACGTAATATTCCTCGCGGAACACGAAGAGCACCACGTCGGCGTCCTGCTCGATGGAGCCGGATTCACGCAGGTCGGAGAGCTGCGGGCGTTTGTCGTCGCGACTTTCCACCTGGCGGGAGAGCTGGGAAAGCGCGATGATCGGCACGTTCAGCTCCTTGCCGAGTGCCTTCAGCCCGGTGGTGATTTCGGTGATTTCCTGCACCCGGTTCTCGCCGGATTTCTTCGAGCCGGTCATCAGCTGCACGTAGTCGACCACAAGCACGTCGAGGCCGCGCTGGCGCTTCAGGCGGCGGGCGCGGGCGGCAAGCTGGGCAATCGAGATGCCACCGGTCTGGTCGATATAGAGCGGCACCTTCTGCATCATCATCGAGCAGGCGACCAGCTTCTCGAAATCGGAATCCGTCAGTTCGCCACGGCGGATTTTCGACGAGGAGACTTCCGTCTGCTCGGAAATGATACGGGTCGCCAGCTGTTCGGAGGACATTTCCAGCGAGTAGAAGCCGACGACGCCGCCGTTCTTCGCCTTCATCGAGCCATCCGCCTGCACCTCGCCCTCATAGGCGGCGGCGATGTTGTAGGCGATGTTGGTGGCAAGCGAGGTCTTGCCCATGCCCGGGCGTCCGGCAAGGATGATAAGGTCGGAGCGCTGCAGGCCGCCCATCTTGCCATCCAGCGAGACGATGCCGGTCGACACGCCGGACAGCCCGCCATCACGCTCCTTGGCGGCAGCCGCCATGTCGATGGCCAGCGCCACCGCGTCGTTGAAGGCCTGGAAGCCGCCGTCATAGCGGCCGTTTTCGGCAAGGTCGAACAGCCGCCGCTCGGTATCCTCGATCTGGGTCTGCGGCGGCATGTCGAGCGGCGCGTCATAGGCGATGTTGACCATGTCCTCGCCGATGGTGATCAGCGCCCGGCGCAGCGCCAGATCGTAGATCGCCCGTCCATAGTCCTCGGCATTGATGATCGACACCGCTTCCGCCGCAAGGCGGGCGAGATATTGCGCCACCGTGAGATCGCCGACCTTGGCATCGGCAGGCAGGTGGGTCTTGATCGTCACCGGATTGGCGGTGCGGCCCATGCGGATGATGTCGCCCGCCACCTCGAAGATCTTGCGGTGCAGCGGCTCGAACAGGTGGATCGGCTTCAGGAAATCCGAGACCCGGTAATAGGCGTCATTGTTGACGAGGATGGCACCGAGCAACGCCTGTTCGGCCTCAATATTGTTCGGGGCTTCCCGGTAATGCGGTTCCGCCGGGTTGGCGGGGGAAATCTTGCGCACGGCATCGTTCATCGGGTCAGGGCCTGTCGTCATCGTGAATGGGGCTGGCCTCACACTACCGATGCTGCGGCGTGGTGAAATGGCCAATCGCGTTGCACACACCAATCCACAGGGGTGCGGCGTCTGTTGCCGCCTGATCCAGCCCTTTGCCGGGGCAAAAGGCGAATGGCGGTTGACAGCATGCATAGCCGATTCGGACGAAAAACGCCCGGGGTTTCCCCCGGGCGATGGCATTCAGCCGAAACGGACAAAGCTTATTCGTCGTCGCCGAGGCCATCGGCTTCCGGATCGAAGAAGTCTTCCGGACGCAGCGCGTCTTCATCAACGCCGTAGATGGCGTCGGCGGAGGTGAGGGTCTCACCCTTCGACTGGCGGGCGGCTTCTTCAGCCGAACGGGCAACGTTCAGCTCGATGGCGACTTCGACTTCGGCATGAAGGGCGAGCTCAACCTTGTGCAGGCCGATCGACTTGATCGGGGTGTTGAGAACGACCTGGTTGCGGCCGACGTTGTAGCCTTCGGCGGCCAGCACGTCGGCGACGTCGCGGGCGGCAACCGAACCGTAGAGCTGGCCGGTCTCGCCGGCGGCGCGCACGACGACGAAGCTCTTGCCGTTCAGAACGTCGGCAACCTTCTGGGCTTCCGACTTGCGCTCGAGGTTGCGGGCTTCAAGCGTGGTGCGTTCGTTTTCAAAGCGGGCGCGGTTGGCTGCATTGGCGCGCAGCGCCTTGCCGAGCGGCAGCAGGTAATTGCGGGCAAAGCCGTCCTTGACCTTGACGGTTTCGCCCATCTGGCCAAGCTTGGCCACCCGTTCCAACAGAATGACGTCCATTGTCTTTTCCTTTCAGTCTGGTTCTAGAGTGTGTGTGTTTCGGGTTGGTCCGCCCCGGGGGCGGAGGTAAGCGCGATGGCCTGCCTTGTGTCGGTAAGGCCGAGGACCAAAATGATCAGGGCCGGAAAGACGAAGAGGCAGGACATGTAGGCAAGCACCAGCAGCGGCAGGCGATAGCCCTTGCCACGGGTGCGAAAATGCAGCGAGCCAAAGCCCGCCAGAAGAAAGCCGCCGCCAAAAGCCCCGCAGCAGGCCATGCCGATCAGGCCAGGCGGGCCGCCGGCAAACGACAGGAAGATGCTGCCGAGAAAGACGAAGATCGCGTTGCGGTTCATCCGCAGCGACGACGGCATGTTTTCACGGGGCCGCACCTGCCGCTTCGAGGTGGCAACGATGCGGGCGGCGATGTAATAGAGAAAGAACTGGCTGATGACCGCCGACAGTCCGGCACTTGCAGGCAAAAGGTGCAGCATCAGGCGCTTCAACTGGTCGATGTCGGCAGCCGGCATCTGGGGCGACGCAGGGTCCGCAGCGGTCATCCCGGCCACCTGGTCCACCATCTTGCCGACCAGCTCGGCATCATAATGGGCAAGCACGCCGAGCGCCACGGTGACGCCCGCCGCCAGCAGGCAGATCTGAAGCAGGATCGCGGCGAGGGGATACCAGGCGAGCATGTCCTTCGGGCCACCGATTTCGGTCGCAGGCCGTGCCAGATTGGCAAGGTGGCTGATCCAGAAGGCGGGAAAGAAGGAGAGCGTGGCGGTGGCAAGGCCTGCGGCGGGATAGAAGAGCGCGATCACGGCGCTGCCCAGCACCAGCGCCAGCAAAGCAGGGCGGCTGCCATAGCCAAGGCCAGCGATCAGGATCGGCAGGGTCGACAGGCTGGACAGAAACAGCGACCCGCCCGCTTGCGCGCCGAGCACCAGAAGTGCTGACGTCACACCGGCAAGAGCGCCGATTGCAAGGGATTTCGGTTCAAGGGTCATGTCTGGTGTCGCTGTCCTGCCCGGGGCAGTTAGAGGGGCTGAAAACCAGCGGGCCTCAACATGGGTTTTCTGGAGTTCCGGTCCGCGCCCATCGCGGAAGGGAGGCGTGAGGCGACCGGGTCGCCGCACGCAGATGCAGGTCGCTGCCGTAGAGTCACGGCCTGCCGTAACGGATTACGACAGAACGTAGGGCAGGAGGCCGAGGAAACGGGCGCGCTTGATCGCCTGGGCGAGTTCGCGCTGCTTCTTCTGCGAAACGGCGGTGATGCGCGAGGGGACGATCTTGCCACGCTCGGAAATGTAGCGCTGCAGCAGACGGACGTCCTTGTAGTCGATGCGCGGTGCGTTTGCGCCCGAGAAGGGGCAGGTCTTGCGGCGACGGTGGAACGGGCGGCGTGCCGGGGAAGAGGATACTTCAGCCATCGGTCAGATCTCCTTAAGCGCGGTCTTCGCGCGGGCGGCGCGGTCGGTCAGAACGGTCACGGTCGAAGGTGCGTTCCGGGCGGTCGCCATCGCGGCGCGGACGGTCATCGCGGTCGCGCTTCTGCATCATGGCAGACGGGCCTTCTTCGTGGGCTTCAACAGCGATGGTCATGTAACGAAGCACGTCTTCGTTGATGCGCATCTGGCGTTCCATTTCCTGAACGGCAGCCGACGGAGCGTCGATGTCCATCAGGGCATAGTGTGCCTTGCGGTTCTTGTTGATGCGATAGGTGAGGCCCTTGAGACCCCAGTTCTCGATGCGGCCAACCTTGCCGCCATGCGCTTCGATGACACCCTTGTACTGTTCGATCAGGGCGTCGACCTGCTGTCCGGACACGTCCTGACGAGCAAGGAAAATATGTTCATAAAGAGCCACAGGCTTTTCCTTTCTTGCGTTTGATCGTCACCCGGGTTCGGCGGCTAAGCCTCAACGACTGCTGCTCAGGGATCCCTTGGGATCCCGGCAAGAAAGCGTTCCGAGACGGTCGAGAGCGGAGACACGGGAGGCTGGAACCCTTGGTTCCCGAGGCATTTCCCGAAAGAAACACCTGCCCTCCGTTCAGCCACCAGCCAGAAGACCGGGTGTTGCGAACAGGGCGGCTTATACGCGATTTTGCCGGGGATGCAAGGGGAGGGACAGCGGGAAACGGGGATTCATTTGGCCGGTTGATGCCCCCGCACCGGGGGCAAGCCACGGGGCGGGGGGGCAGTTCCGGATGCTGGACCAAGCCAGGATCACCGGCAAAACCGCAATCAATGCGTCGATTTGCGGCCGTGATAGAGGGCCGTGACGGCATAGGGGATGAGGTCGGGGGCGGCTTCGTGGATTTCCTCGAGATCCGCCTCGGTCACCGGTTCTTCCGATTCGATGTCGGGATCGGCAACCGCGACGAGGCCCAGAAGCTGCATCATCGCTTCGCTGGTTTCCTCGTCGTCGCTTTCGATGAACTTCATCCAGCTTTCCTGGCGCAGGTCATAGGCCCGGGTGAAGCCGAGGATCCAGATTTCCCAGATGACCGAGTTGTCTTCGCCATCAACGTCGAAAATCGGCTCGAATTCGTTATTGTCGAGTTCGGCCACCAGGCTGTTGTAATAGGCCATGACGGTGGCGACGAATTCCTTGCGGTCTTCGTCGCTTTCGAACGGGCCCTGATCCTCGACCTCGTCGGCGTCCCAGATTTCCGGCAGCCATTCAGACGGCTCAATCGGTTCCGGGCTCAGGATAATGCCGCAGAGGTAGCCGTTGAGTTCGCTGAGCAGCATGCCGCCTTCGTCCGTGTCCAGTGCCTCAAGCGCGTCGTCCATCCGCGCGGCAACCTCGGGCAATTCGCTAAAGCCTTCGGGCTCGTCCATAACTCAATACCTTTCGTGAGTGAATTTTCCCGACCATAGCGGAAAACAGGGCAAGAAAAAGCGCAGGCGCTGAAAAATACCAGCGTTTCTCCAGAAAAATCTTTGCGCGTCAAGATCTCAGAACGGCAGCGGATATTGCCGGTGCAGCGCCTCGATGCCATCTAGCACCTCGCGCGACAGGGTCAGGTGCCTGGCCCCGAGATCGGTCTTCAACTGCTCCATACTGGTGGCACCGATGATCAGGCTGGTGAGGAAGGGCCGCGTCAGGCAAAAGGCGAGCGCCATGGCCGCCGGGTCGAGCCCGTGGCTCCGGGCAAGCTCGACATAGCCGCGCGTCGCCGGTTCCTGGCTGGCAACAAGCCGTCCGAACAGGTTGCCGAAGGTGGCGCGCGAGCCTTCGGGACGCTTGCCGTCGAGATATTTGCCCGACAGCAGGCCGGCGGCGAGCGGCGAATAGGCAAGCAGCCCGACATCCTCGTGATGGCTGAGTTCCGACAGGTCGAAATCGAACTGGCGGTAGAGAAGGTTATATTCGTTCTGGATCGAGGCGACGCGCGGCAGGTTCAGCCGTTCGGCGGTTTCGAGATATTTCATCGTCCCCCATGCCGTCTCGTTCGACAGGCCGAAGGCGCGCACCTTGCCCGCCCTGACGAAGCCGTCCATGGTGTCGAGAATCTCGAGAATGTCGTTCTGCGCCCGCTGGCGGTCCTGCTGGAAGGGATCATAGTCCCAGTTCTGGCGGAAATGGTAATGGCCCCGGTTCGGCCAGTGGATCTGGTAGAGGTCGATGTAATCGGTCTTCAGCCGCTTCAGGCTGCCATCGAGCGCCTCCTTCATCCCCGCCGCACTGGTCGGGCTGCCGCCGCGCAGATAGGGGCGACCGGGGCCGGCGACCTTGGTGGCGAGCACGATCTCCCGGCGCTTGCCGGATGTCTCAAACCAGCTGCCGATATAGTCCTCGGTGCGGCCCTGGGTTTCAGCCGACAGCGGCGTGACGGGGTAAAGCTCGGCGGTGTCGAAGAAATTCACGCCTTCGCCAACGGCATGGTCCATCTGCTCATGGGCTTCCGCCTCGCTGTTCTGCGTGCCCCAGGTCATGGTGCCCAGGCAGATGGTGGAAACGGAAATGCCGGTGCGGCCAAGGTTTTTGTACTGCATGGGAGGCTCCATGTTCGGGAGGCGTCGGGGCTGGACCGCGCGAGAGGGTGCGGGTTCCGCAATGTAAGTGCTAAAAGCCGCTTCGCAAGGGCCGGGCGGATGTTCGCCGCGCATTTGCCCCAAGTTCTGCCGCCAAACGCCCGCGCGGCGGGTGCGGGCCTTGACTTGGCAGCCGAGAATGTGAATGGAAAAAGAAAATCTCCAGAAGGACAAGGGTCATCATGGCAATTGCATTCACGTTTCCGGGGCAGGGCAGCCAGGCCGTCGGCATGGGCAAGGAACTTGCGGGCGCTTTCCCGGAAGCGCGCGCCGTCTTTGACGAGGTGGACGAGGCACTCGGCGAAAAACTCTCCGCCACGATTTTCGAAGGGCCTGAGGAAAGCCTGACGCTGACCGCCAATGCCCAGCCGGCGCTGATGGCCGTGTCGATGGCAATCATCCGCATCATGGAAGCGCGCGGCTTCACGCTGAAGGAGAAAGTTGCCTTTGTCGCCGGTCATTCGCTCGGCGAATATTCGGCGCTCTGCGCGGCCGGGATGTTTTCCATCGGCGACACCGCCCGGCTGCTGCGGATTCGCGGCAATGCCATGCAGGCGGCGGTGCCCGTCGGCAAGGGCGCGATGGCGGCGATCATCGGGCTCGATGAAGGCGATGTCGGGGCGGTTTGCGCCGAGGCCCGCGCGCTCGGCGCCTGCCAGATTGCCAATGACAATGGCGGTGGCCAGCTGGTGATTTCGGGCGAAAAGGCGGCGGTCGAAAAGGCCGCGGCACTGGCCTCGGAAAAGGGCGCCAAGCGCGCGCTGATGCTGCCGGTATCCGCGCCCTTCCATTCGAGCCTGATGGGCCCTGCCGCCGACGCCATGCGCCAGGCGCTGGCCGAAGTCGCCAAGTCTGATCCGGTCGTGCCGGTGATTGCCAATGTCCGTGCCGCCCCGGTGACCGATGCGGGCGAGATCGCCAGCCTGCTGGTCGAGCAGGTGACCGGCCAGGTGCGCTGGCGCGAGACGGTCGAATGGTTCGGCCGCAATGGCGTCACCACGCTTTACGAGGTCGGTGCAGGCAAGGTGCTGACCGGGCTTGCCCGCCGCATCGACAAGACCGTCACCGGCATCGCCGTCAATTCGGCAGCCGACATCGAGGCGGCGCTGGCCGCGATCACTGCGTAATATCCGGAACGCCCCCGCAGCGAACCCTTTTTGAAGGAGGATGACTTCCATGTTTGATCTGACCGGCCGCAAGGCCCTGGTAACGGGCGCAACCGGCGGCATCGGCGAGGAAATCGCCCGGGCCCTGCATGCGCAGGGTGCCACCGTCGGCCTGCACGGCACCCGCGCCGAAAAGCTCGAGGCACTTGCCACAGAGCTTTCCGATCGAGTCCATGTGTTTCCCGCCGATCTCTCGAACCGCGATGCGGTGAAGAAGCTCGCCGAAACGGCGGAAGCCGAACTCGGCGGCATCGACATCCTCGTCAACAATGCCGGGATCACCAAGGACGGCCTGTTCGTGCGGATGAGCGACCAGGACTGGGATGCGGTGCTCGAGGTCAACCTCACCTCCGTCTTCCGGCTCACCCGCGAACTCACCCATCCGATGATGCGCCGCCGTTATGGCCGGATCATCAACATCACCTCGGTGGTCGGCGTCACCGGCAATCCCGGCCAGGCCAATTACTGCGCCTCGAAGGCCGGCATGATCGGCCTGTCGAAGTCGCTGGCCCAGGAAATCGCTACCCGCAACGTCACCGTCAACTGCGTCGCCCCCGGTTTCATCGAATCCGCCATGACCGGCAAGCTCAACGACAAGCAGAAGGAAGCGATCATGGGCGCGATCCCGATGAAGCGGATGGGAACGCCCGCCGAGATCGCCTCGGCTGTCGTCTATCTCGCCTCCGGCGAAGCGGCCTATGTCACCGGCCAGACGATCCACATCAATGGCGGCATGGCGATGATCTGAAACGGTTCGCATGCATGCGGCAGGCGGGAGCCCGTTTGGCGGAAAATGCATGTTGAACGAAGCTTTGCCCGGCATTTTCTGGCTTTCCGGCGAAGGGAAAGCGTGTTAAGCGGGCCATGACTGTGAAGATTTATGCCGGAACAGGACCGGGCATGACGGCTGAAAAACCGCTGTCCTGACGTGTCCGGCATGAGTAAGAACGGATTTGCCCGCATGAACGCGTCCGGCTTGGAGTGAGCCGTCCGCAGCGCAGGCAACAAGTCAGGTACGGATGCCAGACCGGCGTCCAGTTGAAGTCAAAGGTCGAGGAAACCGACATGAGCGATATCGCAGAACGCGTAAAGAAAATTGTAATTGATCATCTTGGCGTGGACGCCGACAAGGTTGTCGAAGGCGCAAGCTTCATCGACGATCTCGGTGCCGACTCGCTCGATACCGTTGAGCTGGTCATGGCTTTCGAAGAAGAGTTCGGCGTTGAAATCCCGGACGACGCTGCCGACTCCATCCTGACCGTTGGCGATGCCGTGAAGTTCATCGAGAAGGCACAGGCGTAACGCCTTTCCGCTTCTTCTTGATTGGCGGGTCCTGTTTGCGGGGCCCGCCCATTGCCCGGGTCTCCGGGCATTTGTTTCTTGATCAGTACGACAGATGAAAAAATAGGGTGGATCACGGACGATGAGACGTGTGGTTATCACCGGTACCGGCATGGTATCTCCTCTGGGATGCGGAACGGAAATAACCTGGGAACGGCTGCTGGCCGGACAGAATGGTGCCCGTCTCGTCACTGAATTCGAAGTCGAGGATCTGCCGGCCAAGATCGCCTGCCGCATCCCCGTCGGCGATGGCTCCAACGGCACGTACCGTGTCGATGACTGGATGGAGCCCAAGGAACAGCGCAAGGTCGACCCTTTCATCATCTATGGCATGGCGGCTGCCGACATGGCGCTGGCCGACGCCAACTGGCACCCGAAGACCGACGAAGACCAGATTGCCACCGGCGTGCTGATCGGCTCCGGCATCGGCGGCCTCGAAGGCATTGTCGAAGGCGGCTATGTGCTGAAGGAAAAGGGTCCGCGCCGCATTTCGCCCTTCTTCATTCCCGGACGGCTGATCAATCTCGTCTCCGGCCATGTCTCGATCCGCCACAAGCTGCGCGGTCCCAATCATTCCGTCGTGACAGCCTGTTCGACCGGTGCGCATGCCATCGGCGACGCCGCCCGGCTGATCCAGTATGGCGATGCCGACGTGATGGTCGCAGGCGGGACGGAATCGCCGATCTGCCGCATTTCGCTCGCCGGTTTTGCCGCCTGCAAGGCGCTTTCCACCCAGCACAATGACGATCCGCAGAAGGCCTCGCGCCCCTATGACCGCGACCGCGACGGTTTCGTCATGGGCGAGGGAGCCGGCATCGTGGTGCTGGAAGAGCTGGAACATGCAAAAGCCCGCGGCGCGAAGATCTACGCCGAAGTGGTCGGCTATGGCCTGTCCGGCGATGCCTTCCACATTACCGCTCCCGCCGAAGACGGCGACGGTGCCTATCGCTGCATGGCCATGGCGCTGAAGCGGGCCGGCATCACCGCATCCGACATCGATTACGTCAATGCCCATGGCACCTCGACCATGGCCGATACCATCGAGCTTGGCGCGGTCGAGCGGCTGGTCGGCAATGCGGCCTCGAAGATTTCGATGTCCTCGACCAAGTCGGCGACCGGCCACCTGCTGGGTGCTGCCGGTGCCATCGAGGCGATTTTTGCGACGCTGGCGATCCGCGACAACAAGGTGCCGCCGACGCTCAACCTCGACAATCCCGAGCGCGAAACGGCCATTGACCTGGTGCCGCATGTGATGCGCGAGCGGGAAGTCAACGTTGCCGTGTCGAATTCCTTCGGCTTCGGTGGTACAAATGCCTCGCTGGTGCTGCGCCGGTTCGTGGACTGAAAAGGAGGCGGCGGTGACCTTGAGGGTGCCGCCCCCTGTTGCGTTGCTCTCCGGTTCCGGGGCACCGTGTGACGGGCAGGTCGAGGCCGAATGGTGGCCACGACCTGTTTTTGCCGCATTGCTTGGTCAAGTGTCGGGCAAACAAATCATGAGGATGACGTGAGCGACAGCGACCAGAACAATGACCTGCCCGCCGCTGGGCGCGAGCCGCCAGCGTCTGGGGCCAGGGGCCCGATCATTCTCAAATCTGCCAATGAAGCGCTGAAGCCCGAACGCCTGCCGATGCCGCCGGTGCGCTCGCGGCGCGCCCGCAGCCAGGTCGTCATCTTCCTGAATTTCCTGATGACACTGGCCATCATGGCTGTCGTCGTGGTGATTCTGGCCGTCTATTATGCGCTGAGCACCTTCAGGGCACCGGGGCCGCTGGAGACCAACACGACCTTTTTGGCGCGGGAAGGTGCCGGGCTTGGCGAGATCTCGGATGCGCTGGAGCGCAACAATATCATCTCCGACCGGCGCATCTTTCAATTCGTCTCCAAGACCTATCTGAAGGGGGCGACCCTCAAGGCGGGTGAATACGAGATCAAGGCCGGGGCCTCGATGAAGGACATCATGGAATTGCTGCGCTCCGGCAAGTCCATTCTCTATTCGGTGTCCTTTCCGGAAGGGCTGACGGTGCGCCAGATGTTCGACCGGCTGCAGGCCGATACCGTGCTCGACGGGGACCTGCCCGCCGAAGTGCCGCCGGAGGGAAGCCTGAGGCCCGACACCTACAAATTTTCACGCGGCACCAAAAGGGCGGATATCGTCAACCAGGCGCGCGCCGCGCAGGACAAACTGGTCAATGAAATCTGGTCGCGCCGCGATGCCTCGCTGCCCCTCCAGAACAAGCAGGAATTCGTGACCCTCGCCTCGATTGTCGAGAAGGAAACCGGCAAGGCCGACGAGCGCCCGCATGTCGCCTCGGTCTTCATCAACCGGCTGAAGAAGGGCATGCGGCTGCAGTCCGATCCGACCATCGTCTATGGCCTGTTCGGCGGACAGGGCAAGCCTGCCGACCGGCCGATCTTCCAGTCGGACCTCACCAGGGACACGCCCTACAATACCTATATCATCAAGGGCCTGCCGCCGGGGCCGATTGCCGGACCGGGCAAGGCGGCGCTGGAGGCGGTGGCCAATCCCTGGCGCTCGCAGGACCTCTATTTCGTCGCCGATGGCACCGGTGGCCATGTTTTCGCCTCCACCCTTGAAGAGCACAATGCCAATGTGAAGCGCTGGCGCAAATTGCAGGCCGACAAGGGCGGTGACGACAATCTCGCCGTCGATGGCCAGCCCGCCGACAGCGACGAGCCGGCAGCCGCACCGGCAGTGCCGGAAAAACCCGGCAAGAAGCCGAAAAAGAAGAAAAACTAGGCGGCACTTCACGTCGCGGCGACATCGGCGGGCGGGCAGCCTTGAAATGCAGCATTGGATGGGGTTTGGCCGGCGACCACGCAGGATCGCAAGGTGCAAATGCAGACTGGGGGCTATCGCATGGCGTTGCAGTCAATGACGGGTTTTGCCCGTGCCGAAGGCGTTTCGGGGCGCTATCGCTGGGTCTGGGAATTGCGCTCGGTGAATGGCAAGGGGCTGGATGTCCGGTTGCGCCTGCCGCCCGGCCTCGATCATCTCGACACGCCGCTGAAGGCGCTGGCGGGCGAGGTGCTGACCCGCGGCAATATCCAGGCGGGCCTGACGCTTGCTGTCAGCGAGAACCGGCTGGAAGCGGTGCTGAACCGCGAGGCGCTGGCTGCCGTCATGGCGCTGCGCGAGGAGCTTCGCGATATCATCGATCCCGCGCCGCTCTCCATGGAACAGCTGTTTGCCATTCGCGGCCTCGTCGATTTCCGCGAGGTCGAAGAGGACTCGGCGGCAAGGGAAGAACGCGACCGGGCACTGGTCGCGGGTTTCCTCGAGGCGCGGGATGCGCTGGTCGCGATGCGGCATTCGGAGGGTCTGGCGCTTGAAGCGGTGCTCTCGGGCCACATCGCCCAGATCGAAGCACTTGCCGCCATCATCGAGGACGACCCGCAGCGCCGGCCGGACGACATCGCCCGCAAGCTCGCGGGCCAGGTGGCCGCGCTGATCGGCGCCTCCTCGGCGCTGGACCGCGACCGCCTGCATCAGGAAGCGGCGCTGCTCGCCACAAAATTCGATACGCGCGAGGAACTCGACCGGCTGAAGGCGCATGTGCAGGCCTCGCGCGAGCTGTTGAAAAAGGGCGGACCGGTTGGCCGCAAGCTCGATTTCATGGCACAGGAATTTAACCGGGAATCGAATACGATCTGTTCGAAGTCGAACAGCGCCGCCGTGACGGCGGCAGGCATAGAGCTCAAGGTGGTCATCGACCAGTTCCGCGAGCAGGTTCAGAATTTGGAGTGACATCATGGGCGGGGGCTCATCCAGAAACATCAATATCCAGCGTCGCGGGCTGATGCTCGTGATCTCTTCGCCGTCAGGTGCGGGCAAATCCACCATCGCGCGCAACCTGCTGGAATCCGATATCGGCCTCAGCCTGTCGGTGAGCGTCACGACCCGCACCCGCCGTCCGAGCGAGATCGACGGCGTGCATTACCGGTTCATCTCGGTCCGGGAATTCGAGCGGCTGCGCGATTCCGACGCGCTGCTTGAATGGGCGGAAGTGCATGGCAATTTCTACGGCACGCCGCGCGAGGCGGTGGAAGTGGCGATGGCCGAAGGCCGCGACATGCTGTTTGACATCGACTGGCAGGGCGCCCTGCAATTGCAGGACAAGATGCGCGCCGATGTGGTGGCGATCTTCATCCTGCCGCCGACCATGACGGAACTGCAATCGCGGCTGTTCCGCCGCGCCGAGGATACGCCCGAGGTGATTGCCACGCGACTTGCCAATTCCCGCGCCGAGATCGAGCACTGGCGGGAATATGACTATGTGATCGTCAATGACGACCTGCAGACGGCCTATGATTCCATGCGCTCGATCGTATCGGCCGAACGGCTGCGCCGCGACCGGCGTCCGGGCCTGTTCGATTTCGTCCGGGGCCTGCTGGAGGAAACGCCGGTTCTCGGCTGACAGGAATGAGGGCAGGGCGGGCCGTCAGAGACACCTCGCCAGCGCCACGAATTCTTCCACCGACAGCGTTTCCGCCCGGCGCGAAGGGTCGATCCCGGCGCGACCGAGCAGGGCTTCGCCGCCCAGCGACTTGACGCTCTGGCGCAGCATCTTGCGGCGCTGGCCGAAGGCGGCCTGCGTCACCCGCTCCAGCTTTTCCGCCTCGCAGGCAAGCGGCGCGGGTTTCGGTGTCAGGTGAACCACCGTCGAGGTGACCTTTGGCGGTGGCGTGAAGGCCTGCGGCGGAATGTCGAAGGCGGCATCAGCATCCGCCAGCCAGCCGGTGAGCACGCCAAGCCTGCCGTAATGGTCGTCCTGTTCGGTGGCAACGATCCGCTGCACCACTTCCTTTTGCAGCAGCAGCGTCAGGCTTTCCCAGAAGGGCGGCGAGCGCCTTTGCCCCCCGGGCGGCAGCAACCAGTTCACCAGCAATTGCGTGCCGATATTATAGGGCAGGTTGGCGATGATCTTCACCGGCGCGCCATCTTGCGCATGGGCTTGCGCCAGGGCTGCAAAATCGGTCTTCAGCGCATCGCCCTCGATGATCTCGAGACGACCGGGATAGTGGCCGGAAATCTCCTGAAGGGCGGGAATGCAGCGGGAATCCCGCTCGATGACCACAAGCTTTGTCGCCCCCAGCGCCAATATCGCCCGTGTGAGGCCACCGGGGCCCGGCCCGACCTCGATTACCGTGGCACCGGCAAGCGGACCTGCGGTGCGGGCGATCTTCTGCGTCAGGTTGAGATCGAGCAAAAAGTTCTGGCCGAGCGCCTTTTTCGCATCCAGTCCGTGCCGCGCAATGACATCGCGCAGCGGCGGCAGGCCATCGAGAGCCGCCATCAGGCGTCCGCCGGATGGGTGTTGGCCGCAAGCCGCGTGGCAAGCCTCAATGCCGCCACCAGACTGTCCTCGCGGGCAATGCCCTGACCGGCAATGCCGAAGGCGGTGCCGTGATCGGGCGAGGTGCGCACGAAGGGCAGGCCAAGCGTCACGTTGACCGTGTCGTCGAAGCCCAGCGCCTTGGCCGGGATCAGTGCCTGGTCGTGATACATGCAGATCGCCACGTCATAGCGGCGGCGGGCTTCCGCATGGAACATCGTGTCTGCCGGAAGCGGGCCGATGGCGTCGATCCCGTCAGCGCGCAACCGCCGGATGGCGGGATGGATCACGTCGATTTCCTCGCTGCCCATGGCCCCGTCTTCCCCGGCATGCGGGTTGAGACCGGCGACCGCAAGGCGCGGGGCCTCGATGCCGAACCGGGTCTTCAGGTCATGATGGGCAATGGTGCAGGTGTCGATGATGCGCTGTTCCGTGAGCCTGCCCGGTACATCCTTCAGCGGAATGTGGATGGTGACGGGAATGGCGTTGAGCAGCGGGCCGGACAGCATCATGACAGGTGTTACCGGCTTGCCCGTCGCCTTTTCGGCGAGGGCTGCGAGATATTCGGTATGGCCGGGATAGCGGAAACCTGCCTGATAGAGCACGGATTTCGCGATCGGATTGGTAACGACAGCGGAGATGGATCCGGCAAGGCAGAGGCTGACAGCCGTGTCGATGGCGCCGGTGGTCCCCGATGCCGTGGCGGGATGCGGATGGCCGGCCCGCACTGCTCCCCCGGCGGAGACCGGCAGTACCGGCAGCGCGTCGGCAAAGGCCGAAACCGCACCCTCCGCACCGGTTTCCTGCAAGGGGCATTCCAGCCCGATCTCGCGGGCGCGGTCGCGCAGCACGGCGGGATCACCGATGAACAGGAACGGTTTCAGGTGCAGTTCGCGGCGTCTCGCCCAGGCGACAAGCGTGATATCCGGCCCGATCCCGGCAGGATCGCCCTGGGTCAGACCAACGGGGCGGTGGAGGGTTCGGTCCAGCATCGTCTTCCTCAGTTCCCGGTAATATGGGCCTTCTTGCGCAGCTCGGTCAGATAGGCTTCCTCGTTCGGATCCTTGCCGCCCTTCTGCTTGCCGAGATCCTCGGCACGGAACACGGTTTCGGCGGCATAGTCGTCATTGACCTGGCGCTGCTTGCAGATCGCCAGATATTCGACGCCGCGCGGGGTGACACGGGTGCCGGTCGTATTGCCCTTGGCCTTCTCGATCAGCGGCTTCCACTCCGGCGGCATGGCCGGAAGCAGAACGCGGCCGAGCTCGATGATCGACACGTCGCGGTAACCTGCGGCGAAAACCTTCGACGTATCGCAGCCCGGGAACTTGGCGCGCGAGGCTTCAGCCTCCGCCTTGCGCTTGCCGGTGATCTTGCCGCGCTTGGATTCGGGGATGACGAAGACGACCTGCTGCAGGAAATATTCTGTCGTCACCGGCTTTTCCTTGGCACCGCCAAGGCGCTGGGCGAGATCGGCACCATTGGACTTCGCCTGCGCGAAACGCGCACCGACGGCACGCGGCCAGCTCATCTGGATGGCGATATAGGCCTTGAAATGTGGCGCACCGACGCCCGCATGGTCGAGAATCTGCGACAGCTGCTTGACCGACATCTTGTTGTTGCCGGCAAAACGGGCAAAGGCTGCATCCACCTCATCGGTGCTGACAGACATCTGCAACCGGGCAATTTCGCGGCGCTTCAGCTCCTCGTCGATCAATTGCTGCCTGGCCATGCCGGACAGGTTGCCCTTCTGGTGCTGCAGGCGCAGGAAGGCGGTGCGGCGGGCAATATCGGCAGTGGTGATGGCGACATTGTCGACCACGACAGCCACCTGGGTTGCGGCTTGCGCGGGCGCGGCGAGGGGCGGCAACACGCACGAAAGTGCCAGCAAGGCAGCACGGAGCACCACAGCCTGTCGTGCCCGGTTCGCGAAAATCATCCTCATCCCTTCATACCCCTGATCAGCAGCCGCAGTTTAGCGCCTGAAAGTCCCTGTCGTCATCTGCCCTGATGTCGTTCCCATACATGTAACGGCCCAGGCGCATGGAGTCCGCAGCTCGCTCTGGCAGACATGTCCTGCCAGCGCGCATAGCACAAAACCTATGACCAAACAAAGGCCGGCTGGTGCTGCTGCCTTCCGGCTGTGACAGGCCAGACTGGCTATCCGCCGATATTGATGTCGCCCAGCGTGCGGAAGGTCAGACGGGCCCCGATCTTGCGGTCGACAGCGCTGGTATTGGCAACGTCGCGCAGGTCCGAATAGAGCAGGCTGAACACCATGCATTCATTGGTAAAGGAGAAGCCCGCCGAGCGCTGGCTGACGATATTGTTGTCGAGATCCCAGGCCGCAGCCGCGAAGACCGACCAGTTGTCGGTGATCGCCACGCTGGCCGACGCCTGCACCTCATCCGTATTGACCGCGTCGGCATAGGTCGGCTGGGCCGTGATATGCGTATAGGTTACCGCCGTCGTCAGGGTCTGGTTGGAATAGCTGGCGGTCGCCCCGGTGCGCTTCGGATCGAAATTGTCCTTGTCGAGCCGGACATTGGCGGAAAGGCCGAGGCCGAAGGGCGTGGTGACGCCGAACATGCCGACATAATCGGACCGGTCGGATTCCAGCCCGGAATCCGCGCCCGCCGAGACGAGGTCAGGAGAGGCGAAAGAATTTCGTCCGCCAAGCTGGAACGATTCGCCGAATACGCCGTTGAGGCCATAGCCACTGTCGAAACTGCCGGTATAGCGCAGGCCGATATTGGCGCGCGTGCCGCCTTCGATCCGGTCAAAACCGGAGAATTTGTCGCGCTCGAACAGGTTGGAACCATCGAACACGAAGCTCTGCGCATCCTCGTTCGGCAATTGTCCGGCATATTGCTCGTCGGGGCGGGCATAGATCTGGGCGATGGGCTCGAACACATGCGAACTGTGCGCGGTCGTCATCAGGAGCGGATAGCGCAGTTCGAGACCGGCCGTCACCATGGTCCGCGTCACGCTTCTGTCGCCATCAAAGCCGCCGGCATAGCCGAAACGGGCGGGATCAATCAGGTTTGGATTGGTCATGCTGGCACCGATGCCGTCGGCGCGCGCGGCCAGCAGCGGGGTGATCAGCAGGCCACCGGGAACGGTGAGGGTGCGTTTCCACACGGCTTCCGAGGTCAGACGGGTATATTCGCCCGGCAGGCCGCGGAAACGGTCAAATGTCCCGTTCTCCACCACATCCGCATGGTTGCGGTGAATGTTGGTCAGATTGGTATCGACAGTGAACTCGCCGCCCGCAATCGACCGGGGGGCCACATAGTTGTAGTCGAGCGACGGGTAGACGCGGGCCTGCTGCTTTTCCAGCTCGCTGGTGTCATCGGCATTCTGCACGTCGAAATAGAAAGCCCTGAGATCGACGAAATTGCGCTTGCCGAGGCCGGTCAGGTAGACGGTGTTGGTGTGAACCGAACTGTTCAGGCCTTCCAGGTCATAGGTGCGCGAGAAATTGTTGTCGGTCTGGAGCATCACGTCCCAGCCGAAGGACCAGCGCGGGTTGATCCGGAAATCGCCCCTTGTCTGAACCATCGCACGCTGCTTGACCAGTGCATCGCTGGTGCCGGCCGTAAAGGCCTCGGGATTGGTCTGGCTGATCCCGGCCACCCGCAATGTATGGCTGCCGGTTTCCAGTCGCTGGCGGAATTCTCCCTCGAGCAGCAGACCCTGACCGGTAAACCAGGTCGGGGTGAGCGTCGCATCCATGCTGCCGGAGATGACATGGTAATAGGGGACCGTAATCCCGAAGCCGACATTCTGGTTGAGCTTCATGGTGGGAAACAGGAAGCCGGATTTCCGCTTCACCGTATAATCCGGCACTTCCATGAAGGGCAGATAGGCGACCGGCAGGCCGAAGAATTCAAAGCGGGCATGCTCGAGACGGATCGTGTGGGTCTCGCCATTCTCGATGACCTTCTCGGCCTTGACCTGCCAGAGCGGCGGCTTTTCCGGATTTTTGGCGCAGGGCAGGCAGGCGGTATAGACGCCATTGTGCAGGATCATCTCCCGTTCACTGACGCGCTCGGCGCTCTCGGCAACCAGACGGGTATTGTCAGGGGTTTCGATGCGCAAGGCATTGACGAAGCCGGTGGCGAAGGTGTCGGTGACATCCATCGTGTCGGCATAGATCCGGTTGCCGGAGGGTTCGACCAGCTCGATATTGCCGGTGGCGATCAGGCGACCGTTCTGCTGGTCATATTCGACCTTCTGGGCAACCAGCTTGTAGCCGGAATAATTGATCTGCACGGCGCCGAGCGCCGTCACCTTGTTCAGGTCACGGTTGTAAACGAGATCGTCGGACGTCAGGAGCAGTTTCGAATCGGCAGGCGCTGCCGGTGCCTGCTGCGCAAGGACTGGAGACGCATACGCAAACGCCAAGGTTGCCACGGCCACGCCAAGCAGCAGGGCGGTCGCAAGCGTCCTGTTCAAATTGCGGTCAACTGCCGCCACTAGCCGTCCTCCTGATGGAGCAGAATCGTTGCACCCAATGCGAACGCCACGAATACAGGTATCCATGTCGCGATAAAGGGCGGCACAACGCCGCTGCTGCCAAATGCCTTCACCAGCACCGTCACAACATAAAGCACGAAGCCTGAAAGGATGCCACCCAGAATCACCGCGCTCGACTGGGCGAAACGGCTGAATCGGAGTGTCACTGTTGCAGAAATGAGTGTCATCGCCACCAGCAGAAACGGCAATGACAGCAGGGAATGATATTGGGTTTCCAGCGCTTTGGTCGAAACGCCGAAGGACCGGGCCGCTTCAATTTTCTTAGAAAGATCATAAAAAGCAACGGTTTCTGGTGAGGTCAGGCGCTCGCGCACGAAATCGCGCCGGAGATTCGTCGGCACCTTGACCTGCGGCTTGTGAACCACGACTTCGCCCGGACGGGACTCGCTGACCTCGTTAAGCAGCCAGTAACCATCTTCCAACTTTGCCGACTGCGCGTCCTGCCGCAGGATGATTCCGCCATCGGACGAGAAGTGGATGATGACCACGCCGGATAGCGACAACCCGTCGTCGAGTACGGTATCGGCACCGATGATCGCATCATCGTCTTCATAGATCTGGCGCAGCCACGGCGGAGTGTCATTTTTTGGACGCACCTTCTTGCCCTGCCAGTGGCTTTCGATGGCCTGCGCCGTGCGCTGGCCCCAGGCGGCAAGCGGGTTGAGCACGCCAACTGCCAGCAGGCCGGTGACAAAGGCGGCCATCACGAAGGGAGCCATGAACTGCCAGACCGAAATGCCCGCCGCCCTGGTGACCACCAGCTCGTATTTCCGGTTGAGCGAGATCAGCGTCGTCATTCCGGCGAAAAGCACAACGAAGGGAATGGTCTGCTGCAGGATCAGCGGCAGGCGCAGGCTGGTCATCGCCAGTCCACCGGCCACCGTATAGCCGGGCAGGCCCGACATCTGGTTCGAGGTCTCGTTGAAATCGATCAGGAAAATCAGCGACACCACACCGGCGACAAACCAGAAGATCGTCAGCATGTAGCGCTTGAAGAAATAGATGTTGAGCGTCCAGGGTATCATGGCCTGCCCCGGTTGGTGGCATCGGTGAGCCTTGCCAGCAAGGCCTGCAACCGGTCGCGCAGGGGCGCAGACAGCCGTTCGGTGATCTGCAGCCGTCGGCCGCGCATCAACAGGCAGGTGGTAACGACAATGGTGACTATCGGCAGCGCATACATCCACGGAATATAGGCCGGGTCCACCTCCACCAGATTGCTGAGATAGAAGGACGCCCAGCGCAGCGTGAAGGCAAAGCCCAGCGCCGACACCATCGGATGGATGCGTGCCTCGCGCTGCGACCGTGCATCCCCGGCAATCACCAGCGCGATCAGGGCGTAAATCAGCGGGAAGCACCATTCCGTCAGGCGACGGTGCAACTCGGCACGAAATTCACCGGGATGGTCCTGCACCTTCTCGTCCCATGGATCGGGATGCCAGAGGAAGGGCAGGTCCCGGTCGGTCGCCTGCAATGTCGCCTGGCCACGGGTCCGGGAAAAATTCGACAGATCGAAGGAATAGGAATCAAACCGCACCACCGACACATCGCCGGCCGTGGTCTTGCGATGCACTTCCCCGTCACGCATGATCAGCGCCGTGCCGGCCTGATCGACGGCACCTTCCCGCGCATAATAGATCAGCTGGAAGGCCGGATTGCGGGTGTCGGAAATGAACAGGCCACGCAGGGTGCGCCCGGCAAGCCGTTCGCTGATCTGGATATACAGACCGGTATCGATCTCGCGAAAGGTCTTTTCCTCGATCACCGAGGACAGCAGATCGGCATAGGCCGAGGCAATCAGCTGGCGGAAGGTCACCCGCACCACGGGCTCGATGCCATTGTCGACCGTGAAGGACAGCAGGCTCATGCCCATTGCCAGCAACAGCACCGGCTTGAAGATCACCCAGCGCCGCGCGCCCGAGGCTTCGATCACCGTCAGTTCCGAATCGGTATTCATGGTGGTCAGGGTCTGCGAGATGCCGATCACGGTCGCAAAGGGCAGAACCAGTGGCAACACCATCGGCACGATGCAGGAGGCAAGAATCATGAAGGAGCCGATCGACTGGCCGCTGTCGGTGACCAGGTTGACGCGGCTCAGCACCTGCGTCGTCCAGATGATGGCCAATACCGGCAGCAACGCGACCAGCACCATCTTGGCGGATCGCCGCAGGATATATGACTCAATGATTTTCATGCCCCGTCTTCTTACAGAATTTGCCAGCTGCTGGGCAAGCGCCTCGCGGCTCACTTCCGTCAATATGTCGCGATTGCACCAATTCTGTTGCCTGAGTGCAATTCAAGCGTCCAGAGGCTTGTAATCCTTCGATTTATATCGATGATCGCGCCTTTACCACGGGCAATATGTCTCCTGCATCTGCGCCCCTGATCCCAGCCTGCGGCAGGAATTGACCATCCGGCGAATACCTGTCCCTGTTCCAGAGAGAAAAAATGGCCGTAAAATTCGACATCTCCTTTGCCGCAACCGCGAAATCCAGCGGCGGCAGCGCCATCGGCCTGACCCTGTCGGACCCCTTGCAGCCCGCAGGCTTTGACAGCCTTGATCCGGAAGGCCTGTTTGCCCGCGCGGCGAGGTCTGCGGATTTTACCGGCAAGGCGAAGTCGAGCCTCGAGATTCTCGCCCCCCACGGTTCGCCCGCCGATCGTCTGGTGGTGATCGGGCTTGGCAAGGCCGTCACTGCCGACACTAGCGGGTGGCTGAAGGCCGGCGGGGTCGCGGCATCGAAATTCGGCAAGGCCGATGCCGTCACCGTCCATATCGACATGCCGGCGGCAGAGCCGGATGCCCGCAATGCGGCCGATTTTGCCCTTGGCCTGCTGCTGCGCGGCTATGAATTCGACCTCTACAAGACCCGGAAGGGCGAGGACGACGAGGCAAAGCCGGCAAGGCGGGTGAAGGTCACCATCGTCACCGCCGTGGCCAGTGCCGCCAAAAAGGCCTTCGCCGAGGTGCAGGCGATTGCCGATGGCGTGATTCTCGCCCGCAATCTCGTCAACGAGCCCGCCAATATCCTCGGGCCGGTGGAATTTGCCGAGCGGGCCCGGCAGCTGGAAAAGCTGGGGGTCGAGGTGGAAATCCTCGGCGAAAAGGAGATGCGCAAGCTCGGCATGGGCTCGCTGCTCGGCGTCGCGCAGGGCTCGGTGCGCCCGCCGCGCCTCGTCATCCTCAACTGGAAGGGCGGCAAGGCCAGGCAGCAGCCGGTGGCCTTCGTCGGCAAGGGCGTGGTGTTCGACACCGGCGGCATTTCGATCAAGCCTGCGGGTGGCATGGAAGACATGAAGGGCGACATGGGCGGCGCTGCCGCCGTCACCGGCCTGATGCATGCGCTGGCCGCCCGCAAGGCAAAGGTCAACGCCATCGGCATTCTCGGCCTCGTTGAAAACATGCCCGATGGCAATGCCCAGCGCCCGGGCGATATCGTCACCTCGATGTCCGGCCAGACCATCGAAGTGATCAATACCGATGCGGAAGGTCGCCTGGTGCTGGCGGATGCGCTTTGGTACTGCCAGGACCGCTTCAAGCCGGCGGCGATGATCAATCTCGCGACGCTGACCGGGGCGATCATGGTGGCGCTCGGCACCGACCATGCCGGCCTGTTCTCCAACAATGACGATCTCGCCGCGCACCTGACGGCGGCAGGCCTTGCCACCGGAGAAAAGCTCTGGCGGATGCCGCTCGGCAAGGCCTATGACAAGATGATCGACAGCAGGTTTGCCGACATGAAGAATTCCGCCGGACGCTACGCCGGTGCGATTACCGCCGCGCAGTTCCTGCAGCGCTTTGTCAACAACACGCCCTGGGCCCATCTCGACATTGCGGGCACCGCCATGGATTCGCCGAAGACCGAAATCAGCCAGTCCTGGGCCTCGGGCTTCGGGGTCAGGCTGCTCGACGATTATGTCCGGGCCAACCACGAACAGTGATCGGACGATCCCGTTGAGCGAGATCCTTTTCTACCACCTGACGGAAAGCAAGCTGGAAGACGCCTTGCCGCCGCTCGTCGACCGGAGCGTCGAGCGCGGCAAGCGGGTGGCTATCGAGATGCGCGACGCCGGGCTGATGGAACGGCTCGACAATCTGCTCTGGACATTCCGCGCCGACAGCTTTCTGCCGCATGGCACGGACCAGGGCGAATATCCGCAACAGCAGCCGGTGCTTTTGACGACCAGCCCTGACAATCCCAACCGCGCCGATTTCCGCTTCCTGATCGGCGGCGCGCAGGCGACCGCGCCGGAGAGCTACGAACGCCTGATCTTCATGTTCGACGGTCTCGACCAGGCCCAGGTCGAAAGCGCCCGGGCCGAATGGCGGCGGCTGAAAGGCGAGGGGCACGCGCTCACCTACTGGCAGCAGAACAGCGCGGGCAAGTGGGAGAAGAAGGGGTAATACCAAGGATCACTGATGGGAACCCATTCGACCGGATCGATTTTGGCTTGCGGCCAGGAGAAAACCGCAGTCGGACCTACCGGTCCGGCGAGGATTTTCGACGCCGTCCGCAAGTCAAAAGCGACCGGCCCTCCGGGTGGCGTGGAATTCGGCCACCGGAGGGCGTCGAAATCCTCGGTCGATGCTCAAAGCATCGACCTGCGGTATTCTCCTGCCCGGTATCCGTTTCCACGCCATCGAATGGGTTCCCATCAGTGATCCTTGGTACAAGCCATCGCCCTTGAAAATTCATCCCCCGTTCCCGCTCAATCGTAGAACGCTTCGCTCACCCGTCTCCTGCCGAGCATGAAGGCGTCGGCGACGTGCATCAGGGGGGTGAGGTCGGTGTCGGACGTGCCGTTGCGGATGATGCCGGCGAAGCGGCGGTAGAGCTGCGGATATTCCTGTTCGGGGCCGAAATCCCGGGCGCTGCCGCCAAGCGTCAGCTTCGCGCCGCCCTCCGACAGCAGCATCCGGCCATGGCTGGTCTCGGCCACGATGTCCCAGCTCTGCCTGCCCGTCTGCCGCCAGTCGAACTCCGCCGACACCACCATTCCCGCCCGGTCGCGAAAGGTCAGCGAAGCGGCAATCGGCGCATCGCGGTTTTCGGGGAAGGTGAGGTCCGCGCCGGTCAGGAACACCGGCATCGGCAGGATGCGGGTCAGGATCGACAGGGCATTGATGCCGGGATCAAACACGCCGAGACCGCCCGCCTGCCAGATCCAGTCCTGGCCCGGATGCCATTGCCGGACATCTTCTTTCCAGCTGATCGCAACCGAGCGGATGTCGGCATCTGACAGAAAGGCACGGGCGGCCTCGACCGCCGGGGCATGGCGGGAATGCCAGCTGGCAAACAGGCTGACACCCTTGAGCGCGGCAAGCCGCTTCAGATCTTCCACTTCCGAGAGCGTCGCGCCCGGCGGCTTTTCCAGAAACACGTGTTTGCCGAGCGACAGCGCGGCAGCCGCCGCCGCATGGCGAAACTGCGGCGGCATGCAGAGCGACACCGCATCGATCTGCGGCCGCTCCGCCAGCATCGCCTCAATCGCCGGATAGGCAGGGATACCCTCGACCCGCCCATGACGGCTGGCGGTCGCAACCAGCTCGAAATCACCATTGCCCGCAATGGCAGGCAGATGCTGATCCCGCACGATTTTGCCGACACCGACAATGGCTAGCCTGATGGGAGACATGAACCGTCCGTCACGATGAGAAACCAGGCCCCCGCTATAGCAGAGGACCTCCGCCAAACTCGTCCGTCAAACCCGTGCAGATTTCCGGAATCCTAAGATAGCGATGCATATTTCAGGGGGGAGGGCTTCGAAGATAGAGAGTTGGAATCGCAACATCGGTGTCTGCTGGATTAGCATCATCCGGTAAAGCGGCCCGGAGGCGAGGCAAGCCTGACAGCGCGGCATGCAAGGGAGATTAGTCTCCTTCTCTCCGCCAACACCTGCCACTTCCCCTTCGCCTAGGTACAGACATAAACGCCCGTCTTGGTTTTGGCCGTATGCTGAAGCCGGAGGCAATGGTGTGGAAGGGGAGCTTTTGCTGGGCAGGTAACGGATTATCTTAAATGCAGAGCAAATAGTGTTATTGTTACTCCGCGCCGAGGCTATAAGGTGGCGCTCCGCCCGCCAAAATAGACCTGACCAGTGTCACATTTTACGCTTATCCGAATGCGAAAAGCATGGTCCGCTCTCATTCCCTTCGCTCTTGGGAAAGAGGGGGGTACCCCCCCCTCTTGCGCAGTTTAGGCACTAATTATTTGCTCGGCCTCGACGTTCGTAAGCTGGTGTTTATCAGACGATGCTCTCCAGATGACCAACATTCGGCGATAGGTACCGATTGTTGAAGATGAATGCGAATTCCTATTAGGAGAAGACTCCTGATAAAACCCTTTTTTATCAAGAAGATAATGCGCGAAGGAACTGTGATCGTCGTTATTCCCATCAAACCCACGGAATTTTGCATTACCTGGTGCTGACGGAACCCAGCCACGCTGCATGGCGTTATCAAGTGCCCGGAACATTTCTAGAATATCCAACACTTCTCGCTGCATACTCTCGCTGGCTTCAACCTCCGAAAACGAGGTGAAAACTTCATGATATTCTGTCGTGAAGCCTGACAACAGGATCTGCTGCTTTAATTCAAAATCGGCAGCAGCATAGGGTTCTGCCTGAGCTTTGAGCAATTCAAACTGATTCCATAGAATTAACCGTTGTACTCGGTCCATATTTCGTCTCCAAAAAACACACCGCATGATTTAATCATGAAAAAATAGATTCGCAAAGGCTGTATGCGATCGCGGCTTCGTCGCTTGATTGACAGCTCCGTAAAAGCAGACGAAAGATCCGCACCCAGCCAGAAGCAATGGAATGGCTTGTGAAATGAGGTTTTGCTTAACTTATAAAGGTCCTCCACGGAAGGCAAAATACATGCCGACGTCGAAATTCATGGGTTTGGGGGTGAGCGGCATTGCTGTTATTTTACAGGGCTATCGCATTGGGTAGATACCCAATGTTCTCCTCATAACTCCCCCCTCACTCCGCCATGGCCGCCTCATATTCCGCCGAAAGTTCCAGCCACTGTTCCTCGGCCTCGGCCAGGCGGGAGGCCGCGTCGGCGCGGTCCTTGGCTTTGGTGGCGGCTTTGGCGGGGGATTTGTCGTAGAGGGCGGGGTCTGCAAGTTCTGCATCAAGCGCCTGAATCTGCTTCTCCAGTTTTGCCGTCAGGGATTCGATTTCATTGATCTTTTTCTTCAGCGGCGCAAAGGCGGCGCGCCGTTCGGCGGCCTGCTTGCGCTGGTCGGCCTTCGAGACGCTGTCGTCTGCGCCCGGCTTCTGCCGGTCGTCCTTCTTCGGCGTGGCGATGATCTGGCTGCGGTAATCCTCGAGGTCGCCGTCAAAATTTTCGACCGTCCCGTCGCGCACCAGCCACAGCCGGTCGACGGTCGCCTCGATCAGGTGGCGGTCGTGGGAGATCAGGATGACCGCGCCGGGATAGTCGTTCAGCGCCTGGATCAGCGCCCGGCGGCTGTCGATGTCGAGATGGTTGGTGGGCTCGTCGAGGATCAGCAGGTTCGGCGCATCGAAGGCGGCAAGGCCCATCAGCAGCCGCGCCTTTTCGCCGCCCGAGAGATCCTTGGCCGGCGTATCCATCTTTTCCGTCGCCAGCCCCATCTGCGCCACCCTTGCCCTGACCCTGGCTTCCGGCTGGTCCGGCATCATCCGGCGCACATGCTCGACGGCGCTCTGGGTCGGGATCAGGTCATCCAGCTGGTGCTGGGCGAAAAAGCCGATCTTCAGGTTCGGCGCGATCTTCACCTCGCCGCCATCGGGCGCAAGGCGGCCGGAAATGAACTTGGCGAAGGTGGATTTGCCATTGCCGTTGGAGCCGAGCAGGGCGATCCGGTCATCGGTGTCGATGCGCAGGTTCAGCCGCTTCAGGATCGGCTTGCCGGGCTCGTAGCCGACCGCGCCGCCCTGGATGGCGATGATCGGCGAGGCCGCGCGTTTCTCCGGCTCGGGGAAGGAAAAGCCCAGCACATGGTCCTCGATCACGGAGGAGACCGTGCCCATCCGCTCCAGCGCCTTGACGCGGGATTGTGCCTGGCGCGCCTTGGTGGCCTTGGCCTTGAAACGGTCGATGAAGCTTTGCAGATGCTTGCGCGCCGCCTCGTTTTTGGCCGCCGCCTTGTTCTGCTGTTCGTCGGCCTCCGCCTTCTGCCGCTCGAACTGGTCATAGGAGCCGCGATAGAAGGTCAGCTTCTTCTTGTCGAGATGAACGATGGCGTTGACGGCGGTGTTGAGCAGATCCCGGTCATGGCTGATGATGAGGACGGTATGGGGATAGCGGCGGATATAGTCCTCCAGCCACAGGGTGCCCTCAAGGTCGAGATAGTTGGTGGGTTCGTCGAGCAGCAGCAGGTCCGGCTCGGCAAACAGCACGGCGGCGAGCGCCACGCGCATCCGCCAGCCGCCGGAAAAGGAAGAGGCCGGGCGCAGCTGCGCCTCGTGATTGAAGCCGAGACCGGCCAGAATGCTCGCCGCCCGCGATTCCGCCGCATGGGCACCGATATCGGCAAGCCGCGTCTGGATTTCGGCGATGCGGTGCGGATCGCTGGCGGTTTCGGCCTCCTCCATCAGCGCGGCACGCTCCGTGTCGGCCTTCAGCACGATCTCGATCAGCGGCTCCTCGGTGCCCGGCACCTCCTGCGCCACCTGGCCGATGCGGGAATTGCGCGGGATCGACACGGCCCCGCTTTCCGCCCCGAGATCGCCGGTAATGATGCGGAACAGCGTGGATTTTCCCGCTCCGTTCTTGCCGACAAACCCCGCCTTCGTGCCCGCCGGAAGCGTCACGCTGGCATGATCAATGAGAAGACGCCCGGCAATGCGGGCCGAAAGATCGGATATCGAAATCATCGCCGGGTTTTGGCCCAGGACGGCCGGGATTACAAGACGGTGGCGGCATATCTGTTGAAGCTCCGATACCGCAGCCGCACAACGGATGCAGCTACCGCCAGGCCCCGCCTTCGGACCGGAGAAAGTAGATGAGGTCCAGCCCGAGCGAGGGCTTGCCGAGTGCGGTGAGTGTCATGTGGCACTGGCCGCGATGATGGGTCTGGTGGTTGAAGACATGCGACAGCGCGCCGGAAAGCCGCTGGGTGATGCGGTCGCTGCTGCCGACCGGGCTGTAGGTGAAGCTGCCCGAAAGCCTGTCCGGGGTGAGCGTGTCCATGTGGGCGATGATCCTCGCGTCCTCGGCAATGCGGGCCTGACGCAGCGCATCGAAATCCGGGTAAAGGATGGTGTCGAGCGCCGTCGGCTGGCTGCCTTCGCCGGTAAAGCGGTACATCCACACCCGGTCGGCCAGCAGGACATGGTTGAGCGTGTTGAGGATCGAGCCGAAGAAGGCCCCCTTGTCCATCTGCCGTTCTTCAGGCGGGAGATCGGCTGCGGCCTTGTAGACCAGCCGGTTGGCCCAGGCATTGTAGGCGGCAAACATCCGGAAGGTCTCGATCATCGTCGCTGGCTCCTTTGTAAAACGGGGTCCGGGGCAGCATAGACAAATCCCGTGACATCTGCCGTCAAAACTTTTGATTGGATCTATGCGTCTGTCTGATATCTGTTTTGTCGCACAGGAATGGAGACCTGCATGTCGATCACGCTTTACACACTCTGCGGCTCGGACGAAGCGCGGCCCTTTTCACCGCATGTCTGGAAGGTCGTGATGGCGCTGCATCACAAGGGCCTGACCTTTGACGCGGTGCCGACCCGGTTCACGGCCATCCCGGCGATAGAAGGCGGCGCGACGAAGACGCTGCCACTGCTGCGGGACGGGGACCGGCTGGTGTCCGACAGCTTTGCCATCGCCGATTATCTGGAAGACACCTATTCTGCCCGCCCCAGCCTGTTCGGCGGGCCCGGCGGCAGGGCGGCCTGCCGGCTGATCGAGGCCTATTCGCAGACCATGCTGCACGCCTCCATTTCCCGCATTGCCGTCAAGGATATCTTCGACATGCTGGACCCGGAGGACCAGGCCTATTTCGGACCGAGCCGGGAGGCGCGGCTGGGCAAGAGCCTCGACGAGATCGTGGCGTCGCGAACCACGGAAGTCGACATCCTGCGCGCCAAGCTCGAACCCCTGCGGGTGATGCTGGGCCGCCAGCCCTTTGTCGGCGGCGAAAGGCCGCTGTTTGGCGATTACATCCTGTTCGGCGCGCTGCAATGGCTGCGCGTCACCGCCACCGTCAGCGTGCTCGAAGAGGGCGATCCCGTCACCGCATGGTTCGGACGCTGCCTGGACCTGCACGGCGGCATCGGCAGGATGGTGCCTGCACGGGCAGTTGCCGCATCCTGAGGCGGGCTTTCTCCAAACTTGGCTGGCCCCTCTTGTTTTCGGTCCGGTTGACGGTTAAAGACCGCCCACTTTTCCCGATTGCAAAAGCCCGAACACCAAAAGGATCAAGTCCGATGGCGATTGAACGCACTTTCTCGATGATCAAGCCCGATGCCACCAAGCGCAACCTGACTGGCGCTATCACCAGGATGCTCGAAGATGCCGGCCTGCGCGTCGTTGCCTCCAAGCGCGTCTGGATGAGCAAGCGCGAAGCCGAAGGCTTCTACGCCGTGCACAGGGAACGCCCCTTCTTCGGCGAACTGGTCGAGTCCATGACCTCGGGCCCGACCGTCGTTCAGGTTCTCGAAGGCGAAGGCGCCATCCTGAAGAACCGCGAAATCATGGGTGCGACCAACCCGGCCAATGCCGACGAGGGCACGATCCGCAAGACCCACGCCCTGTCGATCGGCGAAAATTCGGTCCACGGCTCCGACGCCCCCGAAACCGCTGCCATCGAAATCGCCTACTGGTTCTCGGGCACCGAAATCGTCGGCTGATTGCAGCTTTCGATGTGAATATGAAGAGGCCGGTGCGGAGACGCACCGGCCTTTTTCATGGTGGGGGCTTGGTCATTTGTCGGATTGTGCGGGCATAGCCGCAACTGTGGTCGCAACTGCCCCGGCGGGTGTCGGCGCATGGAGACTGTAGACCTCTCTCAGGAACAGATAGAGGTAGCCCATGGACAGCGTCAGAATAACGACGCCGATCACCGCCGACCGTATCTGAATCTTGTTGGGCTCGAGCGAAAGGGTGATTGGTTCCCCGGCAGGTGTGAACAGCCTTTCGGCCATTGCCTTCTCCACCATCCTGCGACCGGACACCATCTCGTAGCCTGCAAAGCCGACGCCGGAAAGCGAAATCAGGATAACGATAAACAGAACCCAGTCTCCTGCCCAGATCTGCCAGGCATAGATCCTTTCCGTTATGGCGCGGATGGTGATGTTATGCCGATGAGCCGATGTTTCATCTTCATAGGTGGCTATTGAAGCTTCAGTGATCGCTTTTTCACGCTGCAGGAATTCCTTCTCCATCTTGGCCTGTTTGAACTGGTCAATTTGTCCGCTGAGGTTCTCAATAATCGACTTGTCCATTTCAACGCGCTGCTTCAACGTATCGATGGTTTCTGCATCGGGATTTGGCGGCGGGGCCTGATCCGCTGCCGATACCGGGAACACAGCGAGCAGGATCCAGCAGATGCAAGCCAGAGTTCCAATCAGTTGTTTCATTGATCTGTCTCACACGTGCATTCGGGTGGCGTGAATTTGGGCTGAAGAAGATTGTTGCAATAGCTTGGTCGTCGTTGCAGGCAGGCCCAGTCGATAGGTGGTGTCGGATGCAGGATTACAAACGAGGGCGTTTGCGGAGATGAAGCTGTGCCGTCCGGCAAGATTGTCATGTCTGACGGTCCTGCATCCCAGCCCGGAATCTCAAAATGTCCACGTGGGTTTTGCGGCTGGAACCCTTCGCCCAATGAGAAAGTGTCCGGAACAAGGACACGGTGACCAATGATTAGGGGTTGGCCTTTCATGGGCAAGTGCATGAGCGCACCGTTGCTGCCGAGCGCTTGGGCGGGAATTGCAGATAGACCACCTCCCGGGACAGTCGCGATCACCGCCTGTTGGGCAAGAGACATGCCGGGCGCGCACAGCAGTAGAACCGTCCAGAACGCCTTCATGACCTTCCCTCCGATATGCTGTCGAGTTTAAGGAATGTACCTAAAATGTCAATTAGTGAATATTAAGATATCGGTGGTTGCGGTTAGGGTTTTGTCTTGCCGCACGCTTCCGGCGCATAATCCGCCTTGCCATTGGCACCATAAATCGCGGGGTTCTTGTCATAGGCAGGGCCGACCACCAGCGGTTTGGCGGCGAGGATGCTCTGGTCGAGGCTGGAGATGACGGTGGTTTCGAGTTTCTGTATCTCTGCCCTGTCCGGCCCGAGGATGCGGATGGTGACGTGATAGGGCCGGTCTTTCACCACGCAGTGGAGCGGCGGGCTTTCGAGCGCGATCTTTTCCCAGAAGGGAAAAATCTTCATCTCCTGCGCTATCGGCGGGCCGCCCGCGGGGTTTTCATAGTCGGTGCTGACCACGCTGCCCTCGGGAATGGCGCCGGATTTCCGCAGCGCGATCTCGTAGACGGCGGTCGACAGCCGGTAATTGAAGATGAAGATCTTGCCCTCGATCTCCGTCGGCCCGCCCGCATCGCTGCGCTGGCAGGCGGCAAGCGGCAACAGCAGCAGGGCTGCCAGCCATCTCTTTTTCATCCGCAATCCTCCTGTTGCCGTTTCGTGGCGCGGTAGTGCTTGCGGGCCTTGATGCGGTTGCCGCAGACCGCCATGTCGCACCACATCCGGCTGCGGTTCTTCGAGCGGTCGAGAAACAGCCAGCCGCAATTGCCGCAGATCTTCATCCGCGCCCGCTGTTCCGCGCTGATCAGGCCCAGCGCCGAACGCGCCGTGGCCGCCATCAGGTCGCCTGGGCGGGCCGGACGGCGAAGGCTGGCCGCGATCTCGTCGAGCAGAGCGGCGAGCAGCAGGGGATCGTCCTTTCCGCAGACGATACCGCGGAAATAGCTGTCGATGGCCTCGCGAAGCGCCACCAGTGCGGCCCTTTCGTCCGCTTCGAGCGGAGAGAGTGCGCCAAACAGCTCCCGTTCCGCCGAATGGGCCGTGGCCGCCCCGGCAAAGGCGTGGAGCGCTGCGGGTTCCGCAAGGCGGTCCGTGCGGCGGGCGGGATCGGCGCGCAGGATCACGCTGTTGGCAACATCCAGCGCCAGCGCGCCGCCAGAAAAGCGGTGAGGGGTCCAGGTGAAGGTCATGCCGAAAATATAACTGGTAAAATGAATTATGCCAGTTATATTTTCAGGGATTGTCGGGAGGACGGAATGGCCTATCTGGTGCAGCAACTGGTGCTCGCAGTGCCGCTCGCCGCGCTTTATGCGGCGCTGGCCTTCGGCTATGCGCTCGCCTTCGGGGTGACCAGGCGGGCCGATCTCGCCTACGGGGCGATCTTTGCCTTCAGCGGCCAGCTCTATGTTCTCTATGTCGATACCGGCTGGAACGTCCTGCGGCTGGTGCTGCCCGCCGCGCTGGGGTTCGGGGCACTGGTTGCGCTCGCCTTTGCCTCTGGCCTCGGCCTTTTCGTCGGGCGGTCGATCATGGCGCCGCTGGTGCGGATTTCGCCGAATGCCGTCATCGTTGCCGCCCTTGGCCTGTTGATCGTGCTGATGGAAACGGCACGGCTTGCCTCGGGCACGCGCGATCTCTGGCTGCCGCCGATCCTTGCCACGCCCCTGCCGCTTGCGGTCATTGGCGGACAGAAGATCACGCTGACCGGCCTGCAACTCGTGAACACGCTCGCCTATCTCGCGCTGATCGCCGCCGGTCATCTCGTCCTGCGCCACACCCGCTTCGGCCGCGCCTGGCATGCCGTCACCGATGATCCGCTGGCGGCGGGGCTTTGCGGCGTCAACGGGCGGCTGGTCTTCACCATGGCCTATCTCGCCGCCGCCCTGATGGCGGCTGCGACCGGCATTCTCGCCACCACCTATTACGGCAACATGGATTTCGGCTCCGGCATCCTGTTCGGCCTGAAAGTGCTGCTGATCGCCGCCGTCGGCGGCTATGGCGAACCGCTGAAATCGGCGGCAGGTGCCGCCCTGCTCGGGCTCGGCGAAACGCTCTGGGGCGCCTACGCCCCCTTCATCTGGTGCGATTTCGCCGTCTTTTCAGCGCTGGTGCTGGTGCTGGTGATGAGCAGGCGGGAGCGGGTGATCCCGTGAGGTTGCTTCACTGCTTCCAGCGGTCCCGGGCCGCGTCGTCGGCATCGCGGGCGGCGACCCAGTCGACTTGCTCACCGTCGCGTCCATGTTCCTTCTTCCAGAAGGGGGCGGCGGTCTTCAGGTAATCCATGACGAAATTCGCGCCGTCGAAGGCCGCCTGCCGGTGGGACGCGCTGGCGATGACCAGCACGATCTGGTCGCCCGGTGCCATCCTGCCATAGCGGTGGACGACGGTGAGCCCGAGCAGGGCAAAGCGGGCAATGGCGTCCCTGCCGATCCTCAGAAGCTCGGCTTCGGCCATGCCCGGATAATGTTCGAGTTCCAGCGCTGCCAGCGCGCCTCCCTCATCCCGGCAGAGCCCGGTAAAGGTGACGAGCGCGCCGATATCACTCCGCGCGTCGGTCATCGCATGGATGAGAGGCCTCGTGTCGAAATCCTCGCGCTGAACGCGGATGACGGGCTCTGCGCCGACCATCGGGTCAGCCGCCGGTCATCGGCGGAAACAGGCCGATCTCGCGCGCACCGATGATGCTGTCGGTTCTCTCGACATGTTCCTGGTTGATTGCAACGCGGATCGCTTCGGGAAATTCCAGTGCCATTTCATAGTTTTCGCCGAGCGTCTTCAGATGCGCGAGCAGGTCTGCGACGGTGACGACGGAGGCGGGGAGATCGAGTTCTTCCTCGTTCCTGCCGATCCGTTCGCGCACCCAGGCAAAATAGACGAGCCGTGTCATTCCTCATCCACCACATGTTTCAGGCCGGCGCGGAAATAGTCATAGCCGGAATAGACGGTCAGCAGCGCGGAGATCCACAGCAGCAGGATGCCGATCTCGGTCGTGTAGGGCAGCACCTTGTCGCCGGCGGGACCTGCGAGCAGGAAGGCGAGCGCAAACATCTGTGCCGTGGTCTTCCACTTGGCAATCCGGGTGACGGGCACCGAGACCTTCAGGCCCGCCAGATATTCGCGCAGGCCCGAGACGAGGATTTCTCGGCACAGGATGATGATCGCCGCCCAGATCGACCAGCCGGCAATGGTCTTTTCCGTATCGACCGCCATCAAGAGCAGGCTGGTCGAGACCAGCAGCTTGTCGGCAATCGGGTCGAGCATCCGGCCGATATTGGAGGTCTGGTTCCAGATCCGGGCGAGATAGCCGTCAAGGAAATCGGTGATCGAGGCGACGACGAAGATCACCACCGCCGCCCAGCGGGCAAAGTCCGAGCTTTGCAGTTTGCCCTCGACGAAAAAGCAGAGCACGATCAGCGGCACCGCCAGTATGCGGCCATAGGTGAGAAGGTTTGGAATGTTATATGCGCGCGAGGCCATGAATCAGCTGCTTTTTCTCTTTTGGAAGACAATCAAAATGGCGGGATGGCCGGGCTACCGTCAATGGCAGGTGAAAAGAATTCGCCCGCATTTGTGCGATTTTTACGGCAGGCCCGGTCCCGTCAGTCATTTTCGTGAAAATGTCCGTAGATAAGCTTCGCCATCGCCTCCGAAATGCCGTCCACCGCCATCAGATCGCCGAGGGCTGCCCGTGACACCGCCTTGGCGGTGCCGAAATGCTGCAGCAAAGCCCGCTTGCGCGACGGACCGATGCCGCCGATTTCATCGAGCGGGTTCTTCACCATCTCCTTCTTGCGGCGGGTACGGTGGGTGCCGATGGCAAAGCGGTGCGCCTCGTCGCGCAGCCGCTGGATGAAATAGAGCACGGGATCACGCGGCGGCAGGGAGAAATTGCCGCCGCCGGGCGGAAAGAACCGCTCGCGCCCGGCGTCACGGTCGACACCCTTGGCAACGCCGATGGCGACCACGCTGTTGGTGATGCCGAGTTCCTCCAGAATGGCACGCACGGCGGTCATCTGGCCCTGGCCGCCGTCGATCAGGATCACATCCGGCCAGGCGGGGAAGGGCATGTCGGGGGCATCCTCGGGGGCATCCACGGGGGCGGGGGCCGTACCGCTGCGGTCGGGCAGGCCCTCTTCCTTCAGCAACCGGGAAAAGCGCCGGGTCATCACCTCCCGCATCATGCCGAAGTCGTCGCCGGGAGTAATCTCGGTCGATTTGATGTTGAACTTGCGATACTGGTTCTTGACGAAACCCTCCGGCCCCGCGACCACCATGCCGCCGACGGCATTGGTGCCCATGATGTGGGAATTGTCGTAGATCTCGATCCGGCGCGGCACCGAGGCAAGCTTGAAGGTCTCGGCCAGGCCCTGCAGCAGCCGTTGCTGCGAGGAGGTTTCCGCCTGCTTGCGGCCATGCGCCTCGCGGGCATTTGCCAGCACGTGGTCGGCGAGGTCCTTCTTCTCGCCGCGCTGCGGCACCAGAATGCTGACTTTGTGGCCGGCCCGCTCGGCCAGCGCCTCGGCCAGCAGTTCCTGCTCGGCAATGGTTTCCGACAGCAGGATCTGCTTCGGACAGGGCTTGTCGTCATAGAACTGCGCCAGAAAGGCATTCAGCACCTCGGCCCCCGACAACTGCGGATCGGCCTTCGGGAAATAGGCGCGGTTGCCCCAGTTCTGGCCGGTGCGGAAGAAGAACACCTGGATGCAGGAGGTGCCGCCCTCATGGTGGATGGCAAACACATCCGCCTCCTCGACACTGGCGGGATTGATGCCCTGATGGCTCTGGACATGCGACAGGGCCGCCAGCCGGTCGCGATAGATGGCGGCACGCTCGAAATCCAGATCCTCGGCGGCTTCCCCCATCGCTGCGGCAATGGTCGCCTTGACCTTCTGGCTGCGGCCCGAGAGAAAATCCTTCGTCTCGCTCACCAGTTCCGCATAGTCGGCATCGCTGATCTCGCGGGTGCAGGGGCCGGAGCAGCGCTTGATCTGGTAAAGCAGGCAGGGGCGGCTGCGGGCTTCAAAGACGCTGTCGGTGCAGGTGCGCAACAGAAAGGCGCGCTGCAGCGAATTGATCGTCCGCCCGACGGCGCTCGCCGAGGCGAAGGGGCCGAAATAATCACCCTTGCGCCCGCGCGCGCCGCGATGCTTGACGATGGCAGGCGCCCGGTGATCGCCGGTGACGAGGATATAGGGAAACGACTTGTCGTCGCGCAGCAGCACGTTGAAGCGCGGCCGCAGGCGCTTGATCAGGTTTGCTTCCAGCAGCAGTGCCTCGGTCTCCGTCCGCGTCGTGACGAATTCCATGTGGGCGGTTTCGCGGATCATCCGGGCAATGCGGTTGGAATGGCCACGGCCTTGCGCGTAATTGCTGACGCGCTTCTTCAGGCTGCGCGCCTTGCCGACATAGAGCACGTCGCTCGCCTCGTTCAGCATCCGGTAGACGCCCGGCCCGTTCGGCAGGCGCTTGACGAATTCGCCGATCAACTCCGCCCCGCGCAGGCTGTTGTCGATGGCCGAGCCTTCGTTCCAGTCGACGGGCAGGGCAGGGCCCGCAGCATCGGCTGAGGGCGCAATGTCCTCGTCCTCATCAACCGATTCGTCATCGAAGAGAATGCCGCCATCAGGCAGCTTTCGTCCGTTCATGCTTGCCTCCGCAGGCGCAAATCACGTGGGTGTCAGTCTTCATGTGGGCTCTTGCGGCGGAACTGTCAAAAAGAAACAGGAATGGCGGCAGGGGCGGGACCGGCATCGTCCTTCAGGCGCGATCCACACTATAGCGGGCCGCAAGACCGTCCGTCACCTGCCGCGCACCTGGCTGTTGCTTGGACCGGGGACGGGAAATTGCTGATTTCATCATCGTATTGTCAGGGTAGGGGAGGCTATATATTCTGGAAATACAGGCGTTAATCAACTATTAACCATGAAATGTCTATGTTAATGCATGGTTATGGTTAACAAAATACGTGTGACCATTAAGCAACGTCAAGATTTGGACCGCGATTTGCCACATTTAAATCATGATTTCGCTCTTTCATTTCCAAAATTGAATTGCATTTTAACTTTCGAGCCACCAAGGCAGTGTAATTATCCTGTTGATAACCAGTTTTCGAATTCGCAAGCTGGCACAGGATCGAAAGGAGCAAAAAATGCGTAAATTTGTCGTCTCTCTCATGGCTTCGTCGGTTGCCGCACTGACATTCGCTGCTGCTGCCCATGCGGCAGACGCGATCGACTCCGTTCCGGAAGCGCCCCAGGCCTATGACCAGCCGGTCAGCCAGGGCAACTGGGGCGGGGCCTATGCCGGTGGCGCGGCAAGCTACAATTTCGGTCGCTTCAATGATTCGACCTTCGACAACCATGCTGTCGGCGGCCAGCTTTATGGCGGCTACAATGTCCAGCAGGGCCAGCTCGTCTATGGTGGCGAAGCCGATATCGGCTATTCCGGCAATGACGACGTCAACAATGGCGTCAAGGCCAAGCAGGGCGTCAACGGCTCGATCCGAGGCCGTCTCGGCGTGGAAGCCGGTCCGGTGCTGGTCTATGGCACGGCAGGTCTCGCCGCCACCCGCCTGAAGGGCTCGGATGCCACCTCGTCCGACACCCGCAATTCGCTGGGTGTCACGGCAGGTGCCGGTGTGGAAACCATGGTGACGGACACGATCTCGGCCCGCGCCGAATATCGCTACTCCGACTACCAGGACAAGAACTTCAACCTCGCCTCCGGCACCGCCAACCGCGGCTATGACGAGCACTCCATCAAGCTCGGCGTCGGCGTCAAGTTCTGATCTCTGCGCATTCGCAACGCATCGAAGGCCGGGCGCAATCCCGGCCTTTTTGCTGTTTCGGGGGTGGGGGGATTTGGGTGCATCATACATTCTTTTCGTACCCTGGGCTTACCCCCACCCCCCGCCCCTCCCCACAAGGGGGAGGGAGGCCAGTGGCCAACATTAGCCTATCCAGATGTGGTAAGGGAAGCAAAACGTTAGCGGCCTCCCTCCCCCTTGTGGGGAGGGGTAGGGGTGGGGGTAAACCCGAGGCGGGACATCATCTGCAGCAAAATAAATCCGCCGGTCCCCCCTATCAATCCCCCGGTCAAGCTCCCAAAAAATTGACACAGTGTTTCCATAAATGCTAATCAAGCAAATTCGAAAAAAATTTGTTTGATATATCGACCTGACATTGGAGACCGGTCATGGCAACTGTTTTGGGCACTATCGGCGACGACAACAACCTCTTTGGAAATAACCCGGAGAATACGATTTTCGGGTTTGACGGTAACGACAACCTCTATGCAGGCACAGGCAAGGATCTTCTCTATGGCGGCGATGGCAATGACCTGCTGAAGGGCGGGGATGGTGTTGACATGCTTTACGGTGATGACGGCGACGACAATCTGGATGGTGGCGCGGGTGCTGACCACATGTATGGCGGCAAGGGCAATGACAATTATCAGGTCGACGATTTCCAGGATGTCGTCGACGAGACCGGCGGCAAGGGCATTGACACGGTCTATTCAAAGATCGTCGATTACATCCTGCCGACAGGCGTGGAAAACCTTGTGCTCGAGGAGAACAGTACGGCCAGAAACGGCACGGGCAATGACCTCGACAACATGATCACCGGCAACAGCCAGGCCAATACGCTGTCCGGCGGTGCCGGGAATGATATTCTCGACGGCAAGGCGGGTGCCGACCACATGGTCGGCGGTGCCGGCAACGACACCTATTATGTCGACAATCCGGGCGATGTGGTTGACGAGACCGCGAATGGCGCGGACAGCGGCGGCAAGGATACCGTCTACAGTGCGTTGAGCATTGACCTCACCAATGCCGCCCAGGTGAAGGGCCATATCGAGCACCTGATCCTCACCGATCCGGCCAGCAGCACGGCGGCGCTGAATGGCACCGGCGATGGCTTCGACAACACCATCGTCGGCAATGACGGGAAAAACGTGCTCATCGGCGGCGGCGGCAATGACCACCTCTATGGCGGCGGCGGTGACGATAAGCTGACCGGCGGCTCCGGCCAGGACTATCTCGATGGCGGCGCTGGTATCGATCACATGACAGGTGGCGGCGGTGACGATATCTATGTCGTGGATCAGCAATTGGACAAGATCACTGAAACCGCCGATGGCGGCAAGGATACCGTCTATTCCTCCGCCTCCTACCATGTATTGGCCGACCATGTCGAGAACATGGTTCTGACCGGCCAGGACGCAATCAATGGCGACGGCAATTCGGACGACAACAGCATCACCGGCAATGACGGCGGGAATGAAATCCATGGCATGGGCGGCAAGGATGTGATCTTTGGCGGCGGCGGCTTGGATACGCTTTACGGTGACGACGGGAGTGACACGCTCTACGGCGGCACAGGGTTAGACACGCTTTATGGCGGTGCAGGTGCCGATATGATGTATGGCGGCAAGGATGACGACTACTATTACGTCGATAATCCCGGTGACCAGGTCATTGAAAAAGCCGGGGAAGGGGACGATACTGTCGATGCCTCGATCGACTATGTCCTGCCCATGAATGTCGAGTTCCTGTATCTGCAGGGGAGTGCGATCAAGGGCACCGGCAACGCACTTGATAATCATATTCTGGGCAACGACCAGGCCAATTACCTCTATGGCGGGGCGGGCAGTGACTTTCTTGATGGCCGCAAGGGTGCCGACCACATGTATGGCGGCAAGGGTAATGATACCTACGTCGTCGACAATCCCGGCGATGTGGTGGATGAAACCGGCGGCGATGGTGTCGACGTGGTCCTGGCCGAGGTGGACAATTACATCCTCGGCACCGGCATTGAAAACCTCACACTCGATAATGTCCTGGGCGTCATCACCGGCACCGGCAACGGGCTCGCCAATGTGCTTAGAGGCAACGACCTGAGCAACACGCTCTACGGGCTGGCGGGCAATGACACGCTTTATGGTACCCCGGGAACGGATCATCTCTACGGCGGTACGGGCAACGACACCTATTACATCGACAGCAATCAGGGCGCGGCTACCATCGTCGACGAGACGACCGGCGGGGCAAACGACATCGATACGGTTGTATCGCCTGATAACGTCAACCTCTCGGATGTGACCCATTTCCTCGGCCAGATCGAAAATGTTACCTTGACGGGGGGCAGCTATTGCGACGCAACCGGCAACGCTCTCGCCAATGTGCTTGTCGGCAACACGGCGGCGAACACGCTTGACGGTGGCGACAATGATGACACGCTCTATGGCCGGGGCGGCTACGACCGGCTGCTGGGCGGCAATGGCAAGGACAATCTGCATGGCGGCCTCGGCCGCGACATTCTCGCAGGCGGCGCGGGCAAGGATTATTTCTACTTCGACACCAAGCTGAACGCGCTGACCAATGTCGATCACATCGTGGATTTCACCAGTGGCACCGACCGGATCGAACTCAGCCACAAGATCTTCACCACGCTGCCGGTCGGGGCCCTCGCGAAATCGGCCTTTCTCGACACCACATCAGCCAAGGCCAAACATGCCGGTGACCGGCTGATCTACGATTCCACCAATGGCAAGCTCTATTACGACGACGACGGCACCGGCAAACACGCCGCCACCCTGATCGCCGTCTTCGACAACCACGCCAAGCCGACCGCGGCGGATTTTGATATAATTTGAGCGATGGGGGGGCTGTTTGGCCGGGTAACGGATTGAAAAACGGGTGGTTTTGATTGTGCCACGCCTTCTTTTCCTGCCTCGGGCTTACCCCCACCCCCACCCCCTCGCGCAAAGCGAAGCTTTGCGTTGGGGGAGGGGTGGGGGTGAACTCCGGGCACCAAGGCATGCGTGGCACAACCAATCCACCGGTCAAACGAGACATCCCCCCGCCGTTTTAATCCCGCACCCTGTTCATCATACCGCCAAAAAAATGCAACCAATCACACCATGCCCCGGTGACAAGATTTCCGAAATTTGAAACACTAAATTAGTTGACCATAAAACTATATGGCTGAAATATACCTTTTAACGATCCGCTGTGGGCTGGAGGCTGGTCATGGCAGTAATTGTTGGAACCCTGGGCAGTGAGGCACTGACCGGAACAGATCCTGACAACACCATATACGGGCTGGATGGCAATGACGCCATTACCGGCAATCAGGGCATCGACCATCTCTATGGTGGCGATGGCCAGGATAGCATTTACGGCGGTGGCGGCGGCGACATTCTTTATGGCGACGACAACGACGACTCGCTCTACGGCGGCGACGGCGCGGATACGCTTAACGGCGGTGATGGCGCGGATAAGCTGGACGGCGGCACGGGGGCCGACATCCTGCAGGGCGGCAGGGGCAACGACATCTATTATGTCGATGATCCCGGCGACCGGGTGGACGAGACCGGCGGCAATGGCGACGACACGGTGAAGTCGTCGGTCAACGACTACACGCTGCCGCCTGGGGTCGAAAGCCTTTTTCTCGTTCAGGGCAGCGCTGCCAAAAATGGCACCGGCAATAATCTCGACAACCAGATCATCGGCAACAACCAGGACAACACGCTCTCCGGCGGCGGGGGCAATGACCGGCTGGTTGGCAATGGCGGCACGGATCATCTGGTTGGCGGCTCGGGCGATGACGTCTACTTCATCGACGATGGCACCGATATTGTCGACGAGACGACGAATGGCGCAGACAGCGGCGGCAAGGACACGGTCTATACCGAAGTTTCCCTTGACCTGACCGATATCCTGCATGTCAGGGGCCGGATCGAACACATCATTCTGGATGGTTTCAAGAATATCAATGCCACGGGGGACGCTTTCGACAACACCATCGACGGCAACGACGGCAAGAACACGCTGACCGGCGGCGGCGGCAATGACCACCTCTATGGCGGCGGCGGCGCAGACACGCTGATCGGCGGCTCCGGCAAGGATTACCTCGATGGCGGCACGGGCGTGGACACCATGACAGGCGGCGGCGGGGACGACAGCTATGTCGTTGACGAGAATACTGACAAGATCACCGAGACCGTCGATGGCGGCACTGCGGATACGGTCTATTCCTCAGCCACCCATTACGTGCTTGCCGATTTCGTCGAGAACGTGGTGCTGACCGGCCATGGCAATATCGACGGCGACGGCAATGCCGGCGACAACAGCATGACCGGCAATGACGGGAAGAACACGATCAGGGGACTGGATGGCGCGGACAAGATCTTTGGCGGCGGCGACGAGGACAGCCTTTACGGCGGCGACGGTGCCGATGCGCTCTATGGCGGTGCCGGTACCGACATTCTGGATGGCGGCTCGAATGCCGACACGATGAGCGGCGGCAAGGATGACGACACCTATTATGTCGACAATGCCGGTGACAAGGTCATCGAAAAAGCCAAGGAAGGCAACGATACCGTCATCGCCGCGATTGACTTCGTGCTTGGCAAGAATGTCGAGAACCTCACCCTTCAGGGCACTGCGACGAAGGGCACCGGCAACGCGCTCGACAACACGATTGTCGGCGATGACAAGGACAATATCCTGATCGGCGGGGCGGGGAACGATGTTCTCGAAGGCGGCAAGGGGGGCGATCACCTCTATGGCGGCAAGGGCAACGACACCTACTTCATCGACAATGCCGGCGATGTGGTTGACGAGACCGGCGGCAATGGCAAGGACACGGTTTTCGCGGTGATCGACAATTACACGCTCGGCACCGGCATCGAAAACCTGATGCTGCTGGGGTCCACCCCCATCACCGGTACCGGAAACGGACTTGCCAATGTCATCTCCGGCAATGGCAATGCGAATGTGCTGTATGGTCTGGCGGGCAATGACACGCTCGACGGCGATTTCGGCGCAGATCACCTCTATGGCGGCACCGGCAACGATACCTATGTCATCGATAACTCCGGTGATATCGTCGATGAAAGCACCGGCGGCGGCAGGGACATCGACACGGTCATGTCCCATATTTCCGCCAGCCTCGCCGATACCCTGCATTTCATCGGCGCGGTCGAAAACCTGACCCTGACCGGGATCAACGACCTCAATGGCACCGGCAACAATCTGGCCAATGTCCTCACCGGAAATGCCGGTGCCAATATTCTGGACGGCGGCGACGGCAACGACACGCTCTATGGACAGGCGGGCAACGACCGGCTTATCGGCGGCAATGGCAATGACCGGCTGCATGGCGGCCTTGACCACGACATCCTCACCGGCGGCGCGGGCAAGGACTATTTCTACTTCGACACCAAGCCCAACACGCTCTACAACACCGATCACATCATCGATTTCGAAAGCGGCATCGACCGCATCGAACTCAGCCACAAGATCTTCACCAAACTGAAGGCCGGGGCGCTGTTGAAGACGGCCTTTGTCGCCAATTCAACCGGTCTTGCCCAGCACAAGACTGACCGGGTGATCTACAATTCCGGCAATGGCAAGCTCTATTACGACGACGACGGCACCGGCAAGCATGCCGCAGTGCTGATCGCCGTGCTCGACAACCACGCCAAGCTGACAGCTTCGGATTTCCATATATTTTGAGCGATGGGGGCTTCATCGTGAGGTAATTGATTGAAAAGCGGGTGGTTTCAGTGCGTGACACACTCTTTTCTGCCTCGGGCTTACCCCCACCCCTACCCCTCCCCACAAGGGGGAGGGGGCAGCTAACGTACTGCTTCCCTTGCAAAAAAATGGATATGTCAGAATTGGGCACTGGCCTCCCTCCCCCTTGTGGGGAGGGGCAGGGGTGGGGGTAAGCCCGAGGCAGGGAGGAATGTGTGGCGCAACGCAACCCGCCCCCACCCAGTCTTCAAGCAATTGCGTTCAGAGTGACGGGCCTCATCAACGGACGTTAGCGCCCAGCCGCACCCTCACACCTGCGACTTCATCGCCCCATAGGCGGGGAAGTGCCGGGAAAAATCCGTGGCCCATGCGACCAGCTGCGGGTGGCCGGTCTCCCATTTGCCTTCGAAGCGCAAGGCGAGATAGCCGAGCAGGGCGGCAAGGGCGAAATGGCCGCCGTGCAATCGCTTGCCGACTTTCGGCGGGTGCTGTTCCAGCTGGACGAGGCCGCGCAGTGCCTTTTCCCATTGCCGCTCCATCCACGGCTCATATTGCATCTCGGCGGGCCGGACGCGTTTCTCATAGATGATGGCAAGCAGGCAGTCGCAGATGCCGTCGGCCAGCGCCTCCAGCACTTCGGCCTCGGTGCGCCGGCCATTCCTGTCGGGATAGAGCCTGCCCTCCGATTTGCGGTTGAGGTACTGCATGATGGCGCGGCTGTCGAAGATCGCCTTGCCCCTGCCTTTGCCCTTGCCAGGCACCAGCACCGGGATCTTGCCGAGCGGGTTGTTGTCGATCAGTTCCGGCGGGGCCGCCGTGGTGTCGACATTGATTTCCATGACCTTGAACCCGAGGTGCCGGGCGGCCATGCGCACCTTGGCGGAATAGGGCGAGGTCGGCGAGCAGAGGATCTTCATCGTCATCATCATGCCTTTCGTGGCGGGCTTCCGGGCGACACTGCGTCAGGCGGGAAGAGGGGTGTGAATGTCGCGAGGCGGACCTGACCGCCCTCCACAGGCAGGGCAGGCCGCTCCGGACCAGCCCCATCCTGTCGCCTTTTTCCCGTAAAGGGAAACGGATTCCGCTGACACTTGCATGCAGGAACATTCACGCGGTTTGACGGGGGCAGGAAGCGCCGGTATCAGCCCCGTTCCTCGCCGCGCAGCCAGAAGGCACGCTGGGAGGCATAGCGGTCGACGGCAAGCAGGTCCTTCACCACCGGCAGCCACTGGTGCAACTCGTCTTTCAGCGTGAAGGGCGGGTTGACGATGATCAGGCCCGAGCCGTTGAGGCCGGGTGTTTCGCGGTCGCTCATCACCGTCAGTTCGACGCAGAGCATCTTGGGAATGTCGAGCGCCTTCAGCTGGTCGTGAAAGGCATTCACCGGCGCGCCCTTCTTCATCGGATACCAGAGGCAGAAGGTGCCGCCGGGAAAGCGGCGGTAGCCCTGCGCCAGCCCGGCGACAAGCCGTTCATATTCGCCTTCCTGTTCGAAGGGCGGATCGACCAGCACGATGCCGCGTTTTTCCTTCGGCGGCAGATGGGCATTCAGCGTCAGCCAGCCGTCAAGTTCCGTCACCCGCACCTGGTGGTCGCCTTCGAACAGCCGCTGCAGGGCGCGCATGTCGTCGGGGTGGAGTTCGATGGCGGAGAGCCGGTCCTGCGGGCGAAACAGCGCGCGTGCCAGCGCCGGCGAGCCGGGATAGCGGGTGACGCCACCGGCAGGGTTGATGGCACGGACAGCGGAAAGATAGGGTTCCAGCAGCAGCGCTGCCTTTTCCGGCAGGTCCGCATCGATCAGCTTGCCGATGCCGCCCTGCCATTCCCCGGTTTTCTGCGCTTCGGGGGCGGAGAGATCGTAGAGGCCGATGCCCGCATGGGTATCGAGCACCCGGATCGCGCCCTCCTTCTTCTGGCCATAGCGGATCAGCATGGCGAGCACCGCATGTTTCAGCACATCGGCGAAATTGCCCGCGTGGTAGATGTGTCGATAGTTCATTGCTGTTGATGCCTTGATGATATCTGCAAATGCCAGGAAATAGCGCTTCTGGCGGGGTCCAGCCTGTCCTATACAAATGCCATGGATATTGCGACCCCCGAGACGACCAAAACCCGCGCGCAGGTGGCGACCGGTCACGCCGCCTGCCCGCATGACTGCCCCTCGACCTGCGCGCTCGATGTCGACCTGACGCCGGACGGGCGCGTCGCGCGGATGCGGGGGTCGGCGGACAATTCCTATACGGCAGGCGTCATCTGCGCCAAGGTCGCCCGCTATGCCGAGCGGCTCTACCATCCCGACCGGCTGCTGGTGCCGAAACGGCGGCTGGGCGCGAAGGGATCGGGCCGCTGGCAGGAGATCGGCTGGGAGGCGGCGCTCGACGAGATTGCCGAGGCCTTTCTCAAGGCTGAAGCCCGGCATGGCAGCGAAGCGGTCTGGCCCTATTTCTATGCCGGGACAATGGGCTGGGTGCAGCGCGATTCCATCGAGCGGCTGCGCTTTGCCAGGCGCTATTCCGGCTATTTCGATTCGATCTGCGTCAACATGGCCTGGACCGGCTTTGCGATGGGCACCGGCACCCTGCGCGGTCCCGATCCGCGCGAGATGGCGAAATCCGATTGCGTGGTGATCTGGGGCACCAATGCGGTGGTCACCCAGGTCAATGTGATGACCCATGCCATCAGGGCCCGCAGGGAGCGCGGCGCCAAGATCGTCGTCATCGACATCTATGACAACGCGACGATGAAGCAGGCGGACCTGGCGCTGGTCTTGCGGCCCGGCACCGATGCCGCGCTGGCCTGCGCCGTCATGCATGTCGCCTTCCGCGATGGCCATGCGGACCGGGCCTATATGGCCACCCATGCGGATGATCCGGAAGGCCTCGAGGCGCATCTGAAGACCCGCACGCCTGAATGGGCCGCCGGGATTACCGGGCTTTCGGTGGAGGAGATCGAGACCTTTGCCCGGCTGGTCGGCGACACCAGGCGCAGCTATTTCCGGCTCGGCTATGGCTTTACCCGGCAGCGCAACGGCACCGTGGCCATGCATGCGGCAACCTCGATTGCCACCGTTCTCGGCAGCTGGCAGCACGAGGGCGGCGGCGCCTTCCACAGCAACAGCGATGTCTACCGGATGGACAAGTCCGAGCTGATGGGCACCGCCATGGAGGACCCGGCGATCCGCGTGCTCGACCAGAGCCGGATCGGGCGCATTCTGACCGGCGATCGAGAAGCCCTGCGCGGCGGGCCACCGGTCACCGCGATGCTGGTGCAGAACACCAATCCGGTGAATGTCATGCCGGAACAGCGGCTGGTGAAGCGGGGTTTTGAGCGCGACGACCTGTTTGTCGCGGTCCACGAGCAGTTCATGACCGAAACGGCAGAGCTCGCCGATATCGTGCTGCCCGCCACCATGTTCGTCGAACATGACGACATCTATCGCGGCGGTGGCCAGAGCCACCTGCTGTTCGGCCCGAAACTGGTGGAGCCGCCGGAGACGGTGCGCACCAATCTCTTCGTCATCGAGGAACTGGCCAGGCGTCTCGGCGTGGCGGACCGGCCCGGCTTCGGCTTCACCGAACGGCAGATGATCGACCGCATCCTGCAGAAAAGCGGGCGCGGCACGCTGGCCGGGCTTGAGGCCGTGCGCTTCATCGATTGCCAGCCGGATTTCGACACCGCGCATTTTACCGGCGGTTTCGCCTTCCCCGATGGCCGCTTCCGCTTCCGGCCCGACTGGACCGGCACCGCCTGCGCGGTGCGTCCGCCGGAAAGCCTTGGCGCACTCGGCCCCTGGCAAAGCCTGCCGGTCTTTCCCGACCATGTCGAACTGATCGAAGAGGCGGATGGTGAACACCCGTTCCGGCTTGCGACCTCTCCGGCCCGCAATTTCCTGAATTCGAGCTTTACCGAAACCGCGAGTTCCCGAAAGAAGGAGGGCCGTCCCGAAGTGATGATGTCTCCTTCCGATGCGACCGGGCTTTCGGTCGCGACCGGCGATATCGTCACGCTCGGCAATGCCCGTGGCACGGTGCGGCTGCACGCGCGGGTGACGGATGTGGTCAGGCCCGGCGTGCTGATTGCCGAAGGGCTCTGGCCCAATCGCGATCATCTCGATGGCGAGGGCATCAATGTTCTGTCAGGCGCCGACAGCGTTGCCCCTTACGGCGGCGCGGCGGTGCATGACATCAAGGTCTGGATGAAGAAGGATGGCGCATGACAATTCATGATGAGGCGAAGGTCGAGATCCTCAAGGACGAGACCCTGTCGAAAAACTGGTACCACCTGCGCAATGTCACCTTCAACTATACCGGATCGACCGGCGCGACCGTCAAGCTGAAGCGCGAGGTCTATGATCGCGGCAATGGGGCGACCATCCTGCTGCAGGACCGCGCCCGCGATACGGTCGTGCTGGTTCGGCAATTCCGGATGCCCGCGCATCTGAACGGCCATTCCGGCTGGCTGCTGGAAACACCGGCGGGCCTGCTGGATGGCGACCAGCCGGAAGAGGCTATCCGCCGCGAGGCGATGGAGGAGACCGGCTACCGGGTCGGGACTGTCCGGCCACTGTTCAGGTCCTTCATGTCACCGGGGGCCGTCACCGAAATCATCCACTTCTTCGCAGCCGACATCGACAGCAGCGACCGGATCGAAGCGGGTGGCGGCGTTGCGCATGAACACGAGGATATCGAAGTGGTGGAACTCCCCCTCGATGCCGCGCTGGCGATGATCAAGACCGGCGAAATCGTCGATGCCAAGACCATCATGCTGCTGCAATGGGCCGAGATCGAGCGATTGAAGAGCCGATAGGTCCGATCTGGGTCAGGCGATTTTTGCCAGCGCCTGCGCATAGAGTTTGTGCTCCGCGACAAGGACGCGGGCGGCAAGCGTGTCTGCCGTATCGCCGTTGAGGATTGGCACCACAGATTGTGCGATGACCGGGCCTTCGTCCATGCCCTCGGTGACGATATGGACCGTGCAGCCGGCTTGCCGCATGCCGGCGTCAAGGGCGCGCTGATGGGTGTTGAGGCCGGGGAAGAGTGGCAGCAGGGAAGGGTGGATGTTGAGGATCCGGCCTTCGTAGTGGCGGATGAAGTTGCCGCTCAAAAGCCGCATGTAGCCGGCAAGGCAGAGGAGGTCCGGCTGAAGCACCGCGAGACGTGCCAGGATCGCCGCCTCATGCGCCCGTTTGTCGGCATGGTCGCTTCGTTCGAAGACGAAGGTCGGGATGCCGAGCGCTGCGGCTTTCGCAAGGCCGCCCGCCCCGGACTTGTCCGATATCACCGCGATGATCTCGGCAGTATAGGCGGGATCGGCAGCCGCCCTTGCCAGCGCCAGCATGTTGGAGCCGGAGCCGGAGATGAAGACGACGACGCGCCTGCGCGTGGAGGTCATAGGCCGAGCGTGCCCTTGTAGACCGTGCCTGCCGCCCCTTCCGCCCGGGCGACCATGCGGCCAAGCCGGACGGCAGTTTCGCCTTCTGCCGCGAGCGCGGCGATGACGGTGTCGGCATGTTCGGCGGCGGTGACGACGATCATGCCGATGCCGCAGTTGAAGGTGCGCAGCATTTCATGCTCGGCGACGCCACCGGTTTTCGCCAGCCACGTGAAGACCGCAGGCGGCCTGATGGCGGCAAGATCGATTTCGGCGGCAAGATGCTTTGGCAGGACGCGCGGAATGTTTTCCGGAAAGCCGCCGCCGGTAATATGGGCGAGCGCCTTCAGCGCCCCGGTGGCGCGGATGGCCGAGAGCAGCGGCTTCACATAGATCCGGGTGGGGGTGAGCAGCGCCTCGCCCAGCGTCCGGCCTTCGGCAAAGGGGGCGGGATCGCTCCAGCCAAGACCGGAGCGTTCGACGATCTTGCGCACCAGCGAAAACCCGTTGGAATGAACGCCCGACGAGGCAAGGCCGAGGATCACGTCGCCTTCGGCAATGTCGCCGGAGGGGAGCAGTTGGCCGCGTTCGGCAGCGCCCACCGCAAAGCCCGCGAGATCGTAGTCGCCGCCCTTGTACATGCCGGGCATTTCGGCGGTTTCGCCGCCGATCAATGCACAGCCCGCCTCGCGGCATCCCGCCGCTATGCCGCCGACAATGGCCGCACCCTGATCCGGATCGAGCTTGCCGGTGGCGAAATAATCGAGGAAGAACAAGGGTTCGGCACCCTGCACCACGAGATCGTTGACGCACATGGCGACAAGGTCGATGCCGACGGTGTCATGCACATCCGCATCGATGGCGATCTTCAGCTTGGTGCCGACGCCGTCATTGGCGGCGACCAGAACCGGGTCCCTGAAGCCTGCGGCCTTGAGGTCGAACAACCCGCCGAAACCGCCGATCTCGCCATCGGCGCCGGGCCTGCGGGTCGAGCGGACGGCGGGCTTGATCTTGTCCACCAGCGCATTGCCCGCATCGATATCCACGCCCGCATCGCTGTAGGTCAGGCCGTGATTTTCCGACTGGCTCATGCGTCGCACTCCGTGGCTGTTGCAGGGCGCGCCGGCTGATCTTGCGCACCGGCATCCCCGCTCGGTTCATTCTGCTGGCCGCGGGGATCGGCAAGGGCCGAGCCTTTCCCGTGGCGTCTGTCGGGGTCGCCATTGCATGACAGGCCCGCCGATGCAAGGGGATTGGCGGGCCGGTGAGGTTTTTTCAACCCTTCTCTGGCTCTCCGGCCAAATTCGCGGGAACGGCAAAGCGGCAGCGCCGTTTTCGTCTTGCCCCTTGGATTCGCGCGATGAGAAGGCCACATAGGGGCAAGCAAGGCGGACAACAGCGCATGACCATACCCAATATCATCAGTATCGCACGGTTTCTCGCCGTCCCCGCGATCATCTTTGCGCTGGCGCATCACCAGATGGGGCTGGCACTCGGCCTGTTCGTGCTGGCAGGCGTATCGGATGGTGTCGATGGGTTTATCGCCCGGCATTTCAACCAGCGCTCGGTACTCGGGGCCTGGCTGGATCCGCTCGCCGACAAACTGCTGCTTGTCTCGGTGTTCGTGACGCTTGGCATCACCGGTGCGCTGCCCGACTGGCTGGTGCTGATGGTGGTGTCGCGCGATGTGCTGATCGTCGGCGGCGTCGTGCTCGCCAGCATCATGGAACAGCCGATGGAGGCCCAGCCGATCCTGGTGTCGAAGGCCAATACCGCGGCCCAGATCGTGCTTGTTTCCGTCAAGCTGTTCAGCCTTGCCTTCGGCTTTGCGCTGGCTATCCCCATGGATCTGCTGACCTTGACGGTCGCGGTCTTGACCATCCTCTCCGCCGCATCCTATTTCCGTATCTGGATCCGGCATATGGGCGGTGCCGGCCATTCGAACGGCATGTGACCGGCGCGCCGGCGCTCCTGTTACCGCAGACGTTTTCACCAGGAGGCAAGGGCAGCAATGGCCATTCATATTACCGGCAATATCCTGAAGCGGCAGGTGGTGTTCTGGATCGTCATCCTGGCCCTGCTTTACCTGTTCCTGATGACCTTCCGCACCGTGCTGCTGCCCTTTGTCGCGGGCATGGTGCTGGCCTATTTCCTTGATCCGGTTGCCGACTGGCTGGAGCGGCGCGGCCTGTCGCGGATGATGGCGACGGTTGTCATCCTGCTCACCTTTCTCCTGTCCTTCGTCGTGGCGCTGATCATCATCATCCCGCTGGTTGCAGGGCAGGTTTCCGATCTGGCGGCCCGGGTTCCCGACTACGCCAAATGGCTGCAAAGCGAGATCAGCGCCGACAATCTCCAGCACATGCCGAAATGGCTGGTCAGCCAGGTCGCCGTCATCCAGGCCAATGCCTCGAAATTCCTCGGCGAAGGGGCGGTGTTTGCCAGTGCGGTCTTCGCCCAGATCTGGGATTCCAGCAAGACGATCATCGATATCGTCTCGCTGCTGCTGATTACCCCGGTCGTGGCCTTTTACGTGCTGCTCGACTGGGACCGGATGGTCGCCAAGGTCGACAGCTGGGTGCCGCGCGACAATGTCGCCGAAGTGCGCGAAATCGCCGCCGAGATGGACCGCGCCATTGCCGGTTTCGTGCGCGGCCAGGGCTCGCTTTGCCTGATCCTCGGCCTCTATTACGGGGTATCGCTGACGCTGGTCGGGCTGAATTTCGGCCTGCTGATCGGGCTGTTCGTCGGCATGATCGCCTTCATCCCCTATATCGGCTCGATGGTCGGCCTCGGCCTGTCGCTCGGCGTCGCCACTTTGCAGTTCTGGCCGAATTACTGGATGCCGGGCATCGTGCTTGGCATTTTCCTGTTCGGCCAGTTCGTCGAGGGAAACATCCTGCAGCCGAAACTGGTCGGCAAGAGCGTCGGCCTGCATCCGGTCTGGCTGATGTTCGCACTTCTGGCTTTTGGCGCACTGTTCGGCTTTGTCGGGCTGCTGGTGGCGGTACCCGCCGCCGCCGCCATCGGCGTGCTGGTGCGCTTTGCCATCAACCGTTACCTGGAGAGCGAGCTTTATGATGGCCGAAACGCACTGGAACAGCCGGTCGACCGGCCGGCGGCCATCACGGGGGGCTAGCCATTCCGGTGCCATCTTGTTCGCCGGGCCGTGTCGCCTGTTATGTATGAACTAAAACGGGCAAGCGCCTGAATTCCATGTTATTGTGTGCATCATGCGTGATCTGAGTACAAAACGGACCGAACAACTGCCGCTGGAATTCCCGCACGATCCGGCCAGCGGACGGGATGACCTTCTCATTGCCGACCCGCTGAAGGCGGTGGTGCAGCTGGTGGACCGCTGGCCGGACTGGCCATCGCCGGTGGTCATTCTGGTCGGGCCTGCCGGTTCTGGAAAATCGCATCTGGCGGAGATCTGGCGGGAAAAATCCGGAGCCACCGTGATTGCGCCGGTCGAAGGCAGCGGTGCTGCCGTTTCCGCCGCCGAAGGGCCGGTGCTGTTTGAGGATGCCGACCGCGCGCCTTTCAACGATGCCAGCCTGTTCCACGTCATCAACAGCGTGCGGGAAAACCACCGGAGCCTGCTGATGACGGCCCGTACCTGGCCGGGCATGTGGCCGGTCAGCCTGCCGGATCTCCGCTCCCGCCTGAAGGCGGCAACCGTGGTGGAAATCGGCGAACCCGACGAGGTGCTGCTGTCACAGGTGATCGTCAAGCTGTTTGCCGACCGGCAATTGCAGATCGATCCCCGGCTGGTGGAGTTCATTGTCCAGCGCATGGAACGTTCGATGCAAACTGCGCAGGCGATTGTCGACCGTATCGACTTTCTCGCCCTGTCGCGCGGCGTGAAGATTTCCCGCGCCCTCGTGCAGGAGGTACTGGGTGCCCTGCCGGATCAGGAGATTGACGATTGACTGTCACCCGGCCTTCATAAAAGTGTAATATGCGATCCGGATGGCGATGCCATTGTTGAACGGCAAGAGGCAGGATAGCTTCGTGATCTTGGATGGGATGGAATATCGATGGAAATGGCAGCGGTCGAGACGATGAAGCAGAACGCAGGCCCGGTCGCGGACGAACCGGAACTGCTCAGCAGCCCGCAGCGCTTCATCAACCGCGAATTCTCCTGGCTGCAGTTCAACCGCCGTGTGCTCGAGGAAACCCTGAACGAGGGCCATCCGCTGCTGGAACGGGTCCGCTTCCTGTCGATTTCCGCCGCCAATCTCGACGAATTCTTCATGGTCCGGGTGGCAGGGCTTGAGGGCCAGGTGCGCCAGGGCGTGACGATGAAAAGCCCCGATGGCAAGACGCCCGCCGAGCAGCTGGAAGACATCCTGAAGGAAATCGACAATCTGCAGATGGAGCAGCAGGCCTCGCTTGCCGTTTTGCAGCAGTATCTGGCCCGCGAAGACATCCTGATCGTGCGCCCCGGCGCAATCTCGGAGCGCGACCGGGAATGGCTTGCCGACGAATTCGAGCGTTCCATCTTCCCGGTGCTGACGCCGCTGTCGATCGATCCCGCCCATCCGTTCCCCTTCATCCCCAATCTCGGCTTCACCATGGGCCTGCAACTGGTGAGCAAGCGCACCGAAGAGCCGATGACGGCGCTGCTGCGCCTGCCCACCGCGCTCGACCGCTTCGTGCGCCTGACGGATCTGAACGGTGCCATTCGCTACATGGCGCTGGAAGATGTGGTCGGCCTGTTCATACACCGGCTCTATCCGGGCTATGAGGTCCGGGGCTTCGGCACGTTCCGCATCATTCGCGACAGCGATATCGAGGTGGAGGAAGAGGCCGAGGATCTGGTGCGCTATTTCGAGACGGCGCTGAAGCGCCGCCGCCGCGGCTCGGTGATCCGCATCGAGACCAATGCGGAAATGCCGGCCTCTCTGCGGCAGTTCGTGGTGCAGGAACTCGGCGTGCCCGATAACCGCGTTGCGGTTCTGCCGGGCCTGCTGGCGCTCAACACCATGTCGGAAATCGCCAGGGCACCCCGCGACGACCTGCGGTTCCAGGCCTATAATGCCCGCTTCCCCGAACGGGTGCGCGAACATGCCGGCGATTGCCTGGCAGCGATCCGCGAGAAGGACATGGTGGTCCATCACCCCTATGAATCCTTCGATGTCGTGGTGCAGTTCCTGCTGCAGGCGGCGCGCGATCCGGATGTGCTGGCGATCAAGCAGACGCTCTACCGCACCTCCAACGACAGCCCCATCGTGCGCGCCCTGATCGACGCTGCGGAAGCGGGCAAGTCGGTGACCGCGCTGGTGGAGCTCAAGGCGCGTTTTGACGAAGAGGCCAATATCCGCTGGGCCCGCGACCTCGAGCGGGCGGGCGTGCAGGTGGTGTTCGGCTTCATCGAACTGAAGACCCATGCCAAGATGTCGATGGTGGTCCGGCGCGAGGACGGCAAGCTGCGCACCTATTGCCACCTCGGTACCGGCAATTATCACCCGGTCACCGCCAAGATCTATACCGACCTGTCCTTCTTCACCTGCAATGACAAGATCGCCCATGACATGGCCAATGTCTTCAATTTCATCACCGGCTATGGCGAGCCGGAGCAGGGGATGAAGCTGGCGATTTCGCCGCATACGCTGCGCCCGCGCATCCTGCGCCATATCGAGGAAGAGATTGCCCATGCCCGGCGCGGTGCACCTGCCGCGATCTGGATGAAGATGAATTCGCTGGTCGATCCCGAGATCATCGACGCGCTCTATGCCGCCAGCCGGGCGGGTGTGGAGATCGATCTGGTGGTGCGCGGCATCTGCTGCCTCAGGCCGCAGGTGCCGGGCCTGTCGGACAATATCCGCGCCAAATCCATCGTTGGCCGCTTCCTCGAGCACAGCCGCATCTTCTGCTTCGGCAATGGCTATGGCCTGCCGTCGGACAAGGCGCTGGTCTATATCGGCTCGGCCGACATGATGCCGCGCAACCTCGACCGCCGGGTGGAAACGCTGGTGCCGCTGCTCAACAAGACCGTGCATGAACAGGTGCTGTCGCAGATCATGCTCGGCAACCTGATTGACAACCAGCAAAGCTACGAGATACTGCCCGACGGCACCTCACGACGCATCGGCGTGAAGCCGGGCGAGGAACCCTTCAACGCCCAGCATTATTTCATGACCAATCCCAGCCTGTCGGGCCGGGGTGAATCGCTGAAGCTGAGCGCGCCCAAGCTGATTGCCGGGCGGGTCTCGGGACAGAAAAAATAAGGGCGGGAGGGCCCGTGCATGGCATTGCTCCACCCTTGTGGATGACGCTTTAACGTTTTGTTTTTGTCGCATTTTCCTGTATGGCCGGGTTCAATTCGCTGGAAAATGCCTGGGAAAAAGTAAAGTTGCCGCATGGTTGAATCAGAAGCGCAAGGGCGCCTGCCGGGGATCGCCCCTGTCTCCGTCATCGACATCGGATCGAACTCGATCCGACTGGTGATCTATGAGGGTCTGTCACGTGCGCCTGCCATTCTCTTCAACGAAAAGGTGCTGTGCGGGCTTGGCAAGGGCATAGCCACCACGGGCCGGATGGACGAGGAGGCGATCCGGCGGGCGCTTGCGGCGCTGAAGCGCTTTCATGCCCTAAGCATCCAGTCGCGCGCCTCGCAGATGTTTGCCGTTGCCACCGCCGCCGCCCGCGAGGCGACCAACGGCCCCGATTTCATCCGGCGGGCGGAAGCCGTTCTCGGCACCCGTGTCGTGGTGCTGTCGGGCGAGGAAGAGGCCTATTATTCCGCACTCGGCATCGTCAGCGGCTATCACCATGCCGATGGCATCGTCGGTGATTTCGGCGGCGGTTCGCTGGAACTGATCGATCTCCGGGAACGGGAAACCTCCGGTGGCCTGACCCTGCCGCTCGGGGGCCTGCGCATCGCCGACGAGGCCGATGGCTCGATGGGCAAGGCGCGCAGTTTCATCCTCACCCATCTCGCGCGGGCACCGGTCATCTTTCAGGGGGCAGGGCGGACCTTCTATGCGGTCGGCGGCACCTGGCGCAACATCGCCAAGCTGCACATGGAGGCGCGCAACTATCCGCTCCACATGATGCAGGGCTACGAGGTCGAGTTCGATGAGATCCTGATGTTTCTCGACGACCTGATTTCGACCAGGGACAACAAGATACTTGGCGCGGTCTCCAAGAGCCGGCGCGGGCTCATCCCCTATGGGGCGATGGCAATGCGCGAGGTGATTGCCCGGATGAAACCCGCCCGGGTGTCCTTCAGCGCGCAAGGGGTGCGCGAGGGCTATCTCTATGCGCTTCTCCCCAAGGCCGAGCGCGAGCGCGACCCGCTGCTGGCGGCGGCAAGCGAGCTTGCGATCCTGCGCGCCCGTTCGCCGGAACATGCCCGCGAAATTGCCGAATGGTCGGGCCAGATGTTCCCCTTCTTCGGCGTGAGCGAGACGGAAGACGAAAGCCGGTTCCGCCAGGCGGCCTGCCTGCTTGCCGATATCAGCTGGCGCGCCCATCCGGATTATCGCGGGCTGCAGGCGCTGAACGTCATCGCCCATGGCTCCTTTGTCGGCATCACCCATCCCGGCCGCGCCTTCATCGCGCTTGCCAATTACTACCGCTACGAGGGCCTGAACGACGACAGCGCCTCCACGCCGCTCGCCGCCATTGCCACCGACCGGCTTTTGGAACGGGCCAAGCTGCTCGGCGGCCTGCTGCGCGTCGTCTACCTGTTTTCCGCCTCGATGCCCGGCGTGGTGAAGAACCTCACCTTCCAGAAATCCACGACAGCAGGCATCGACCTCGATTTCGTCGTCCCCGCCCAGTACCGCGATTTCGTCGGCGAGCGGGTGGAAGGACGCTTGCAGCAGCTTGCCAAGCTGACGGGCCGGAAGCTGCAGTTCCGGTTTGTGTGACCGTCCTGTTCCGGATCATGCATTCAGCTCAGGGCGCTTGGGTGAAGAACCAGAAACCGACCGAGGAAATCCGGGTGGCGTGAGCAAGGTTCGGGGCTTGCGCGATTCGGAATCTGTCTGGATTCATCCGGGCCTGACAGGCTCCAATTGACAAATAGCCGGCGGAAATGTATCGCCATGATAGATCTGATGCGGAGCGCAGAGGGAGGGGAAGCGTGTCTGAGGCGTGGACGCCGGGTGTGGCTACCGATCACATACGTGCAATTGCTCACGATCATTCGCTGACAATTGCCTATAAGCAGCATGCGAAGGATCGCCTGGAGGAGCGCAACCTCATCATATCCGACGTGCTTTATGCGTTGAAGAATGGTTTCGTCTATAGGGAGGGTGTGCCTGCGACCAGGCCCGGATTTTTCCGCTATCGCGTTGAATGCCGGACGCCCAACAGCGGCAGTCGTGCCATTGGCGTGGTTGTTATCCCAAATCGGGCAGGCTGCTATCTAAAGATCGTAACCGTCATGTGGATTGATGAATTCGAGCGGGTCGCAGGATCGATTATTGGAGAAGAAAATGACTAGGGTCGATCATCACTACACCGAATGCGGATTGCTGAATGTTTACATCAGCAATATGCCGGGTGACGTAGACGATGAGGGCGATGCCGTCATCACGATCCCGGCTGTAAACGAGTTGCATCGTGTTATCGCGACAGGAATTGTAAATCATTCCAAAGGCATCAGCAGTGACGAGCTGCGATTTCTGAGATCCGAAATGGGTCTTACGCAACACGAACTGGCTGATCTGGTTCATCGCGACAAGCAATCGATTGGACGGTGGGAGCGTGGCGAGGTCGCAATCGACAGTTCTGCTGAAGCGTTGATACGTCGTCTGGCAATTGAAAAGCTTGAGCTTTCGATTGCTTTGGGAATCGACGAATTGTCGCGCCGCAGTATCCCAACGGCGGAAATGCAAACCATTTCCATTCGCAAGACCGACGGCGTTACCGGCCCCTACGAACTGATTGCCGCCTGAACGCCGTTATCTGTCAGGGAAAACCGGATTCCAAGCGCAAGGCTTCTTTTGCGTGTTTTCCCTGACAAACTCCAAACGCTCTTGTCCTGTCCTTCAGGGCGGCGCAATATCGCCGGTTTCCGCGAAAAGTGCCCTGCAGGCTTCCAGCCGGTCCTTCAGCGTGCCGGTGTGAAGCTCGAACAGGTGATTGTCGTCGTCGTGGAAATAGATCGACTGGCCTTCGCCGATCACCCGGGGGCGGCTCTGGCGGACTTCGAGGCCAAGCGCATAGATCCGCTCCAGACAGGGGGCATAGGCACTGTCCCCGATCTTGAAGGCGATGTGATTGTAGCTGCGGGCGCTGAGCGGCTCGCCCTGCATGATGGCGATCCAGATCTCCGCATCACCTTCGCCGACCAGGAAAAACCGCTCCGGTGCCAGCGAGTGGCTGTGCAAACCGCTGTCATGGACCCGCCGCGCCCCCAGCACGCCGCACAGGATCTCCTCCATCCGGTCGAGATCGCGCACGATGAAGGTGAGATGGCTGATGCCGCTGACCATGCTGATTTGCTCCCGCGCGGCAGATTCGCCAGCAAATATGACCTGAGAAAGGCAGCCCTTAGCCCGGATGGGGGAGGTGCCGCAGGAAATATTGCGCTTTCTGTGCCTGAACGTAACTCCCTGTCGTTCCGGGCCTTGCCCGACGGAGGACAGCAGGAACAGCAGGCGGTGAAACATATGGGTATCAGGCGAAACATTCAGCGGCGCACAAGGATTCTGGACTGCATGCAGGTTCTTTGTGCCGGTCTGGTTGTCTTGGGAACGCTGCTGGTTTCAGCGCGTGGCGCGTCGGCTGAAGAACGGCGCAGAACGGCGGATATCGTGCTGGTGCACGGGCTGTGGGCGAAGCCTGAAAGTCTGGAGATACTTGGGCACCATCTGCGGCACATAGGTTACCGGGTGTTTTTCATCCGCTATGACATGCCGAAGACCTGCGCGGATTTCGGACAGGATATCGCGGCCAAGCTTGGTGACCTGATCGATGCGAATCATCTGTCGCGGGATCATCTTTACGCCTATGGCTACTCGCTCGGAGGGATGGGCATTGCCTTGGCCGGGATTCCGGTCCGGGGCCTCATTCTCGACGCGCCCGCCAATTATCCCGAGACCGCTTGCCACAACCTGCCGGATTATTTTCCCGGCAGTGCCAATTATCCGGGAGCCGTCCTTCAATGGCGGCACGAAAGTGCCAATGCATCCCCCGCCGTTGAAAGCCTGATGCGCAGCCGGGCGCGCATTCTGGTCATCGGCCATGAAATGGATGACCTGGTGCCGCAACCCACCATCGAAGCCTATGCCCATGCCAACAAGGCGGATATCTGGTGGGTGCCGGGAAATCACCAGCCGGACTGGTCCGAAGTCGCCCGCATCGCCGACAGCTTCATCACCATGCAGGGAAAATTTGTCGGCGACCGGCTGATGGCTGCCGGACCGCCGCCGCCGGACTGATCTGATCAGAGCTCGACGGCTTCCACCTTGCGGTCGACGAAGCGCAGCGCCACGTCGCCGCGGATCAGTTTCAGCGCGACATCGCCGAACAGGTCCTTGCGCCAGCCCTGCATTGCCTGCACCTCGGCCCTGTCGCCCTCGGCGGCGATCTTTTCGAGATCCTCGCTGTTGGCGATCACCTTGGCGGCGACGCCGTGCTTGTCGGAGATCAGTTTCAGCAGCACCTTGAGGAGTTCGGTCGCAGCCGCCGCCCCTTCGGGCGGCTGGCTGTAGCGCAGTGGCTGCGGCATCTCGGCCTTCGGCAGGTCGAGCGCGGCGTTGACCGCCTCGATGACGGCCGCGCCATTGGTCGAGCGCTCCCAGCCCTTCGGCACGGTGCGCAGGCGACCGAGCGCCTCGGCGTCCTTCGGCTGCTGCTGGGCGATTTCGTAGATCGTGTCGTCCTTCAGCACCCGCGAGCGCGGCACGTTGCGCGACCGCGCCTCCCGTTCGCGCCAGGCGGCGACCCCGCGCAGCACGGCCAGTTCCTGCGGCTTCTTCAGCCGCATCTTCAGCCGTGTCCAGGCATCTTCCGGCGGCAGGTCATAGGTGACGGGCGATTCGAGGATCGCCATTTCTTCCGTCAGCCACAGCGAGCGCCCCTCGCGCTCGAGCTGTGCCTTCAGCAGCTGGTAGACATCGCGCAGATGGGTGACATCCGCCAGCGCATAGGCCAGCTGCTTTTCCGACAGCGGGCGATGGCTCCAGTCGGTAAAGCGGGAGGATTTGTCGATCTGCACGCCCTTGGTGCGGTTGACCAGCTGGTCATAGGAGATGCTGTCGCCGAAGCCGCAGACCATCGCGGCCACCTGGGTGTCGAAGATTGGATGCGGGATGATCCGCCCGAGATTGTAGATGATTTCCAGATCCTGCCGGGCGGCATGGAATACCTTGATGACGTTGCTGTCGGCCATTAGCCGGAAGAAGGGCGCGAGATCGATGTCCCGGGCCATGGGATCGACGATCACTTCCAGCTCCGGGCTTGCCATCTGGATCAGGCAGAGAATCGGCCAGAAGGTGGTTTCGCGCAGGAACTCCGTGTCGATGGTGACGTAGTCCGACTTTGCCAGTTGCTGGCAGGCCTTCTCAAGAGCGGCAGTGGTATCAATTATCAACATCGAGATGGAACCGATCCGGCTTTGGAATTAAGACCTGTTTTCCTTCCCGGTTCAGCGTGCGATGTCAATAACCCCGGCGTCGCTTCCCTCAAACCACCCGCAAATAGCTGGTCATCCCGCTCTTTTGATGCTCGATGATGTGGCAATGGAACACCCAGTCACCGGGATTGTCGGCGACCAGCCCCAGTTCCACCTTCTCGTCGGGCAGCATCAGCCAGGTATCGGTGACGTAAGGCTGCACCGTGCGCTTGGTGGAGGAGAGCACGACAAAATTCATCCCGTGCAGATGGATCGGATGGGCATGCGGCGTGACGTTTTCCAGCCGGATCCGGTAGCTGCGCCCGAGCTTCATTTCGGCCAGGGGGGCTGTCGGATCGGTATCGCCGGACCAGGCGACCTTGTTGATCGACCAGAATGTATAGCCGATCGAGCCGCAGATGCTCTGGCCCGGCTTGTTTTCCGCTGTCGCCGACAGCACCATCGGGATGGTTTCGGCGGTGCTGGCATCAAAGGCCGGCACCGGATTGGCGGTGAGGGGGCCGAGACCGGCCAGTGCCCGCTTCAGCGACGGACCCTTCGCCCGGAATGTCGCGACCACCTTCGGCTGGCTGCCCCTGATGTCGCAGAGGGTGGCGACCGCGCCTTCCGTGGCGGGCATCAGCACCGCCAGATCCAGCCGCTGGCCCGGACCGACCATCTGGCTGGCGAGGGCAAAGCGCTCCGGTACCGGATTGCCGTCGATGGCGATCACCTCGGCATCCGCGCCCTGAAGCTGGAAGGCATAGATGCGGGTGACATCGGCGGCCAGCAGCCGTAGCCGCAACAGCCCGCCGGCGGGGGCGTCGAATTGCGGTTCCGCCTTCCAGTCGGCGGTGCGGAACGTGCCATAGGTGCCTGCCTTGGCGGCATCGCGCGGCTTGAAGGCCTCGATGAACTGGCTGTCGCCGCCGAGCCGCCAGTCGCGCAGCATCAGCGGAATTTCGGCGTCGAATTCAGGATCGTCCCGGCCGGCAACGACGAGCATGCCCGCAAGGCCGCGCCCCATCTGTTCCAGCGTGTTGCAATGCGGGTGATACCAGAAGGTGCCCGCATCCGGCGGCGTGAAGGCGTAGTCGAAGCTGTCCTTCGGATAGACATAGGGCTGGGTCAGCACCGGCACGCCGTCCATGGCATTCTTCAGCCGCATGCCGTGCCAGTGGATGGTGGTGGGTTCGGAGAGACCGTTCACCAGCCTTGCCGCAAAGGGCTCGCCCTGCCGGGCGGTGAGAACCGGCGGCATGCCGTCGGGGCGATAGGACATCATGGCTTTGGTCATGCCCTTGCCGGTCAGGTCGAAATCCAGCGGCTGCGGTTTCAGCTCGACCGGCGCGGGCAGGGCAGAGGCACCCGCCAGCCGCCCGGCAAGCCCGCCCGCAAGACCGGTGGCAGCAAGAAGCGCACTTGCCTTCAATATCTGGCGGCGATTGAGAGAGAGCATGGGCGATATCCCCGCGGACCGTGGCTGACAGAAAGCTTCTGTGTCATAAGTGGATTATAAAAATCAAGATAAAATCGCCGCAACACTTCCGCCCTGCATCAAAGCGTCGCGGCGGCTTCGACCAGGGTGGCGGCGGCCTTGCCTGCGGCCAGCATGTAATCGGGTTCGCGGTGCAGGAGACCGGCGGCAAAGCAGCCATCGAGCAGCAGCCGCACCTGCATGGCGAGAAGGGCGGGCCCGGCAATCCCGGCCCCGGCATAGGTCGCCGCCAGCCAGGCTTCCACCGCCTTCTTGTGGGCGGTCGCGACTTTCATGGCGGGATGGCCGGGCATGTCGGCCAGTTCGGCGCTGGTGCGCAGGAAACCGCAGCCGCGCCAGTGGGTGCCACCGGCCGTGCGTGCGAGCGCCACGAACAGCGCCTCCGTCCTTTCCGCAGGCAAACCCTCCGCCGCCGCATACCATTGCTGATAGAGCGCCAGGTTGGGCTTGTCGCGCATCGCGAGCCAGGCGGCGATCAGGTCGTCCTTGCTGCGGAAATGGTAGTAGACGGTGCGCTTGGTGAGAGCGGCCTTTTCGGCAATCGCATCCATGCTGACATCGCGCACGCCCTGCCGGTAGAACAGCCGCGAGGCGGCCTTCAGGATCTGGTCACGCGTGTCATTCGGTCTGGCTGTCATTCCTGATGTATACCGTAGAGTGAGTATACATAAAAGCGGAAATCCATAAGCTTTCCCGCATCCCCGGGCATAAACCTGAATCGGGGTGGAGTTGAGGATATGGTTGAGATCGCCCCCGCCGCCGAGCCCGTCCGTTTCGAGGCCGAAGATGGCTATCTGCTGTACGGCCATGTCTTTCCGCCCGAAGGCAGCGGCAGGTCCGGTGCGGGCAGCGTGGTGATCAATTGCGCCACCGGCGTGCGCGCCCGCTACTATCACCGCTATGCCGCCTTTCTCGCCGCGCATGGTTTTTGCGTGCTGACCTATGATTACCGCGGCATCGGCCTGTCGCGACCCGCCTCGATCCGGGATTTTCCGGTGCGCTGGCGCGACTGGGGCCGACTCGATTGCGATGCGGCGATCCGTTATCTCCGGCGGGTGGCACCGCAGGCGCCGGTCTCGCTTGTCGGCCACTCCTTTGGCGGCGTCGCGCCAGGGCTGGCGGCGGCGGGGCGGCATCTCCACCGGATCCTGACGGTCGGCGCGCAATTTGCCTGGTGGGGCGATTATGCCGCGCGGCAAAGGCTGGCGCTTGTTTTGAAGTGGCATCTGGCGATGCCGGCCCTCACCCTTGCCTGCCGGTATTTTCCGGGCCGCCGCCTCGGCTGGCTCGAAGACCTGCCGCGCGGCGTGGCGCTCGACTGGGCTTTTGGCGGACGGCGCTTCGGGACGGGGAGGGGCGGGCATGCCGCCACGCGGGTCTGCTTTTCAGCCATCGACGCGCCGATCCTGTCGATTGGCGTTTCCGACGATCCGCTCGGCACAATCCGCGCCCTCAGCCGCACGCTCGACCTGTTCACCGGGGCAGGGCGCGCAGGCGTGATGCTCGATCCCGCCGGTCTCGGCTTTGCATCGATTGGTCATTTCGATCTTTTCCACGACCGCCACCGCTCCGGCTTCTGGCTGGATACGCTGCTGTGGTTGCGGGATGGCGTCAATCCCTGGCCGGACCGGCTGTTTTATCCGCGACCGGCATGCCCGGCCGCACCACCATCCGGTTCAGCGTGTAGAGCATGAACAGGAAGAAGATGAAGGCGAGATAGGTAAACAGCGTGCGGGCACCGAAATGGTCCATCAGCACCGAGGCGATCAGCGGACCGAAGGTGGCCCCGACAGACCAGAAGAACAGCGTGCCCGCCGAGACCAGCGCATGCTGGCCTTCCGCCGCATGGTCATTGGCATGGGCCGAACAGAGCGAATAGAGCGGCAGGGCGAAGGCGCCGAAGAAGAAGATGCCGATATCGTTCAGCAGCGGGCTGGTGCCCGCGACAAGGCCGATGAACAGCGTCGCGCACATCGCGCCCCCCGTCGAGACCAGGATGGTCAGCCGCCGGTCGAGCCGGTCGGAGAAATGGCCGAGCGGATATTGCAGCACCACGCCGGCCAGAATGCCGATGCTCATGAAGGTGGCAATCGAGGTCACCGACATCCCGATATCCTTGCCATAGATCGGCCCGATGGTGCGGAAGGCGGAGTTCGACAGGCCGATGGCGATGCAGCCCGCCGTCGCCAGCGGCGAAATGTTCCAGAGCGCCCGGATATTGAAGCGGATCGCTTCCGGTGCCGCCGGACTGGAGCGGTCGGCAAAGGAAATCGGCACCATCGACAGGGTCAGTGCCATCGAGACGACGGCAAACAGCGCGAAGCCATCGATGCCGATCGACGGGATCATGTATTGCGCGAAGGTGACGGAGCCGAGATCGACGAAGCGGTAGACAGACAGCGTGCGCGCCCGGGTCTCGTTGGTCACCCGCGCGTTCAGCCAGCTTTCCATCACCGCGAACAGGCCCGCAAAGCACAATCCGCAGATCAGCCGCAGCACGAACCAGGCATAGGGATTGATCATCAGCGCCATCGCCAGCGAGGCCGCCGAGGCAATCGCCGCCAGCGCCGAAAAGGTCCTGATATGGCCGATGGAGCGGATGATGCGGGTGACATAGATGCAGCCGATGGCAAAGCCGATATTGTAGCCGGTGCCGACGAGACCGATCAGCGAGGTGGAAAATCCCTCCTGCAGGGCGCGCAAAGCAATGAAGGTGCCCTGCAGCCCGTTGCCGCCGATCAGGATGCCGGCGGTGACGAGGAGGGGGACGAGAGGCCGGATCTGGCTCATGGACAAGACATTTTCTGGCGGGAGGAGGCCTGCGAATCCCTCGCAGCCGGTCATCGCCGAAGTCTAGGCGAGCTTTGCCGGGAAAAACAGGGCTGGCATCGTCAGGAGCTGTCAAAGCCTTGACAAATCGCCCCTGTCATGCGCTTTTCGCCGCGATTTGATCCCGGAGATGCGAGGCGGTGCAACGCGGCGTCTGCCACCGGATTTTTTGAGAGATTCAGGACCTTTGCCGATGCATCCCTATCGCAGTCATACCTGTGCCGCCCTTCGCAAGAGCGATGTCGGCTCCATCGCCCGCCTTTCCGGCTGGGTTCATCGCGTGCGCGACCATGGCGGACTTCTGTTCATCGACCTGCGTGACCATTATGGCATGACCCAGGTCGTGGTCGATCCCGACAGCCCGGCCTTCAAGACCGCCGAGACCGTGCGCGGCGAATGGGTGATCCGCATCGATGGCCAGGTCAAGGCCCGGATGGAAGAGACCATCAACAAGACCATGCCGACAGGCGAGATCGAGCTTTACGCGCAGGAGATCGAAGTGTTGTCGGCAGCGAAGGAATTGCCGCTGCCGGTCTTCGGCGAGCCCGATTATCCGGAAGACATCCGGCTGAAATACCGCTTCCTCGACCTGCGCCGCGAAACGCTGCACAAGAACATCGTCAAGCGCACCCAGATCATCGCCGACATGCGCCGCCGGATGGGCGAGATCGGCTTTGCCGAATATTCGACCCCGATCCTGACCGCTTCCTCGCCGGAAGGCGCGCGCGACTTCCTGGTGCCGAGCCGCATCCATGAAGGCAAGTTCTTCGCCCTGCCGCAGGCCCCGCAGCAGTACAAGCAGCTCCTGATGGTGGCGGGCTTCGACCGCTATTTCCAGATCGCCCCCTGCTTCCGCGACGAGGACCCGCGCGCCGACCGTCTGCCGGGCGAGTTCTACCAGCTCGACGTGGAAATGAGCTTCGTTACCCAGGAAGACATCTGGAACACGATGGAGCCGGTTGTGCGCGGCGTTTTCGAACAGTTTGCCGAAGGCAAGCCCGTAACCCAGACATTCCCGCGCATTCCCCACGATGTGGCGATCCGCAAATATGGCTCCGACAAGCCGGATCTGCGCAACCCGATCGAGATGGAAGCCGTGACCGCGCATTTTGACGGCTCGGGCTTCAAGGTCTTCGCCAACATGATCGCCTCCAACCCGAAGGTCGAGATCTGGGCCATTCCCGCCAAAACCGGCGGCTCGCGCGCCTTCTGCGACCGGATGAATGCCTGGGCCCAGTCTCAGGGCCAGCCGGGCCTCGGCTATATCTTCTGGAAGGAAGAGGATGGCCGCATTGCAGGCTCCGGCCCGCTCGCCAAGAACATCGGCGAGGAGCGCACCGCCGCCATTGCCGAACAGCTCGGCCTCGGGGCCGGTGACGCCTGCTTCTTCGTCGCGGGCGATCCGGCGAAATTCTACAAGTTTGCAGGCGAGGCCCGCACCCGCGCCGGCGAAGAACTGAACCTTGTCGACCGCGACCGGTTCGAGCTCTGCTGGATCATCGACTTCCCCTTCTACGAATGGAGCGAGGAAGAAAAGAAGATCGACTTCGCCCATAACCCCTTCTCGATGCCGCAGTGCGACCTCGACACCTTCGACACCGCCGATCCGCTGGCGCTGAAGGCCTACCAGTATGACATGGTCTGCAACGGCTTCGAAATCGCCTCCGGCTCAATCCGCAACCAGTCGCCGGAACTGATGGTCAAGGCCTTTGAAAAGGTCGGCCTGTCCCGGCAGGACGTGGAAGACCGCTTCGGCGGCCTCTACCGCGCCTTCCAGTATGGCGCTCCGCCGCATGGTGGCATGGCGGCCGGTGTCGACCGGGTGATCATGCTGCTGGTCGGCGCGAAGAACCTGCGCGAAATCTCGCTGTTCCCGATGAACCAGCAGGCCCAGGACCTGCTGATGAACGCCCCGGCCCCGGCTACCCCCACCCAGCTGCGCGAACTGGCGCTCCGGGTGGTGACGACGCCGAAGAAGGACTAGAGTTTGTCAGGGAAAAGTGGAATCCGGTTTTCCCGAAAAGACAAACGAAAACAAAGAAAACTAGAGCTGCTCATCCCTGAAAAGAATGAAAAACCCGGCCTGGAGCCGGGTTTTTCATGTCTTGACGGCACAAAAAACCGGCGGAGGGCAGGCACCCTCCGCCGGTTTCGTGTTTCAGATGACCGCTGTCAGTCGTTGGCGGTGACCTTGACGCCCAGCACCTGCGGGATGGTGTTGGGCGCGCCCATGGCGGCACCCATGATCATCGGGAAGGCAACGGGGGCAGCAGGCTTGGCCGAGACCGTCAAGCTCTTCGGATTGTCGAGATAGGTCGCAGCCGCGGTCGAAATCGCGTTCTGCAGGTCAGGCATGTTCAGCTGGCCGATCATCAGCGGCACCATCGCCTTCAGCGACTGGGCAAGCTGGTCGCCGGTGACGCCCTGCTGCTGGCCGGCATAGTCGAGGGCCTTCCTGGTGATCGAGCCGTCCTCGAAGCGGATCTGGGCGCTGTCGAAGGTCAACTGCTGCATCAGGCCCATCATCTGGAGGCCGAGCGCCTGGTCGGCGGCCTGCTTGTCGGCGCTGGCATTGAGCTGTTTGGTCGCCTCCTGCAACTGCTTGATGAGATCAGGGGTCAGGCCGGAAATGCTGTAGGCGAGGCTGAGCTTGCCGACATTCTTGAAGTCGAAGGTGATGGCTTCGGCGGCCATGGTGCCCTTGGCCACGTCCCACGAGCCCTTCGTGGAAATGTCGCCCTGAAGCGTCTGCAGGCCGAGTTTATCGATGGCATCCCTGGCCTTCGGGTCCGGCGTGGTGGAGAGGTCGGCATTGATGCCGGAGACGGCGAAATCGTAATCGATGCCGCTTTCGTCCTCGCGGACCGTCGAGTTCGCCTCCATGCTGGCAACGGAAAACACTTCCTTGCCGTCTTCGGATACCTTGATCGGCCCCGAATTGGCGCTTTCGAAGGGCGAGAAGGAATCGATGCTCTTGTCGGCGGCGTCGGCAGGAATATAGGCCCCGGAGAGCGACAGGCCGGTCGCGGTTACCGTCGTCTTGTCCTGCGTGACATTCAGATCGGGGAACTTGATTTCATCAACCGTGTAATTGCCCGCGTCATCGGTTTCCACACCGGTAAAGGCGACATCGCCGATGGTCACCGGCTTGGCGTCGGCAGCCGTCGTCTTCACGGTGACGCCGGTCATGGTGACGTCAGCGCCGTCAACCGCAACATTGGCGGCGGCGAACGAAATGCCGTTTTCGGCATATTTGGCGTTGATCTTTGCAAGGAGGTCGGCACCGTCAAGTGCAAAGGCCGAGCTCGTCAGAGCCAGAAATGTGGAACTCGCGAGCGCGATGCGAAAAGGCACTTTCAGCATGGTGTAGGGTCCTCTTTGATGATTGCCGGACAGGCGTTGTCCGGGATGTCGATATCCATCATATCTGCTTTTATGACGGGCGTGCAGGGTGGGGCGGAAGGCAGGGACAAAATTCTTTTCGCATTAAGATCCGGTTGGCAAACAGGCTTAATTTCGTGCCGACTGATGTTTTGAAAACATGGCAAGGTGATGGCGCAGGCGGTCACGGCGAAGCGGACCTTGGGGAATCGCCGGTTTTGCCCGCAGAACATGGCTTTTCACGCCGGGTTTCCACAGCTGCGGCAGCGGGATTCCTTGCTGAAATCGCGAATGTCCGGTAGTCAACGGACATGGGAAAAAATCTTGTGCCGCCCGGCGGCGGTGGCGATGACAATATTCTGCCGGTCGATCTGAAGGCGGCGCTGGAAGAGCGCTATCTCGCCTATGCGCTGTCGACCATCATGCACCGGGCCTTGCCCGATGTGCGAGACGGTCTGAAGCCGGTTCACCGGCGCATTATCCACGCGATGAGCGAGATGGGCATCCGGCCGAACTCCGCCCACAAGAAATGCGCCCGCATCGTCGGCGACGTCATCGGCAAATTCCACCCGCATGGCGACCAGTCGGTCTATGACGCGCTGGTGCGTCTTGCCCAGGATTTCTCGCAGCGCTACCCCGTTGTCGACGGCCAGGGCAATTTCGGCAATATCGACGGCGACAGTGCGGCGGCCTACCGCTATACCGAAGCCCGGATGACCGATGTCGCAGCCCTGCTGCTCGAAGGCATCGATCAGGACGCGGTCGATTTCCGCCTCACCTACAACGAGGAGGACGAGGAGCCGGTGGTGTTGCCGGGGGCCTTCCCCAATCTTCTCGCCAATGGCGCCTCCGGCATCGCGGTCGGCATGGCCACCTCGATTCCGCCGCACAATGCCCATGAAATCTGCGATGCGGCGCTGCATCTGATCAAGCATCCAGACGCCTCCATCGAAAAGCTGGTGGAGTTCATCCCCGGCCCCGACCTGCCGACCGGCGGCATCATCATCGATGACCGCGCCAGCATCATCGAGGCCTATCGCACCGGACGCGGCGGGTTCCGGGTCCGCGCCAAGTGGCAGATCGAGGATCTCGGTCGCGGCGGCTACCAGATCGTCATCACCGAAATCCCCTTCCAGGTGCAGAAATCCCGGCTGATCGAGAAGATCGCCGAGCTGCTGATCGCCCGCAAGCTGCCGCTGCTGGAAGATGTTCGCGATGAGTCAGCCGAAGACGTGCGCGTCGTGCTGGTGCCGAAGAGCCGCACCGTCGACGCCACGCTGCTGATGGAATCGCTGTTCCGGTTGACCGAGCTTGAAAACCGCATTCCGCTCAACATGAACGTCCTGTCGATGGGCCGCATCCCGCGGGTGATGCCGCTGAACGAGGTGATCCTCGAATGGCTGGCGCATCGCAGGCAAGTGCTGGTCCGCCGGTCGCGTTTCCGGCTCGCCGCCATCGACAAGCGCCTCGAAATCCTCGGCGGCCTTCTGGTCGCCTATCTCAATATCGACGAGGTGATCCGGATCATCCGCGAGGAGGATGAGCCGAAGCCGGTGATGATTGCCCGTTTCGGGCTGACGGACATGCAGGTCGAGGCGATCCTCAACATGCGGCTGCGCTCTCTGCGCAAGCTCGAGGAATTCGAGATCCGCACCGAACACGACGCGCTGTCGAAGGAAAAGGCGGATATCGAGGCGCTGCTCGCCTCCGACGACAAGCTCTGGGCCGCGGTTGCCTGGGAGATTGGCGAGGTCAAGAAGAAATATGCCAAGGCGACCGAACTCGGCAAGCGCCGGACGATCTTCGCCGAAGCGCCGGACGCCGATGACGAGGCGATCAACCAGGCGATGATCGAAAAGGAGCCGGTGACCATCGTCGTCTCCGAAAAGGGCTGGATCCGCGCCCTGAAGGGCCATATCGCCGACACCTCGACGCTGACCTTCAAGGAAGCGGATGCGCTGAAGGTGGCGTTCCCGGCGCAGACCACGGACCGCATCCTGCTCGTCACCACCGGCGGCAAGGTCTATACGCTCGGCGCCGACAAGCTGCCCGGCGGTCGCGGCCATGGCGAGCCGCTGCGGCTGATGGTCGACATGGAGAACGATCAGGACGTGCTGACCGCCTTTGTCCATGATCCCCAGCGCAAGCTGATCCTCGCTTCGGCGGCCGGCAATGGTTTCATCGTCGCCGAGCAGGAGATGATCGCCAACACCCGCAAGGGCAAGCAGATCATGAATGTCGCCATGCCCGACGAGGCCAAGCTGGTCATTCCCGTCCGGGGTGACCATGTGGCCGTCACCGGCGAGAACCGCAAGATGCTGGTCTTCCCGCTGGCGCAATTGCCCGAGATGAGCCGTGGCAAGGGCGTGCGCCTGCAGCGCTACAAGGATGGCGGGATTGTCGACATCCGCTGCTTCGCGTTAGCCGATGGCCTGACCTGGGAAGACAGCGCCGGGCGCAGCTTCACCAAGACAAAGGACGAGCTGATCGAATGGCTGGCCGACCGTGCCACCGCCGGCCGCACCGTGCCCAAGGGCTTCCCGAAGAGCGGCCGGTTTACGGGTTGAGCGGAACAGTATGATCGACGAAGAACCGGGTCGCCCCTTCCTCGTCGATGCTGCCTGCAGCGACTTCCAGAACAAAGGCAACGATTGTCGCCTGTTCCGCCTCTATCATTCTGCCATTCAAATAAAGAAAAACAAAGGCGGCCAGAAATCCGGTGCGCTTTTTGCCGTCCACAAAGGGATGATTTCTGGCGATGCCAAACAGATAGGCAGCCGCTAGCCGGTGCAGTTCGGTTTCCCCGTAAGCCGCGCGGTTGAGGGGCCGCGCCAGAGCGGCCTCCAGCGCGTTTTCGTCCCGCAGGCCCCTGAGCCCGCCATACTCGGCAATCTGCTCCTCATGAAACTGCTCGATCGCCTCGCGGCTGAGCCAATGGATTTCGCTCATTTGGCCAGTTCCCGCAAAGCGGCGCGATAGCGCTCCATGCCGACGTGGGCGGCCTCCATCTGATCGGCGAGGGCGGCATCATGCGGCGTGAGCGCAAAGGAGCCCTTCAAATCCTCGAACTTCAACTCATCCCCCGCCTTCAGGCCATATTTCTGCAGCACTTCCTTCGGGATGATGATGCCTTCGGAATTGCCGATCTTGCGAATGGTGACGTTCATGGCGGATCTCCTCATGTTATAACGTGGTTATAACATCGGCGATCTCTGGTCGTCTGTCAAGATGCCAGCGGCTTTGCGGCGGGGTTGCGCAATTGCCAGAGTGAATAGGAGAGCAGGGAAAGGGTCAGGATCGCGCCGCCGGCAAGGCTCTGGGTGCCGGGCACTTCGGCAAAGATGAACCAGACCCAGACGGGGGCCAGGATCGTTTCCAGCAGGTAGAACATCCCGACCTCGGCGGCCTTCAGGTAGCGCGGGCCGGTGGCAAGGCAGAAGAAGGCGAACGGGATCATGACGATGCCGTCCAGTGCCAGCCATTTCGGATCGGGCAGCAGGAAGCCTTGCGGCCAGGCAAGGACGGCGGCGATGGCGGCGGGCAGGATCGCGCCGATCAGCGGCACGAAGCCCATGTCCTGCCGGGTCGCCCGCCCGATGGTGATCGCCCCCGACAGAAGCAGGGCGGCACCGGCGGCCAGCGCATCACCGAACAGATGCCCGGCCTCAAGGCTGCCCTGCACGATCACCCCGACGCCGACGATCATCGCCAGCATCGTGACCAGCGTCGAGGGGGAGGGGCGTTCCTTGAGGAAGATCCACGCGGCAAGGGCCGCAAACATCGGGTTGAAGGCGATGATGAAGACCACATTGGCGGTCGAGGTGTGAAACACCGCGCCGAGAAAGAAGATGGTGGAAATGCCATAGAAGCCGCCCGCCAGCAGGCCGGCGCGGCCGGGCATCAGCCTTGGCCCCTTTCCCGTCCAGAGCCGGATGATCAGCCACAGCAGCAGTGCGGCAGCAACCGTCATCAGGCTGCGCAGGGCGATGACCTGCCAGGCACTGCCGCCGGAAAGCCGCACCAGCGGCACGTCGAAGGAAAGCGCGAGGCCGCCGGCAAAGGTGATCGCCAGGCCTTTCTGGTGCGGGGTGAGCAGGGACAAATCAGATTTCCGTGAGAGGGGGATGATCGGCGTCGAATCGTTCCCAGCCCTGGGGAAGCAGATGCTCCTGCGGCTGGAAGCGGGTCTTGTAATCCATCTTGCGCGAGCCCTTGACCCAATAGCCGAGATAGACATGCGGCAGGCCCAGCGCCTGGGCACGGCGGACATGGTCCATGATCATGAAGGTGCCGAGCGACCGGCGGTCAAAGCGCGGATTGTAGAAGGAATAGACCATCGACAGCCCGTCGCCCATCACATCTGTCAGCGCACAGGCGACAAGCTCGCCCTTCCGCCCGCCTTCGAGCCCGGCCCCTTCGGCGCGGATGCGATATTCGATCACCCGGGTGTTGACATGGGTGTCCTCGATCATGACGGCATAATCGAGGCTGGACATGTCGGACATGCCGCCCTTCTGATGACGGTCATCGAGATAGGCGCGAAACAGGCTGTATTGCTCCGAGGAGGGGCGGGCCGGGCATTCGACGCCGGCGATGTCGCTGTTCAGTGCCTGCACCCTGCGCATCGAGCGGGCAGGCTGGAACTCCTGGGCGAGAATCCTGACAGAGACGCAGGCGCGGCAGGATTCGCAGGCCGGTCGATAGGCGATATTCTGCGACCGGCGAAACCCGCCCTGGGTCAGAAGATCATTCATGTCGGCGGCACGCGGCCCGACAAGATGGGTAAACACCTTCCGCTCGGTCTCGGCAGCCAGATAGGGGCAGGCTGCCGGGGCCGTCAGGTAAAATTGCGGTGATGGCGCGCTCTGTGTGTTCATCTGCGAAGCCGGTTCTCAATCACGCGTGATTTGGCCTACCATTGCCGAACTGTGGAAAAGGTCAACTGCAAGATGCCGTATTTATCAAATATTCGTACTTACTAAAGTGAATAAATGATGCACAATGTGTCAACCTGTTGGAATGCGAGTTTCGCAAATTCCACTAGAAGGCATTTTGATAGGCGGAGCGGTCGGCCATGGCGGTGCCAAGCAGCAGGTCGTGCAGCGTCCTGTTGCGGTCGGTAAACAGGGGGACCAGCAGCACGAAGGGTGACAGCACGGAATTCAATAGCCAGAACAGCACGAGATGCACGATGGCGGTCAGAAAATCGATCGGTCGGCCATTCTGCTGCACCATGACCAACCCCATCATCCGCATGCCGGGCGAGGCCTGGGCGGCACCGCCAACCGTTGCCCCGAAATAGGCCATGGCCACGAACAGGCCAAGCACCGGATAGGCAAGCCAGCCAAGGCCAAAGGTGACGATGCCGAGGAAAAACACCAGCACGGCGGCAAGGGTGATCAGCACGGCAATCAGGACATAGTCGATGACAAAGGCGAACAGGCGGCGCGCCAGCGTGTGGCGAAACGCATTCTCGTTGATTGCGCCGGGCGCATAGGTGTTTCGGCTGTCGCTCATCGGGGCCTCCGGATGCCTGATCCTGATATGGTTGCCAGCCTGCGGGATTCAACCGGATGGCCGCGCTATTTTGCCAGCAGGCGGGCGACCTCGGGGGCAAAATACGTGAGAATGCCGTCGCAACCCGCCCGCTTGAAGCAGAGCAGCGTTTCCATCATCACCCTGTCGCCGTCGATCCAGCCGTTCATGGCGGCGGCCTTGATCTGTGTATATTCGCCGGAGACCTGATAGGCGAAGGTCGGCAGGCCGAAGGCTTCCTTCAGGCGCCAGCAGATGTCAAGATAGGGCAGGCCTGGCTTGACCATCAGCATGTCGGCTCCTTCCTCGACATCAAGCGCCGCGTCGCGGATCGCCTCGGTGCCATTGGCGGGGTCGATGTAATAGCTCTTCTTGTCGCCCTTCAGCAGGCCGCCGGTGGAAATCGCCTCGCGATAGGGGCCGTAGAAGCCGGAGGCGAATTTGGTGGCGTAGGACATGATGCCAACCGACTGGTGGCCAGCCGCATCAAGCGCCCGGCGGATCGCGCCAATCCGGCCATCCATCATGTCGGAGGGGGCGATGATATCTGACCCTGCATCGGCCTGCAGCACGGCGGCGCGGCAGATCTGGTCGACGGTCAGGTCATTGACAATGTCATCTCCAACAAGGATGCCGTCATGGCCATGGCTGGTAAAGGGATCGAGCGCCACATCGGTGATGAGGCCGATTTCGGGCACCGCCTTCTTGATTGCCGCCGTCGCCTGGTTGATCAGGTTGTTGGCCTCGAGGCTGTTGGAGCCCGTGTCGTCGCGCAGATGCATCTCGATATTGGGGAAGGTCGCAAGTGCGGGAATGCCGAGACCGGCAGCCTCGCGGGCGGCCTCGACGGCGCGGTCAACCGTCATCCGGTTGACCCCCGGCATGGCCGCGATGGGATCGACGATATTGGTGCCGGGAATGAGGAAGATCGGCCAGATCAGATCATCGACCGTCAGGCGGTTTTCCTGCACCATCCGGCGGGTCCAGTCGGCCTTGCGATTGCGGCGCATGCGCCGGTGGCCGGTGATGTCGTCTACCGGATGGGTCCTGTCCTGCATCGGTCTGTCCTCTTTTGATATCGTCCTGCGGCAGAAGAGTGCTGTAGCGAGGTGGCGGCCCCGAGGCAATATGGCACAAAACCGAAAGAGGCCGCTGGCAGGCGGTCATGGTTCAGCGTACCCTTGCCGCCATGGAACATGATTCACGCACCCCGCCGAAACGGTCGGTCATCGATCTCCTGTTTGTCCTCTTCCTGCGGCTGGTGGCGCTCTCCTGCCTGGTGTTCGGTGTCCAGTACTGGGGCATGCTGAGTGGCTACCTGCTGGAGGGCAGGGCCCGCTTCGATCTGCTGAGCCTGCCGTGGAAAGTCGCCGGTGCCGGGCTTTCCGTCGTCTTTCCGGTGGCAGCCCTCGGCCTCTGGCTGACAGTGTCCTGGGGGCCCGTCATCTGGGTTCTGGCGGCGGGTGCGCAGGTCGCCATGTATACGGTCTGGCCATCGATTTTCGGCCGCAACATGCCGCTGGTTCTCCTGCATGCAACGGTCGCGATCCTGTTTGCCCTGTTCCGCATCGAGGCCGCCTACAGGAGCAGGCAAAATGCGCATGGCGTAAGGGTTGATTCACCCTGATGCGAGGGTGGCCCAAGGTAAGGGCCTGTTAAGCTTGGAATTTAAGTAGAATTTTATAGGTGTTCGATAGGTTGGCTCATAAGGCGGGAAACAAACAAAACAACCGCCAAACAAAACAGTGAGGCAGTCCCAATGAACACCAAAATGAAACCGCAGGCCGTTTCGTCGATTCATACGGCCCAGGAAGAAACAATTCGTTCCCTTTACATGGAATCGCTGCATCTGGTCGAAAGGCTGCACCGCCGCCTGCTTGATGTCATCAAGGATGAATTCGACCGTCAGGGCCGCAGCGATGTCAATGCTATCCAGGCACTCCTGCTTTTCAACATCGGCAATTCGGAGCTGACCGCAGGCGAACTGCGCTCGCGTGGCTACTATCTCGGCTCCAACGTGTCCTACAATGTCAAGAAGCTGGTCGATCTGGGTTTCATCAACCACCAGCGCTCCCGCGTCGACCGTCGTTCGGTTCGCATCAGCCTGACGGAAGATGGACAGGAAATCGCCGTAACCGTTGGCAAGCTCTATGAGCGTCACATCGGTTCCATCCAGAAAGTCGGCGGTATCGGCACGGACGAATTCACGCAGATGAACAAGCTGCTGCAGCGTCTGGACCGGTTCTGGAACGATCAGATCCTCTACCGTCTCTGATCGCTGATCATCCAGCCTTTGATGTACGTGCATGCCCTCCAGGACCGGACGTGTTCCCCTGCACGTCCGGTTTCCCGCGTTTTCACCTTGTTCCTGTTCCCTCCGATCACGTATCACGAAGCGGTGAGACCGGGAAATGTGTGTCTTTCAGGACACGAATTGGCCATATTGCTCTGTGAGGGGAGCATATGGGCGATGCTGCACGTTGATGCAGACAATGGCTTGAAGCACAAGCCTCCCCGGAATGATCGCCCGCACGGTTTCCTTTTGTTAACCATGGAAGTGGTAGGGCCTGTTTTCCGGTCGTGAAAGTCAAAGACGGTGGTGGTGGACAACATGTCGAAGAAATCGGATCTCTCAGCATATTCCCGGCGCGGGTTCCTGCGCACGGCAATCGCGGCGGGCCTTGCCTCGGTTGCGCTGCCCGCGCTTGCGCAGTCTGCCTTCGATGATGTCATCAACGCGCCGCGCCGCGGCAACTGGGACGATCAGTTCGACGCCAACAATGCCTCCCGCACCTCGGCGGATGTCAAATCCAACAACCCGATCCTTGGGCCGGAAGCCATTCCGAATATCCAGCAGGCGATCATCGTCTACCAGCAGATCGTCGCCAGCGGCGGCTGGCCGCAGGTCAATCCCGGCCAGCGACTGCAACTCGGTGTCGATGACCCCTCGGTCGCGACGCTGCGCCAGCGCCTGATGATCACCGGCGATCTCCCGAGTTCGGCTGGACTTTCCACCTCGTTCGACAGCTATGTCGATGGTGCCGTCAAGCGTTTCCAGGCCCGCCACGGCCTGCCGGAAGATGGCGTCTTGGGCGATTTCACCCTGAAGGCGATGAATATCCCCGCCGATACGAGGTTGCAGCAGCTGAACACCAATCTGGTGCGGGTGCAGACCATGTCCGGCGATCTCGGCCATCGTTACGTGATGGTCAATATTCCGGCGGCCTATATCGAGGCGGTCGAGAATTACCGGGTGCAGTTGCGCAACAGAGCCATCGTCGGGCGCATCAGCCGTCCGTCGCCGATCCTGAATTCGAAGATCTACGAAGTGATCCTCAATCCCTACTGGATTGCGCCGCGCTCGATCGTCGAAAAGGACATCGTGCCCCTGATGCGCAAGGATCCGACCTATCTGACGCGCAACAACATCCGCCTGCTCGACGGCAAGGGCAACGAGATTTCGCCCGAAACCGTCGACTGGAATGCGCCGAAGGCCCCGCCGTACGAGTTCCGCCAGGACCCCGGCAAGATCAACGCCATGGCCTCGACGAAGATCAACTTCTTCAACGAATTCCACGTCTACATGCACGATACCCCGCAGCAGGGCCTGTTCAACAAGCAGGAACGCTTCGAATCCTCGGGCTGCGTGCGCGTCCAGAACGTGCGCGATCTCTCCACCTGGCTGTTGCACGATACGCCCGGCTGGAACCGCCAGCAGATCGAAAAGGTCATCGAAAGCCGGATCAACACGCCGATCAAGCTCACCGAAGAGGTGCCGGTCTATTTCGTCTATATAACCGCATGGTCGGCCAAGGACCGGATCGTGCAGTTCCGCGACGACATCTACCAGCTGGATGGCAATGCGCAGCTGGCCTTGCAGACCAATTACGTCACCGAGGAAGCGCCCCAGTAAGCGCTTTTCTGGAGACCGGACAATTTGAGTTGCCTGAAAGCCGCATCATCCGATGCGGCTTTTATGCTTTTTGTCTTGAAGATCGTCAGTTCACCGTTGATGGCGCACCAAATGTCGCGCATCGTCTTGCCCTCAAACGCACCGGACGCTAAGACCGCTTCCGCGCACTTCCAGTTTAGGAGCCCATCTTATGACCTCTGGTACCACAGACGCTTTCTTCTCCCGTTCGCTTGCCGATACCGATCCGGATATCTTTGGCGCGATTGAGAAGGAGCTCGGCCGTCAACGGCATGAAATCGAACTGATCGCCTCGGAAAACATCGTTTCCCGCGCCGTGCTTGAAGCACAGGGTTCGATCATGACCAACAAATATGCCGAGGGATATCCGGGCAAGCGCTATTACGGCGGCTGTCAGTTCGTCGACATCGCGGAAGAGCTGGCAATCGAGCGTGCCAAGAAGCTGTTCGGCGTCAACTTCGCCAACGTGCAGCCGAATTCCGGTTCGCAGATGAACCAGGCCGTGTTCCTGGCGCTGCTGCAGCCCGGCGACACCTTCATGGGCCTCGACCTGAATTCCGGGGGTCACCTGACCCATGGTTCGCCGGTCAACATGTCCGGCAAGTGGTTCAACGTCGTGTCCTACGGCGTTCGCGAGGAAGACCACCAGCTCGACATGGACGATGTCGCTGCCAAGGCCGAGAAATTCCGCCCGAAGCTGATCATCGCCGGCGGCACTGCCTATTCCCGCATCTGGGACTGGAAGCGCTTCCGCGAAATCGCCGATTCCATCGGTGCCTACCTGATGGTCGACATGGCCCACATCGCTGGCCTGGTGGCCGGTGGCCAGCATCCGTCGCCGTTCCCGCATTGCCACGTTGCCACCACCACCACGCACAAGTCGCTGCGCGGCCCGCGTGGCGGCATGATCCTCACCAATGACGAGGATATGGCAAAGAAGGTCAATTCGGCCGTATTCCCCGGCCTGCAGGGCGGCCCGCTGATGCATGTCATCGCTGCCAAGGCCGTTGCCTTCGGCGAAGCGCTGAAGCCCGAGTTCAAGGACTATGCAGCCCAGGTCGTCAAGAACGCCAAGGCGCTCTCCGAGACGCTGGTGGCTGGTGGCGTCGACATCGTCTCCGGCGGTACCGACAACCACCTGATGCTGGTCGACCTTCGCAAGAAGAACGCCACCGGCAAGCGGGCGGAAGCCGCCCTTGGCCGCGCCTACATCACCTGCAACAAGAACGGCATCCCGTTCGACCCTGAAAAGCCCTTCGTCACCTCCGGCGTCCGTCTCGGCACCCCGGCCGGCACGACCCGCGGCTTCAAGGAAGCGGAATTCCGCGAAATCGGCGGCCTGATCATCGAAGTTCTCGATGGCCTCAAGGTTGCCAATTCCGACGAGGGCAATTCCGCCGTGGAAGCCTCCGTTCGCGGCAAGGTGATGAAGCTCACCGAACGCTTCCCGATGTATCCGTATCTCGGCTAAGGGGGCGTCATGCGCTGCCCCTACTGCGGATCGGAAGATACCCAGGTCAAGGATTCCCGCCCGGCGGAGGATGGTTCGTCCATCCGCCGCCGGCGCATCTGTCCTGACTGCGGGGGGCGCTTCACCACCTTCGAGCGCGTGCAGCTGCGCGAGCTCATGGTCATCAAGAAAACCGGTCGCAAGGTGCCTTTCGACCGGGAAAAACTGGTAAAATCCTTCGAAATCGCGCTGCGCAAGCGCCCGGTCGAGCGCGACCGGCTGGAGCGCGCGGTGTCGGGCATCGTCCGGCGGCTGGAAAGTTCTGGCGAGGTCGAGATTACCTCGGAAGGCATCGGCCTGCAGGTGCTCGAAGCGCTGAAAAGCCTCGATGACGTCGCTTTCGTGCGCTATGCCTCGGTCTATCGCGATTTCTCCCATGCCGAGGATTTCGAAAAGGTGATTGCCGAAATCAACGCCAAGATCGCCCGGGACCCGGGCATCGGCTCCTGATCATGACGGCGTCGGACGACCGGCGCTTCATGGCGGCAGCGCTGCGGCTTGCCCGATGGAATACGGGCCGCACCTCCACCAATCCCTCCGTTGCCTGCCTGATCGTCCGCGATGGCCTCATTGTCGGCTCCGGCATCACCGCCCCCGGCGGCAGGCCGCATGCCGAACCGCAGGCACTCGCCGGGGCGGGGGACGCAGCGCGCGGAGCCACCGCCCATGTGACGCTCGAGCCCTGTTCGCATTTCGGCAAGACACCCCCTTGCGTCAATGCCCTGATCGCCGCAGGCATCGCCCGCGTGGTGATCGCCGTCACCGATCCCGACGAGCGGGTCAGCGGTCGCGGCATCGCCATGCTGCGCGAGGCCGGGATAGCGGTAGACACCGGCCTGCTGGAGAACGAGGGCAGGGCGGTGCTTGCGGGCTACCTCACCCGCCAGGTTCAAAAACGCCCGCAGGTGATTCTCAAACTTGCGGTTTCCGCCGATGGCATGATCGGCAGGCGCGATCACGGCCAGGTGGCGATCACGGGCCCTATCGCCCGCGCCCAGGTCCATGCGCTGCGCGCCGAGGTCGACGCCATCCTGATCGGCATCGGCACCGCGCGCGCCGACGATCCCGAACTCACCTGCCGCCTGCCGGGACTTCACGAGGCCTCCCCCCGTCGTTTCGTGCTGGACCGCAGGCTGGAAATTTCGCTCGGTTCGAAACTGGTGCGGTCGGCGCGGGAGGTGGCGGTGACGGTTGTCGGCGACGATGCCGGTCGGCGGGCGGCATTGGAAGCGGCGGGGGTCGAGGTCTGGGGGGTGGAGGGGATATCTCCACATGTTCCCGTTGCGAAGAACCCCCTCCACCTTCTCCTCCACCGCATGGCCACATCCGGCATCTCCTCGCTGATGGTCGAGGGCGGAGCGGGGATTGCGGCGGCGTTTCTGGAGGCGGGGGTGGTGGATCGTATCGTGCTCCTTGAAGGCCCCGACAAAATTGGCGGCGACGGGGTTGCGTCTCCGGTCACGCGCGGCCATATGCCATCGGGGTTCAGGCTCGAGCGGGCCGAGACATTCGGGCCGGACCGGGCCTACCATTATGAAAGAGAGAGCGGATGTTTACCGGGATAATCAGCGATGTCGGCACCGTCGAGAGCATCACGCCACTGGATCAGGGGATACGGCTGAGGGTGAGGACCGCCTATGATCCTGAAGGCATCGCCATGGGTGCAAGCATTGCCCATGCGGGTACCTGCCTGACGGTGACGGCCTTGCCGCAGGGCAAGGGGCCGGAGCGCTGGTATGATGTCGAGGCCTGGGAAGAGGCGTTGCGGCTGACCACCATCGGCAGCTGGGTGCCGGGCACGCGGATCAATCTGGAACGCTCGCTGAAGATCGGCGACGAGCTTGGCGGCCATCTGGTCTCCGGCCATGTCGATGGCACGGCGGAGATCCTGTCGATCCGGGCAGAGGGCGACGCGGTCCGCTATACCCTGCGCGCTCCCGCAGCGCTTGCCCGCTTCGTCGCACCCAAGGGCTCGGTGGCACTCGATGGCACCTCGCTGACGGTCAATGCGGTCGACGGCAGTGATTTCGACGTGCTGCTGATCCGCCACACGCTGGACGTCACCACCTGGGGCGAGCGCAAGGCGGGCGACAGGGTCAATTTCGAGGTGGATACGATGGCGCGCTATGCGGCCCGTCTTGCCGAATTCCCGGCCTACGGTAAATGACCGTCGGCGAACCCGCGTAATCCGTCTCGCAGTCCCTGACAAAGCCGAGCTTCAGCGCCAGCCGCTGCGATGCGATATTGTCGGGATCGATGATCGCGGTAAATTCCATCGGTGGCAGCGCCCGCTCTGCCCATCCGATGACTGTGCTGGCGGCCTCATGGGCAAGGCCCCGGCCATGAAACTCCGGCAACAGGCCCCAGCCGGCCTCCAGCGTGCCCTCGAGTGACGGGGTGATCTCCCGGCGCATGTCCTGGACGCCCGCCTCGCCGATCAGCAGGCCGGAGGCCTTGTCGACCACGCCGAAATAGCCGAAACCAAGCCATTGCCAGTGGCCGGTCGCACGCAACAGCCGCCCCCACGAGACCTCCCGCGATATCGGCGCGCCGGTGATATGGCGGACGATCACCTCGTTCTGCCAGATCTCGACATAGCGGTCGAAATCCTCGATCCGGAGCGGCCTCAGGATCAGGCGTCCGGTTTCCAGTGTCGGTTGTTGCACGCAGTTGGCCCTCGGGTTGGGAAGAAAAGGGAAAGCTCGCCTCACGCACCGGGTTCGCGGTGCCAGTAATCGATGCTCTCGAGTTCGCTGACCATCTGGCGAAAGCGTGTCTCGCCGGTGGCGGGATCGACGGTGCGGGCGAGGAACTTGCCGGAATCGGGATATTCGCAGATTTCCGTCGCGGCCTTCGACGAAATCGACAGGTAGCGCAGCGGTCCCGAACCGGTGTTGATCAGCTGATGGGCGGTGTCAGGCCCGCCCGCCGGTGCACCGAGCACATGGCCGGTGCTGACCGGGATCTTCCGGTCGCCAATCCTGTAGGTACCTTGGCCCTCGATGATGACGAACAGCTCGTCCTCGACATGGTGATTGTGGAACGGGCAGCCGCTCTTGCCGGGCGGCACCTCGCTGTAGCTGATGCCAAGGCGGGTGAGGCCCAGACGCCTGCCAAGAGAGGCGTCCTTTCCCTCGTAAAACGATCCCTGGCTCCAGTGTTCCAGTTCCAGATCCTGCGGCTGCAGTGCACGGTCCTTGCTCATCGGCGATCTCCCGGGTTGGCCCGGAAACTTGCCGCGTCGCGAAGAACTTGTCGACCCCCTGATATTTTTGGCTGCGAAACCGTCCGTTGCGCCCCGGAAAGGCTGCCATGCTTGAAAAACACTTGCCAATCCTGCCCCGGCATGGTTTGACCGCCGCCTGTCGCGCGCAGCGTCTCCCCAATTCTTTGCAGGCCCGCTCTTTCGCAGGCCAGCTTTTCGCAGGCCACTTTTTCGCAGGTATGTCATGTCCGATCCGTCCAAGCCCCATCTCCTGATTGTCGAGGCCCGTTTTTACGACGATATGGCCGATGCCCTGCTTGATGGCGCGAAGTTCGCGCTGGAAGCGGCGGGCGCGAGCTATGATATCGTCACCGTTCCCGGTGCCCTCGAAATTCCGCCGGCGATTTCCATGGCGCTGGACGGCGCGGAAAATGGCGGTGTCAACTATGACGGCTTCGTGGCGCTTGGCATGGTGATCCGCGGCGAGACCTATCATTTCGATATCGTGTCCAACGAATCGTCGCGCGCCCTGATGGATCTCGCGGTCAGCGAAGGTCTTGCCATCGGCAACGGCATCATGACCGTCGAAAACGAGGCGCAGGCCTGGGCCCGGGTTCGCCGCTCCGAAAAGGACAAGGGTGGCTTTGCCGCCCGCGCCGCGCTGACCATGATCGCACTCAAAGAAAAATTCGGGGCCTGATCATGAGCAATCCCGAAGACACCAATGGCACCGACGCCGCTCCGGTCGTCAAGACCGCCAACCAGCGTGGCGCCGCCCGTCTCGCCGCCGTTCAGGCCCTCTACCAGATGGATATCGGCGGTGCCGGCGTGCTGGAAGTGGTGGCGGAATATGAGGCCCATCGCCTCGGCCAGGAAATCGACGGCGAAACCTATCTGAAGGCCGATGCCTCCTGGTTCCGCTCCATCGTCTCGGGCGTGGTGCGCGATCAGGCCAAGCTCGACCCGATGATTCGCGGTGCGCTGATGGATGACTGGCCGTTGTCGCGGCTGGACAGCACGGTGCGGGCAATCCTGCGTGCCGGCTGCTTCGAGCTCATCGAACGCCGGGACGTGCCGGTGCCGGTCATCGTTACCGAATATGTCGAAATCGCCCACGCCTTCTTCGACGACGAAGAGCCGAAGCTGGTCAATGCAGTGCTCGACCGGATTGCCAAACAGGTGCGGAGCGTCACCAGGAAATAGGTCTCAGAAGGACAGGATGACCGGCATGAGCGTGGGAAGCGTCGAGGGACTTGAAGGCCAGCTTCGCGCGGCCCGGTGCAATGTCTATATCCTGACGGCGGCGCAGGCGGTGCTTGGCTCCGCCGGACCGATTTCCTTTGCGGTCGGCAGTCTGGCCGGGCACCAGCTGCTCGGGCTCGACAAGTCGCTGGCAACCGCCCCTCTCACCGGCTTCAACATTGGCGTGGCCATCGGCGCGGTGCTGATTGCCGCCGTCAGCCGCCTGATTGGCCGCAAGGCAAGCTTCATGCTCGGCGGGCTGGCACTGGCCTCGGGCGGCGCGCTCGCCGCGATTGCGCTCTACCGCGCCGATTTCTGGATGTTTGCCGCCTCGCTGATGCTGATCGGCATGTCCTCCGGCTTTACCCAGAAGATCCGCTTTGCCGCCGCCGATGCCTCGCCTTCCTTCTACAAGCCACGCGCGATCTCGTGGATTCTGGCGGGCGGCATCGTTTCGGCAATTGTCGGGTCGCAGGTGGCTATTCTCGCCAAGAACCTGCTGGCACCGGTGTTGTTTGCCGGGTCCTTCGTCGCCCTCGTGCCGCTCGGCCTGCTTGCCGTCGTGGTGCTGGGCTTCGTCCGGCTTCCAGCCCTTGCACGGGGCGAGGGGAAGGGCAGGGCGACCGGTCGGCCGCTGAGGGACATCATCCTGACCCAGCGCTTCATCACCGGCATGATCTGCGGCATCGGCTCCTATGCGCTGATGACCTTCATGATGACCGGCGCGCCGCTTGCCATGGTGGTCGGCTGCGGCTTCTCGCCCGACATGGCGACGCTCGGCATCCAGTGGCATGTGCTGGCGATGTTCGCGCCGAGCTTCTTCACCGGCATGCTGATCACCCGGTTCGGCACCGAACGGGTGGTGGCGGCTGGCCTCCTCATCCTGATCGGCTGCGCCATCGTCGCCCATATGGGCGTCGCCTTGTGGAATTTCTGGGGGGCGCTGATCCTGCTCGGCCTCGGCTGGAATTTCGGCTTCATCGGATCGACCGCCATCGTCGCCTCCAGCTACCGGCCCGAAGAGGCCGACAAGGTGCAGGGTTTCCACGACATCATCCTGTTCGGCACGGTAGCGCTTGCCTCCTTTGCCTCGGGCAAGATCTTTGCTGCCTTCGGCTGGGCGGCTATCGCGCTCGCCGTCTGGCCGGTGGCGATCGGCTGCCTGGCGCTGCTCTCGGCGCTGATGCTGAAAAACAGGGCATCTGCCTGAGCCTCGCGCTTTACCGCCCGCAAAGTCGATTTGCCGTTTGTCACCAAAGAACGGGCGGATGCCGCATCCCGCCCAAAAATCGCGCGTCTTTCCTTCGATTCCATGGCTTTACGGGACTTGACGCAAGGGAAACCAAAACGCAATCTCCCGCAGGCGAGGGACCGGCGGCGGAGGAGGCAGCCATCCCGAGTCATTCATAGCCGGGGGCGATATCTCCGGCGCTACGGGAGGAAAATGCGAAATGACCATTCTATTTGGCGTTATCGCGTGCGGGTTGCTGTCGGTGGTCTATGCCATCTGGGCAACGCAATCGGTGCTCGCCGCCGATCAGGGCAATGCCCGCATGCAAGAGATTGCAGGCTTCATTCGCGAAGGGGCACAAGCCTATCTCACGCGCCAGTACAGAACCATCGCCGTCGTCGGGGTTATTGTTTTCATCGCCGCATGGCTGCTTCTCTCAAAGGAAGCGGCCTTCGGATTTCTGATTGGTGCGGTGCTTTCGGGTGTGGCCGGTTTCATCGGCATGCATGTCTCGGTGCGGGCCAATGTGCGCACGGCGCAGGCCTCAGCCAAAAGCCTTTCCGCCGGTCTCGACATCGCCTTCAAGTCGGGCGCGATCACCGGCATGCTGGTGGCCGGTCTCGCCCTGCTCGGCGTGTCGATCTACTATCTCATCCTGACAAAGGGCCTCGGCCATGCCAGCGGCTCGCGTGAGGTCACCGATGCGCTGGTGGCGCTCGGCTTCGGCGCGTCGCTGATCTCGATCTTCGCCCGTCTCGGCGGCGGCATCTTCACCAAGGGGGCCGATGTCGGCGGCGACCTCGTCGGCAAGGTGGAAGCGGGCATTCCCGAAGACGATCCGCGCAACCCGGCCACCATCGCCGACAATGTCGGCGACAACGTTGGCGACTGCGCCGGCATGGCCGCCGACCTGTTCGAAACCTATGCGGTCTCGGTCGTCGCCACGATGGTTCTCGGCTCGATCTTCTTTGCCGGAACCCCCGTACTGGACAGCATCATGCTCTACCCGCTGGCGATCTGCGGCGCGTCGATCATCACCTCGATCATCGGCACCTTCTTCGTCAAGCTCGGGGCCGACAATTCGATCATGGGCGCGCTCTATCGCGGCCTGCTCGTCACCGGCGGCCTGTCGATCATCGGGCTTGCAGGTGCGACCTCGATGACCATCGGCTGGGGTGATGTCACCACTGCCACGGTCGGTGAAGTCGTCAACGGCACTTCGCTGTTCATCTGCGGCCTGATCGGCCTCGTGGTGACGGCGCTGATCGTGGTGATCACCGAATACTATACCGGCACCAACAAGCGTCCGGTCAATTCGATTGCCCAGGCCTCGGTCACCGGCCACGGCACGAATGTCATCCAGGGTCTGGCCGTCTCGCTGGAATCGACCGCCCTTCCGGCACTCGTCATCGTCGCCGGGATCATCTTCACCTACAAGTTCGGCGGCCTGTTCGGCACTGGCATTGCGGTCACCGCCATGCTCGGACTTGCCGGCATGATCGTCGCGCTCGATGCCTTCGGCCCGGTCACCGACAATGCCGGCGGCATCGCGGAAATGGCGCATCTGCCGCCTGATGTCCGCAAGGTCACCGATGCACTGGATGCGGTGGGCAACACCACCAAGGCAGTCACCAAGGGCTACGCCATCGGTTCTGCCGGTCTCGGCGCGCTGGTGCTGTTTGCCGCCTATTCCAAGGATCTCGCCTATTATGCCAGCCATGGCGACCAGTTCCCCTATTTCAAGGATATCGGAACCGTCTCCTTCGATCTCTCCAACCCCTATGTGGTGGCGGGGCTGATCTTTGGTGGCATGATCCCCTATCTGTTCGGGGGCATTGCCATGACCGCCGTCGGACGGGCCGCAGGCGCCATCGTCGAGGAAGTCCGTCGCCAGTTCCGCGACAATGCCGGCATCATGGAAGGCACCGTCAAGCCGGACTATGGTCGCGCGGTGGATATCCTCACCAGGGCCGCGATCCGCGAGATGATCGTGCCATCGCTGCTGCCGGTACTGGCACCGCTGGTCGTCTATTTCGGCGTGCTGCTGATTTCGGGTTCCAAGGCCTCGGCCTTTGCGGCACTCGGGGCCTCGCTGCTCGGCGTGATCGTCAACGGCCTGTTCGTGGCGATCTCGATGACCTCGGGCGGCGGCGCCTGGGACAATGCCAAGAAGAGCTTCGAGGACGGTTTCGTCGACAAGGACGGCGTGCGCCACATGAAGGGATCGGATGCCCACAAGGCCTCCGTGACCGGCGACACGGTCGGTGACCCCTACAAGGACACGGCAGGACCTGCCGTCAATCCGGCGATCAAGATCACCAACATCGTCGCCCTCCTGCTGCTGGCGGTTCTCGCCTGACACCAGACACCCCGGCTTCACCGAGGCCGGGGGTGTCACACATGAAAAAACCGCGCCGGAGCGATCCGGCGCGGTTTTCAACTTGTCACGCCATCGGGCCTTACTTGGTCGACAGGCCGCTGATGGCGCTCTTGGCTGCAGCTGCGCCGGTGTTGCCGCTCAGGAGCTGTTGCAGGAAGGTCAGGTCCTTGCCGCCGGTGGGGGTGATGCGGTTGATGAGGTCGAAGACCTTGCCGTCCTTCAGCGTGTAGTTCGAGCGCTGCTTCACCACGCCATCCTTGTCGAAATAGATCGCCAGAACGCTCTGGTCGACGATTTTCGGCTTCATGAAGGCAACCGGTCGCTCGCGCTTCTGCGAGATGTAATAGAACACCTCATTGTCGAAGGTGGCAGTGGTCGAGGGGGAGCCCAACGACAGCAGCACCTGCTCGCGGCTCGATCCTTCCGGCACGAGGGCGAGGGACTGCTGGTCCACCACATAGCCACTGTTCATGACTTCGCCGACCGAAGTGCAGCCGGCCAGCGCCGAGGCGGAAAGCGCCACTGCCAGGGCCACGCTGCCAAACCATGTCTTGTCAGTACCGAAATACCGTCTCACCAACGACATCTCCCTTGAAATATCCGATCCCGGGACAGCGGCTGCCATCCCTCCACCTGAAGTCCATATCATTATGGCGTTTCAGGGATGAAAGGCCCCAAATCGCCGCAGTTCTCCGGAATTGCCGCGCAAGCCAATCCGCCCGGTTGATCGTTGCCAATAAACCGCATTGCAATTCATGCCTGCTTCGGTAAACCAGCTTTCCAGTTCATGCAACACGGCTGCTGGCCCCGCATCCTGTTTTGATGCTCAAAATCTCGGGAACCCAATGATTTTCGAACGATTCCGCAATCGACGCCACAATCAGGCGATTGCCATCCGCCAATATGAGGCGCTGACCTCTGCGTCACGCCTGCCGCTCTTCTTCACCGATTACGGCATCCCCGACACCGTCATGGGGCGGTTCGAGATGGTGACCGTGGTGATGATCCTGTTTTTCCGCCGGACATCGACATCGCCGACCAGCGGGCAGGAACTGGCGCAGGCGGTCATCGACCTGTTTTTCCAGGATCTGGATCATGCCATGCGCGAACTCGGCATCGGCGATGTCGGCGTGCCGAAGCGGATGAAGAAATTTGCGGGCATGTTCTATGGCCGGCTGGAGTCTTATGCCCGGGCGCTGGAAGACAGGGATGCGGCGGCGCTTGTCGCAGCCCTTCGCCGCAATGTCCATCCGGGCATCGAGGATGCGCCGGACATGACACCGCTTGCCCTCTATATGCTCAATGCCGAGGCCGGTTTGAAACAGGTCACGGAAGACGAGATCGCGACCGGGTCGCTCATCCTGCCCGCGCCTGAAAACCGGGGAGACGGACAATGAAGAACCGCACGATTGCTCTGACAGACAATCCCTTTTCCTATCTGGTGAAGGTCGGTCATATCTCCGCCAATCCGGTATCCGTGACGCTGAGCGCCGATCCGCGCGAATGCGAGGGGCTTGCTGCTCTGTGGAAGGTGGAAAAGGTCGGCTCGCTGGTGGCGCGGCTGCAGATTTCGCGCTGGAAGAAGGATGGTGTGCGGATTCGCGGCGAGGTGGAGGCGGAGATCGTCCAGGCCTGCAGTGTGACTCTGGAGCCGGTCCCGGCCCGGATCAGCGAGACCATCGACCAGATCTTCATCCCCGAAGGCTCGAAGCTGGCGCGGATTGCCACCGACAATGGCGAGATGTTCGTCGATCCCGACGGGCCTGACCTGCCGGAACTGTTTGTCGGCGATACGATCGATGCCGGCACGGTTGTCGCCGAATTCGCGGCCATGGCGATTGATCCCTATCCCCGCAAGCCGGGCGTGGATTTCAGCGGCCATATCGAGGATGACGGCAGCAGGGACACCAAACCCTCGGCCTTTTCCGCATTAAAGGACTGGAAGAAGGACTAAAGTGGCTTGCCCGGACACAATTCTGCTGTAAGCAGGTGGAAGACGGTTATTTGGGCCCAATTACGCCTTTTGGGCGGCATGCAAGGATCAGGAACGCGTGATCAGGATTTCTCTGGACGTTATGGGTGGGGATTTTGGTCCTGATATTGTCATTCCCGGAGCCGCCATTGCGCTGGACCGGCACCCCGACGCCACCTTCCTGCTGTTCGGCAACAAGGCGGTGTGCGAGCCGCTGCTCGACCGGTTTCCGAAACTGAAGGCCAAGTGCACCCTGCATGATTGCGAGGTGGCGATTGCCATGGATGAAAAGCCGAGCCAGGCCCTGCGGCGCGGCCGCTATGTCTCGTCGATGTGGCGCTCCATCGAGGCGGTGAAAACCGGCAATGCCGATGTCGCGGTATCGGCGGGCAATACCGGCGCGCTGATGGCGATGGCGAAATTCTGCCTGCGCACCATGGCCAATATCGAACGTCCCGCCATCGCGGCGATCTGGCCGACGGCCAAGGGCGAAAGCGTCGTGCTTGATGTCGGTGCCTCCATCGGGGCCGACAGCCAGCAACTGATCGATTTTGCCATCATGGGCAGCGCCATGGCGCGGGCGCTCCTGGAAATCCGCCGCCCGACGGTCGGCCTGCTGAATGTCGGCGTCGAGGAGATCAAGGGCCAGGAAGAGGTGCGCGAGGCCGGCCGGGTGCTGCGCGAGGCGCAGCTCGAAACGCTCGACTATACCGGCTATGTCGAGGGCGACGACCTCGGCAAGGGCACTGTCGATGTGGTTGTCACCGAAGGCTACAGCGGCAACATCGCTCTGAAGACCGCCGAAGGCACCGCCCGCCAGATTGCCAGCTATCTGAAGGCCGCGATGTCGCGCACCCTGCTGTCGCGCATGGGTTATATCCTCGCCAAGGGCGCCTTCGACATGCTGCGCGACAAGCTCGATCCGCGCAAGGTCAATGGCGGCGTGTTCCTCGGCCTCAACGGCATCGTCATCAAGAGCCATGGCGGCACGGATGCCGAAGGCTTCGCCGCCGCCATCGATGTCGGCTATGACATGGTGCGCAACGGCCTTACACAGAAAATCGAAAACGACTTGAAAATCTATCATGCGAAATACCCCTCCCGGGTTGGCCACGGCGCAGCCCAGGAGCAGGGTCAATGATCGGCATGAGGGGCGGAGAAGAACAAGAATGATCCGTGCAGTAGTACGCGGTTTCGGGGCAGCGCTGCCGAAACAGGTTGTCACCAACCGCGAGCTTGAATCCCGTGTGGAAACCTCCGACGAGTGGATAGTCCAGCGCACCGGCATACGTCAGCGCTATATCGCGGGCGAGGGGGAAACCACCGCATCTCTGGGCGCGGAGGCCGCACGGGCAGCGCTTGCCAATGCCGGGATGAGCGTCGACGATATCGACATGATCATCGTCGCCACCTCGACGCCGGACAACACCTTTCCGGCAACCGCCGTCAATATCCAGAACCGGCTCGGCATGAAGCACGGCTTTGCCTTCGACATGCAGGCGGTCTGCTCGGGCTTCGTCTTCGCGGTCGCCACCGCCGATACCTATATCAGGGGCGGCATGGCGAAGCGGGTGCTGGTGATCGGGGCCGAAACCTTCTCGCGCATCCTCGACTGGGAAGACCGCACCACCTGCGTGCTGTTCGGCGACGGGGCAGGGGCGATCATCCTCGAAGCCAGCGAAGAGGCGGGCACCAATGCCGACCGGGGCGTGCTGACATCCAGCCTGCGCTCCGATGGCTCCCACAAGGACAAGCTCTATGTCGATGGCGGCCCGTCGACGACAGGCACCGTCGGCCATCTCCGGATGGAAGGCCGTGAAGTGTTCAAGCATGCCGTCGGCATGATCACCGATGTCATCGTCGCGGCCTTTGCGGCAACCGGCACGACGGCGGATGACCTCGACTGGCTGGTGCCGCATCAGGCCAACCGCCGGATCATCGAGGGCTCGGCGAAAAAGCTCAATATTCCCATGGAGAAGGTCGTCGTTACCGTCGATCTGCACGGCAATACGTCCGCCGCCTCCATCCCGCTGGCACTCGCCACCGCTGCATCGGACGGACGCATCAGGCAGGGCGACCTGGTGATGCTCGAGGCCATGGGCGGCGGATTCACCTGGGGCGCGGTGCTTCTGCGCTGGTAGGGTGTTGCAGTGATTAGGTAATTCCGAACAAGCGCTTGACCGTTCCCCGCAAGGGCAATAATCTCCGCACGGTTTCACAATCAAAACAACGAAACTGGGTGGGGAATCATGGCTGGAAAGACAGTAACACGCGCTGATCTTGCGGAATCGGTATTCCGGAAGGTCGGACTGTCGCGGACGGAATCCGCCGAACTGGTGGAAACGGTTCTCGATGAGATCTGCGGGGCCATCGTGCGCGGTGAGACCGTCAAACTGTCCTCCTTTGCCACCTTCCAGGTGCGCGACAAGAACGAGCGCATCGGTCGCAATCCGAAGACCGGCGAGGAAGTGCCGATCTCGCCGCGCCGGGTGATGACCTTCAAGGCTTCCAACGTGCTGAAACAGCGCATCCTCAAGGCCCATGCCATCAGGAAATCAAAACAGAAGCCGCAAAACCCGGCAGCGTGACGGGGAGGCGGCGACGGCGGTACCCCGAGTGTACCCTCACGGCGATTTCCTCTCCGACGCGCAAAAACAGTTGAATATCTTGCTGCAAACCGTTGAAATCCAGCCAATTCGGTTGTGAACTGCGCAAGCGTCAGTCTTGGGCGCCTGAGGAGAGAGTGTTGGACAAAAGCCCGGATGCTTTCAGGACCATCAGCGAGGTGGCCGATGATCTCGACCTGCCGCAGCATGTCTTGCGCTTCTGGGAGACCCGTTTCCCGCAGATCAAGCCGCTGAAGCGCGGCGGCGGGCGGCGCTATTACCGGCCTGACGATGTCGATCTGCTGAAGGGCATCCGCCATCTGCTCTATGATCACGGCTATACGATCAAGGGCGTCCAGAAACTGCTGAAGACCAATGGCAACAAGTTCGTGGCGGCGATTGCGACCGGCGACCTCGCCACCGTCGAGGCGCTGGCAGCGGCTGGCGAGGAAAGCGGTGCCGAGCCCAAGGTGCATGTGCCCGACGAGGACCAGATCGTCGGCCGGGCGAAGGCTCCGATCACCCGGCGCTTCTTCAATTTCGGCGGCAATGACGACGATGCGCCGGAAATCTCCGTCGGGCGCGGCCATGTCGGCAAGGAAGACCGGGCACTGCTGCAGGAAGCGCTCTATGATTTGCTGGAGTGCAAGCGGCTGCTCGACCAGGTGCGCTGATGCCTCTGGTGCTGGCCAGGGCCAGCCTTGACGACCTCTCCTTCATCATGGCGACGGAACGGCTTCCCGGCTATGCGACGCTGGTGGGCCGCTGGGACGAGGACGCCCATCGCATGGCCTTTGCCGATCCCGCCTACCGCTATTTTCGTGCCGATGTCGATGATGCGCCGACAGGTTTCGTGCTGGTGCAGGGCTGGGCCGCAGCCAGCCGCGTCTGCCTGATCAAACGCGTTGCGGTTGCCCGTCCCGGCCATGGCATCGGACCGGCAATGGTAAGCGCCGTGCTCGACCGGATATTTGCCGACACCGACGCCTATCGGGTCTCGATCGGCTGCTTTCCCGACAATCTGAGGGCCCGAAAGGCCTATGACCGGGCGGGATTCGTGGCCGAGGGGATCAGCCGCGGCAGTGCCTATTTTCACGGCGAACACCGGGATGAACTGGTGCTCGCCATCCTGCGCCCCGAATGGCAGGCGCGGGCAGCCTTCCACTGAATCTGAGGCTGTGGCGCGCGGTTCGCTCAATCAGGCTCGTCGGCGATGTTTCTGGCAACGGCGGGACCGGCCTCATACCAGCGTCGGCTGTGGTTGACGATCCAGACGACCGAAAGCATCACAGGGACTTCGATCAGCACACCGACCACGGTGGCAAGCGCGGCCCCCGACTGGAAACCGAACAGACTGATGGCGGCGGCGACGGCGAGTTCGAAGAAATTGCTGGCCCCGATCAGCGCCGATGGCCCGGCAACGCAATGCTGTTCGCCCGCCACCCGGTTGAGGACATAGGCAAGTCCGGCATTGAAATAGACCTGCACCAGGATCGGCACGGCCAGAAGGGCAATCACCATCGGCTGCGCGAGGATCTGTGTGCCCTGAAAGCCGAACAGCAGCACCAGCTTGGCGAGCAGGGCTAGAGTCTGTCAGGTTCTTATTGAACCAGACAGACTCTAGTGCCCTTTGTTTTCGTTTGTCTTTTCGGGAAAACCGGATTCCACTTTTCCCTGACAAACTCTAGAAGCGACAGCGGCTGCAGCCGGGCCAGAAGCCGCGTGAGACCAGCCGTGTTGCCGCTGACCACAAGGCTCCGCCGCAATAGCTGCGCGATGGCGACGGGGATCAGGATATAGAGCAGCACCGAAATCATCAGTGTCTGCCACGGCACCGTGATCGCTGAAAGTCCGAGCAGCAGCCCGACAATCGGCGCGAAGGCGAGGATCATGATCGCATCATTCAATGCCACCTGGCTGAGCATGAATAGCGGCTCGCCTTTCGTCAGGTTTGACCAGACGAAGACCATGGCCGTGCAGGGGGCGGCGGCAAGCAGGATCAACCCGGCAATATAGGACTCGATCTGTCCGGCAGGCAGCAACGGCCGAAACAGCCAGCCGATGAAGAACCAGCCCAGCAGCGCCATCGAGAAGGGTTTTACCGCCCAGTTGATGATCAGCGTCACACCAATGCCGCGCCAATAGTGGCTGACGTTGGACAGTGCGCCAAAATCGATCTTCAGCAGCATCGGGATGACCATCAGCCAGATCAGAACGGCGACCGGAATATTCACCCTGGCGACTTCCAGCCCGCCAATCACCTGGAAGGTTTCGGGTAGCGCATGGCCAAGGGCGATGCCGATGAGGATGCACAGAAACACCCAAAGCGTCAGGTGGCGTTCAAAGATGGACATTACGACACCGGTCTGCGCAGGAGGAAACGCCATCCATCGCGCCGATTCTGTGCTAGCGCCAGCCTGTCGATGGTCGCAAGCGGCAGCGCGACAAAGGCGCGGATCCGGTTGGTCAGAAACCGGGCGGCATCTGCAAAGGCACATTGCCTTTCAAGGTCGCTGCCTTCAGCCGCAGCGGGGTCCTGGATTCCCCAATGGGCGGTGGCGGGATGCCCAAGCCACACGGGACAGGCCTCGCCTGCGGCATTGTCGCAGACGGTAAAGATGAAATCCATCGTGGGCGCATCGAGGCCGGAAAACACATCCCGGCTCTTTGAGTGATAGCCCTCGCTCGCAAGGCCGAGGGCGCTCAATTCCCGGATCGCCATCGGATGCACGGCCCCTTTCGGCTGGCTTCCCGCCGAAAATCCACGGAACCGGCCTTCTCCGACATGGTTGAGAATGCCTTCGGCGAGAATGGAGCGGGCGGAATTGCCGGTACAGAGAAACAGGACATTGTAGATACGGTCGGTCACGATTGGCTCCGGGCTTGGCGTGATGGGAAGGATCAGGATCTGCTTGCGGTGTTGATCGGTGATGCTGCCGCGTCGCGGGTCAGCAACGGCTCTGCGGTTCTGTCTCCGTGGCACAGCATGGGGTGAGCGCGTGGAGCAGCGGTGCACACAGCGCTTCGTTGCCGCCACAGCAATCGGTCAGCAGGAAGGTCACGATCTCCCGGATCCTGTCGAGACTGGCCCGGTAGATGATCGACCGGCTCTGGCGCTGGCTGGTTACCAGGCCGGCGCGGGCGAGCGTCGACAGATGGGCCGACAGCGTGTTCTGCGGCACATCGAGCTGATCTGCCAGATCACCCGCCGCCAGTCCCCCGGGCTCATGACGTACCAGCAGCCGGAAGGTCTCAAGCCGGGTGGACTGGGCAAGCGCTGCAAGCGCGACGATGGCATCCATATTTTCCATATATCCAGAAATATAGAAATAATACGGCGGAGTCAAGCGGCGGCGGACATGGCATTCGTGAGGGGAAGGGCAAGTTGAAAACACAGACCGCGCAGGCCGGAAAACCAACCCGAAACGATCATCAATGTGACTGTATTTTGTCCTGGCCATTCTGGGGGAATGGACCAGGTTGTGAACTTATTGGTCGGGGTGGCCGGATTTGAACCGACGACCCCTTGACCCCCAGTCAAGTGCGCTACCGGGCTGCGCTACACCCCGACCCGCCTAAAAGGCTTGCATGCTTTAGGATTTTGACGCCGGGAGTGCAAGTCAAAAATGCCGGGCGACGCGAAAAAGCCGGGGAGGGGGTTCAGGCCACGTCCAGCCTCTGCCGCTGCTGTCTCTGCCAGCGGTTTTCGAGCGCGATACTACCCCAGATGATGCCGAGCAGCAGATAGAAGTGCCGCCAGTGATCGATGTCGATGACGTTGCCGATGATCACATGGCCGAGAACCACGGACCAGGCGATGGCCAGATAGGGCTGCCAGGGCCGGTCGCGCAACAGCAGCCGGAAGCCCATCAGCAGGCTGGTCAGGAGCAGGATGATGAAGGTGGCAAAGCCGATCCAGCCATAGGTGGTCAGCGTCTTCAGCCAGATATTGTGTTCGTCTTCGTCAAAGGTCTGGCCGAAAACCAGCGGTCCAAGGCCGAAGGGCCGTTCCATCGACATGCGGAAACCGATTCGGTGCCGCTCGAATCGTCCGAGATGGCCGCCATCATAATCCTGCACCAGTTTCGTCCGGTTGAGGAACAGGTCGGACACCTGCCTGAACTGCAGCGCCACGCCCAGGCCGCCCGCCATCAGCATCGCAGCCACCAGCGCCAGCGTCGTGATCTTCAGGCGAAAGGCGGTGCCGCGCTGCTTCAGCAGCATGATGAAGACCAGCATGACGGCGCTGAACAGGAACAGGATCCATGCGGCCCGCGAGAAGGACAGGAAAATGCCGAGCGCAATGACCAGCAATGCCCCGATGCGCGGCAGCATCAGCCCGAGGCGGCCTGTCAGCAGGCCGTGGATCAGATACAGGGCGGGGGCCACCAGAAATGGACCGAAGACATTCGGGTCCTGGAATGCCCCTTTCGCCCGGTCATAGAGCGTGAACTGTTCGGAGCCGGGGAAGGCGTGGAAATAGCCGAGAATGCCGAGCGTGGCGGTGATCAGGGCGGACACTACCCAGCCGTGGAACATCGGCTTCAGCCGCTGGGCGCGATCCTCGATGACGGCAGCATAGAAGACCGAGGAGAGGGCGAGGAAGGTGGAGACCGCCATATATATCGGCCCCTTCGAGATGTCCTGCATCTGCGTCAGCGACAGGTAACCCGAGGTGTTGAACAGCAGGAATGCGGCCAGCAGCACGCCGACCGTGCGCGATATCTTCAGGCCCGACAGGAAGAAGACGGCGATCAGCCCGACCATCATCAGTTCATAGGGGGCCGGTTCGGAAATCACGAAGCCCGAGAGAAACACGCCAAAAGCGGTGAAAAACGATGCCAGCTTCTGCCAGGCCGCGCGACGCGGGTTGAAATCGGCGGCAAATCGGGTGGCGACGGCGCTCAATAGGCATTTTCCGTATTGAGCAGCCGGATCGGCGTCAGCAGCAGGATCTTCAGATCGAAGAACAGCGACCAGTTTTCGATGTAATAGAGATCATAGGCGGTGCGGAACTTGATCTTCTCGTCGCTGTCGATCTCGCCGCGCCAGCCGTTGATCTGCGCCCAGCCGGTGACGCCCGGCTTGACGCGGTGGCGGGCAAAATAGCCCTCGACCACATCGCCGAAGCGCCGGTCGCGGCTTTGCGCTTCCACGGCATGCGGGCGTGGCCCGACCAGGGACAGGTCGCCACGCAACACGTTGAAAAGCTGCGGCAATTCATCGATGGATGTCTTGCGGATGAAGCGTCCGACGCGGGTAACCCGCGGATCGCCACGGGTAACGGCCTGCTTGGCGGTCTGGTCGCTCATGTGGGTATACATCGAGCGGAATTTCAGCACGCGGATGGTTTCATTGTTGAAACCATGGCGCTTCTGGACAAACAGCACCGGGCCGGGCGAGGTGGCCTTGATGACCATGGCGGTGGCCGCCATCACCGGCCAGAGCAGCACGATGGCAATCAGGCTGAAAAAAATGTCGAACATCCGCTTGGCGACCGAATCCCAGTCGCGGATCGGCTTGTCGAAAATATCGAGCATCGGCACCGTCCCGACATGGGAATAGGCGCGCGGGCGGAAATGCAGCTTGTTGGCATGGGCGGCCAGCCGGATATCCAGCGGCAGTACCCAGAGCTTTTTCAGGAGATACATGATCCGCGCCTCGGCGGTCATCGGCAGCGAGATGATCAGCATGTCCAGGCGGGCAAGGCGGGCAAATTCAACCAGTTCGTCGATGGTGCCAAGCTTCGGATAGCCCGCCACCATGACGGGCGAGCGGGTGTCGTCGCGGTCATCGAAAATCCCGCAGATGCGGATGTCGTTTTCCGGCTGCTGTTCCAGCGAGCGGATCAGTTGCTTGGCAGGCTCGCCGCCGCCGACGATCACCGCGCGCCGCTCCATCGTGCCGTTGCGGGACCAGTTGCGGATCGCGTAGGAGACAAAGACCCGCTCCATGCAGAGCCAGACGGTTCCGCCCATCAGCCAGGTCATCACCCAGGACCGGTCGAACAGGCCTTCGGCACGGCTGAAATAGAACAGCGAGGCCATCAGCCCGAAGGTGATCAGCCAGGACCCGATGATTTTCGGCAGCACCCGCAGCGAGGCACGCAGCGACTGCACCTGATAGGTATCGGTCAGCTGCAGGAGAAAGACGGTGAAAAGCGGGGCGAGAAACAGCGAGAGGATGACATGCGGCAGGAACAGATTGGCAGCACCGGCAAAGGCGAAATGCGCCATGCAGCCGATGGCCAGCAGTGAAAGTCCCTCGAACAGCCGGAATTCGCCGAGAAACAGGTTGGGCGAATAGCTCTCGTCCTTGAACTGTTCGGCTATCTGACGGGCGAACGCATTCAGCTCCCCGGGTGCCCCCGCCTTGTGCTGCGGATCGCCCGGCCTGGGCGCTGCGGACAGGGCACGACGGATCTCATTCAGGTCGATCGGCGATTTGTGCTTCGGATGGTTCATTCTGCTCACCATATGGGTGAAGGTTTACTAGCAGAAAGCCCCTAAGAAACGTTTACACTCCTGCTTCAACAAAGCTTGACTTGACAGGAGAGGTTGTGGCGAAATTCAGGTTTTCAACCCTGTCTGGCAGGTCCATTGGCAGCAAGCAGGTGCTGGTAGGTCATCATGACATCGCGCGCCATGGTCTCTGAGGAGAAGCGGTCACGAAAGGCGGCGGGCGGCGGCATGGTGGCCTCGTGCCAGCCGGGCGTGGTGAGCGCCTCGGTCATGACCCGCGCGAGGTCGTCGGGATCGCCGGGGATGGCCAGCGCCTTGCACTCGGTGCCGAGTACTTCCGGAATGCCGCCCACCCGCGAGGCGATGACGGTCTTGCCTGCGGCGAGTGCTTCGAGCACGATATAGGGCATGGATTCCGCCCGGGAGGGAACCACCATGATCTGCGCGGTGCGAAAGGCCTCGCGCGCATGCATCGGCGGCAGCATGCCGATCCGGTGGCCAAGCCCGGCCGCATCGATCTGCCGCTGGTAGCGATCACGATCGGGCCCGTCGCCGATGACGAGCCCGGTCAGGGGGCGGCCGACGCGGCGTTCGGTTCGGGCGAGGGCATCGATGAACACATCCGGACCCTTGAGGTCGCGCAGCATGCCGATATAGACGAAGTCGACGTGATCGGACTGGGTGGGGACAGGCAGGAATTCGGCCTGGGTAATACCATTATAGACCCGGACACAGGGCACCCGTGGCGTGCCGACCTTCAGCGCATAGGTGTCGCGCTCATAGTCGCAGACAAACAGCAGTGCATCGCTGAAATGTTCGAGCAGCCGCTCCAGCCGCAGCGCCACCTGACCGGCGATACTGTTGCGGGAATAGTGCAGGGTGCCCCCGTGCGGGGTGTAGAGGCGGGCTACGCAATACCTGTTTGCCCGCAACACTGAGCCGATCAATCGTGCGATGGCACCCCCCTTGGCGCCATGCCCGTGCAGGATATCCGGCTTCAAACTTTTGATCTTATTGTAACTTCTCCACAAGGCGATGAGGTCACCGGGCGAAATAGCCCGCTGGATCGGCATGCGGGTGAGCCCGAGGGCGAGATAGGGCATGAGATCGCGGATCAGCCGCTCCTCGTGCTCGCCACCGGTATTGTTGTCGCAGAGAATGCCGACCTCGTGTCCGGCCTTGCTGTGCTCCATCACCAGATCGCGCACATGGCGGAAGATGCCGCCGACCGGCGACCGGAAGCAATGGATGATGCGCAGCGGGCGTTCCGTGTCCATGGCCTTGTCCATGGCCCCTCAAAACAGCCGCTCGCGGACATAGATCGTATCGCCGGCCATGACCGGATCGGTGATCGGCACGCGTCCGGTGAGGATCTGGTTGTTGATCTTGCGCGTGATGTCGACATTCTCCATCGCTGCGCGGGTCGAATAGCCACCGGCAACCGCAATGGCATTCTGGACGGTCATGCCGGGCACATAGCTGTACTGTCCGGACTGCCCGACCTCGCCCATGATGAAGACCGGGCGATAGCGGTCGATTTCGATCGTGACGTCGGGATCGGTGAGGTAACCCTGCTGCAACTTGCGGGCTATTCGTTTTTCGACCTCAGGCAGGGTCGAGCCGCGCACGGCGACCTGGCCGATCAGCGGGAAGGCGATGTAGCCGGACTGGTCGACCGTGTAGGTGCTGGACAGGCCCTCCTGTTCGAAAACATTGATGCGCAGCCGGTCGCCGGAATCCAGCGTGTAGGCCTGAAGTGCTCCGTCGTGAAAGGCGCGGGGTGGCGGGCTGTAGCTGGCGCAGCCCTGCATGATCGCTGTCGTGGCCAACAGCGCCAACGCGACGATATGGTTTGCTCTTGCCAATGCCATGCCCCAGTCAGCTCCAATGCCTCTGTTCAGGGCTTGTTATGGTTCCGTTAGGGTTAATAGGCAGTAAATGTAGCGAAAAACTTTTTTACACAACTAAGCACAACCTCTTTTCCATTAACGCGCGATTTACCATGCGTCTTTAAACTCTGCTTAGAATTATAAGGCGGAGTGACCTATGCCTGATGTCGTCGACAACAAGCAGGACGTGGATATTGACCTGAAGCAACTGCTCGGTGCCATCTGGCAGCGGCGGCTGCGCATTCTCGCGCTGACGGCCTCCGTCTCCGCTCTTGCCTTTGTCGGCGCCAATCTGGCGACTCCCAGCTATCAGAGCGAGGCGCGTCTGCTGATCGAGCAGCGGGCAGCGGCCTTTGCCAAGACCGAGCAGGCGGGCAGCGATACCCAGCCTCTGCTGGATGAACTGAACATTGCAAGCCAGGTGCAGGTACTCAGCTCCGCCGACCTGATCAAGCGGGTCGCCCATGACCTGCATCTGACTGATCTCAAGGAATTCGATGCGACGCGGTCGATGAGCTACCGGATCCTCAAGGCGCTGCATCTGAAGAAGACCGACAATCTCCTGACCCCGGAAGACCGGGTCGTCGACAAGTTCATCGAGAAATTGCAGGTCTACCAGGTCGAGAAGTCCCGGGTGATCGGCATCCAGTTCGTGTCGGAAGATCCACGGCTCGCAGCCGCCATTCCCAATGCGATGATGGCGACCTATGCGCTGATGCAGAGCGATGCGAAGATCGATTCCAACTATGAGGCCACCCAGTGGCTGGAGCCGGAAATCGCCTCCCTGCGCCAGAAGGTCGAGGCGGCGGAAAAGAAGGTCGCCGACTACCGGGCGAGCCAGGATATTCCGCAGTCCGGCGATGTCGGTTCGCTGGCCGCGCAGCAACTGAAGGACATTGCCACCGAACTGGCACGGGTTCGCTCGGAAGGGGCAAGTGCCAGGGCAAGGGCCGAGGCGGTGCGCTCGGCGCTGGCCAGTGGCGGCTCAGTGGAAACGCTCGCCGACGTCTCCAGTTCCGCCATGATGCAGAAGCTGAAGGAAAACGAATCGACCCTGAAATCGGAAATCGCCGATCTCTCGACCACACTGATGAGCAGTCATCCCAAGCTGAAAGCCCTGCGCTCGCAACTCGGCGGCATCCAGGTGCAGATCCGGCAGGAAACGACCAAGATTCTCTCCAGCATCGAGAACGAGGCCAAGGTCGCCAGGCTGCGCGAGGCGGAGCTGGCGAGCCAGTTCGACGCCGCCAAGGCCGATTCGGCCCGCAGCAGCGAGCAGGAAGTCGGGTTGAACGCTTTGGAGCGCGAGGCCGCGGCCGAACGGCAGTTGCTGGAAACCTATCTTGCCCGTTACCGTGAGGCCGCCTCCCGCTCCGGCAAGAATTCAAGTCCGGCCGATGCCCGGGTGATTTCGCAGGCCATCGAGCCGCGTGAGGCAACCTTCCCGAAAATACTGCCGATCACCATTATCGCCGGACTGGCGACGCTGATCCTGAGTTCGGTGACTATCCTGCTTCTCGAACTGTTTTCTGGCCGGGCGCTGAAGCCCGCCCTGCCGCTGCTGCCGCGTGAGGAAGAGGTGGAGACGTCGCGTTCCCAAAGGGTGGCTGCCGCCAAGGCGGCGCAGCCCGTTGCGCCCGGGCCTGTTGTCGCCGCCGTGGCCGCAGCGCCCGCAAGGGCGGCAAGCGCCGGACCCGCGCCGGTCGCCGCAGACGTGCTAATGGCCGCACCGCAGGATATCGTCACCGAGCCGCCGGGCCAGCCCGACAGCACATCGATGCCGGAAGGTCCCGTTGCCGAAAGCGCCGATGACAATGACTACAGCATTGGGTCGGTGGCACGGCATCTCATCGAAAACCGCATCCCGGTTGCCTTCGGCCTGTCGCCGGGTGGCGATGATGGCTCGACCGGCATGGTCGTCCTGGCGCGGGAAATTGCCGAGACAGGCGAGAGGGTGGTCCTTGTCGACATGACCGCCTCGCTGCTGCCAACCCGGCTGATGGCATCCGACCGCTATTTGCCGGGGATGTCCGATCTGCTGAATGGCGATGCGGACTTTGGCGAAGCCATCCATTCCGACCGGCTGTCCGATGCCCATATCGTGCCGCGCGGACGGGCCGGTCTGGATTTGGCGATGCAAGGGGCAGACCGGCTGCCGATGATCATCGGTGCGCTCTGCGACGCCTATGATGTCGTTCTGGTCGAATGCGGACCGGCAGACGTCAGGGTCCTCGCAGGGCTCACCCGCAACAGGTCGGAAAACATCATCCTGTCGATGCCGAAGCCGGATGAGGCGATGCTGACGACACTGATCAACGATTGCGCTGCCGCCGGCTATACCGAACTCATGCTGATGTCCGACCCCCGTGCCGTCAGTCCCAGGGGCTGGTTCTCCCGCTTCGGCAAGGGTGTGGCGGCCTGACGTGCCGCGCGCGGGCACATCCGGGAGATCGCGACGCGCCTGATGTCAGCGATGTCAGGCCTCTTCACCGGGGGGAGCGGTTTGGCTTGCCGTGTCCCCGGCGCGGGCGCGAAACCGCTGGATTAATGCATAGAGCCGCGCACTGGATTTGATCGCCGCCTTCAGGCGGGTGGAGGCGCGATGCAGGCTGGCGGCAATCTGTCCCCGCACGGTCACCGCGACAAGCACATCATATTGCACCGTCTCGATGGTGCACCAGGACCGCTTGTAGGCCTGGTCGCCAATGCCGAAATCGAACAGCGCGACGCCATCATGGCAGGCCTTTTCAATGATATGCCAGAACAGGAATTCGCCGGGGCTGGCCTCGGGGAGGAGATCATCGCGGATCGATCCGAACTGGCAGATCATGTGATCGCCCTTGCGCGACATGCCGGATATCGCCAGCAGGGGTGCGCCTGGCGCCCCGGAAAGCCGCAGCGCATGCAGCACCAGTGGCGTCGCATCCCTGGCCGCGGGCACATCGATCAGGGCGTGAAAAAAGGCCTGCACCGATCTTTCCCGGAACACGTCTGGCAGGCCATGCGACCTGAAGCGTGCCGCCTTCTGGCGGAAGAATTCATCCAGCACCGCATGCTGTTCGGCGGTGGTCAGCGCCGACAGGATGTCATAACCGCCGGCCTCTTCAAGCCGTCGCTGCTGCAGGCGGAACTTCTTGCGCCGCCGCTTGGCGTTCAGCTGCTTCAGCGTGTCCTCGAATGCCGGCTGAAGCGGCAGCTGGAAGGCGTGGTTCTGGTTTTCGGTAAAGGGCAGGCCCGCAAGGGGGCTGGTCCGGCCCCGCCAGATCAGTGGCATGTTTTCAAGGCTGAGCAGGTCCACTTCCCCTGTCAGCGCCTGTTTCAGCGCGGCACCGAGCCTGACGGGATCGACGGGAGGCAGGTCCTCGCGCAACAGGCCGGTATTCAGGTTGCTGTAGGCATGGGCGATGAAGCGGGCGACCCGGTTGCCGCGCTGCCGCTCCACGACCAGCGGCAAAAGCATGGATGGCACGCCGTCCAGCCTGATCTCCACGCCCAGCACCGGCTGTGGATTGGTTGTCAGCCAGGTGCTGCACCAGTCAAAGCCTTGATGCAGGGAGGTTTGGGAATTGGCTTCAAGCGCCCGCCAGAGAGGTTCGATGCCTGCGGGGTCACGGTGCAGCAGCACCGAGATCTCCGCCCTCGCGCCATTGGCGGTCGGCGGGAGATCCCCCGGCAGGGCTTGCAGCATCATGCGACTGGAGGTCAAGGAGGGCGATCCTGTCTCGAAGGGAAACGGCAAGAGGTTCGCCCTGATCTTGCCGGGGCAATGAATAAGAATGATTTAATTCATCTGGATTATGGCCGGTCAGGGCCGCGCCTTCGGCCCGGCCATCCATTTGATGATCAGCATGGCAGGCAGGATCCACAACAGGCCTGTCAGGCCGAAATAGGCCAGATGTACCCAGCCGGACGCGCCGCCCAGCGTTGCAGAGGCAATGGTGATGGCCAGGATGGAATAGATCATCACCAGCGCGACCAGCAGGATCATTCCGATCAGTTTCTTCAGGCGAACGGGCATCAGGCTGTTCCAGTCGAGGGCAGGGATGAGTCTGATGCTCTATATACCCCGCGACCGCGTGCCGCAAAGACCAGACCCTTGTTTTATGCCCCGCCTTGGGGCACATCTCGGGCGCAATATGGAGAGTGCAGGCAGATGGCAGCGGTTGGTTTCGAAAGCGTGGTTCTGAAGGGTATCGAGCGGCAGGAGCGCCATCGGCGTCTGATTCGCCGCTGGCTCGGTGTCGTGCTGCTGGCGCTGTTTGCGCTGGTACTGGTGGGGGGCGCGACGCGGCTGACCAATTCCGGCCTGTCGATCACCGAGTGGAAGCCGATCCGTGGTGTCATGCCGCCGCTGAACGACGCGGAGTGGCAGCAGGAATTCGACCTCTACAAGCGCATCCCCGAATATGTGCAGATGAACAGCACCATGACGCTTGACGGCTTCAAGTCGATCTTCTGGTGGGAATGGGCGCACCGGCTGCTCGCCCGCTCCATCGGCCTGATCTTTGCGCTGCCGCTTTTCCTGTTCTGGGCGACGGGCCGGGTGGAGCGCCGCCTGCGTCTGCCGCTGGTCGGCATCCTGGCTTTGGGTGGCGTGCAGGGGGCCATCGGCTGGTGGATGGTCTCCTCCGGCCTTTCAGAGCGCACCGACGTCAGCCAGTACCGGCTGGCCATCCACCTGACGACGGCCTGCATCATCTTTGCCAGTGGCCTCTGGGTGATGCGTGCCATTGCGCCGCATGAAGAATTGCCGGCACGGAAATCCCGTTCGATCCGGCTGGCGATGATGATTGCCGTGATGGCGCTGGTGCAGATCTTTCTGGGCGCGCTGGTTGCAGGACTTGATGCGGGTTTCAGCTACAATACCTGGCCGCTGATGGACGGGGCGGTGATCCCCGGCGATCTCTTCCTCCAGAAGCCCTGGTGGATCAACCTGTTTGAAAATCCGAAGACGGTGCAGTTTGTCCACCGCTGCGGGGCCTATCTGCTGTTCACGCTGACGCTGCTGCATGTCATCCTGACGCAGCGCGAATTGCCCGGCACCGCCCATGCCCGCCGCGCCCTGTTGCTGTTCGGCCTGGTGATGCTGCAGGCAGCGCTCGGCATTACCACCCTGGTACTGCAGGTGCCGCTGCATGTGGCGCTCTGCCATCAGGCCGGCGCGCTCATCGTGCTCGGCTTTGCGGTTGCCCACTGGCGCGGCTTCAAGGGCGCCTATGCGCTCGATACCGCGATCATCGAACGGAAGTAGATTATCGCAGCGCTGGCAGGCCTGTAATTCCCGCGACGAAATCGGCGATGGCGACGGTGTCATCGAGATTGAAGACGGGCAGGGCGGTGTCGTCCACCGGGTGATCGGCGGCAATGGCGACAATATGCGGGTCATTCGGGGCGAGCGGCTCGCGGTTCTTCGCCTCCAGCCGCCGCGCCTCGATCTTCGGGATCTTCTCGCGCTTGTAGCCCTCGATCAGCACCAGATCGCAGGGGGCAAGGCGGGCAAGGATCTCGTCGAACCCGGGTTCCGGTGACCCGCGCAATTCATGCATGATGGCAAAGCGGGTGCCCGAGACGATGGTGACCTCATGCGCACCCGCCTGCCGGTGGCGAAAGCTGTCGGCTCCGACCTTGTCGATGTCGAAATCGTGATGGGCATGCTTGATGGTCGAAATCCTGTAGCCGCGCCGGGTGAATTCCTCGACCAGCCGCACGGCAAGCCCGGTCTTGCCGGAGTTTTTCCAGCCGGAAATTCCAAATACCCGTGGTCCCGTCATGCCATGTCGTCCAGCAAGGAAAGCGCCCGGCGGTAATCCCCGGGCGTATTGATGTTGAAGAACGGGTCTATGAACCCGGTTGCGGCAGGGATCAAGGGGAAGGGGACGGCAGAATGGCGATGACGCGCAACAAAGGCCCTGACCCGGCGGTTTTCCGGGTCGAAAAGCCAGCGGCGCAGATCGTCTTCAAGCCCGACCGGCCACAGCGCAAAGGCTGGATGCCAGGCCCCGTCCTCCCCGGACGCGACCGCAATGCCGTCCCGCCCCGCCACCGCATCGCGCAGCCGGAGGGCGAGATCGCCGGGGAAGAATGGCGTATCGGCGGCAACGGTCAGGAGATGGCTTGCACCGGGACGATGGATCTTCAGGTGGCGCAGCCCGGCTGCAACCCCCGCCAGCGGTCCCGCAAACCCGTCGATATCGTCGGCAAACTGCGGCAGCCCGGCAAGATCGGCGAAGACCGTGTTGGTGTTGATCGCCACATCCGCACACTGGATCTTTAGGCGTTCGATCACGTGGTCGATGAGGCGGCCCGGCCCGAAGGGCAGCAGCACCTTGTTTTCCCCCATCCGGCGCGACAGCCCGCCTGCCAGTATCACGGCCCCGATGTCGATCATGCCTCGGCCTCGCCCTCCAATGTGGCGACAAGCGGCCGCCTGGCGCGGCTTTCGCGGTGGAACGTGTAAAGCCCCGAGCACACGATGATGGCGATGCCCGCCAGGGTCAGCCCGTCCAGCCGCTCGCCGAAGAACAGGAACCCCAGGGTGATCGAGGTCAGCAGGCTGACATAGCGGAAGGGCGCGATAAAGGAGATTTCACCGGTGCGCATGGCGGCAATGACGAACTGGTAGCCGACCAGCACCAGCACCGAACCCGCCGCCATATGGCCGAGCACCCGGGGCGTCAGCGGCAGCCAGCCGAAGAAGGGCACGAGGAGAAGGCCGGTCAGCACCAGGCTTGCCGTGGTAACGGTCGTCACCATCAGCGTCGGGATTTCGGCCGGCACCCGCTTGGTCGAGAGGTCGCGGCCTGCGGCAAAGAACACGCAGGCTGCCGCCAGCATCGAGGCGCTGGTAAAACCGCCCGCATCCGGACGCATGACGATCAGTACTCCGCCGAAGCCGAAGATGATGGCAAGCCAGCGCCGCCAGCCGGTGGGTTCGTTGAGAAACAGCGCCGCACCCAGCGTGACGGCCAGCGGCAGTGATTGCAGGATGGAGCTGATGTTGGCGAGCTGCATCTGGCCGAGCGCCGCGAGAAAGGTGATGCCCGCGGCAATCTCGAAGCCGACCCGGGTGATGACGCTTTTTCGTGCCATGACCCGGATCGGGCGCAAGGCGCCGAGCCGCCAGGTGATGAGGAAGATCAGGGTCGTCGTCATCAGCCCGCGCACCAGCATGATTTGGGCGACGGTGGTTTCATGGCTGATCGATTTCATCAGCGCGTCATTGCTGGCAAAACCCGCCATGGACAGCGCCATGTAAAGCGCGCCCTTCATGTTTCTCGAAAGTGCCATGGCGGTCGAATGTCCTGAACCGGCTTTGAGCTATCCCGCCTGTCTATCCCGGTTCGCCCTGAAAATCGAATGCCAAACGGTGATGGTTGCGATGGTCCGGCTGATGGGTGAGATGGGGGGGCTTCAGCCGCCGGTCACGCTCATGTGGCGGGCAACGGCGGGCTTGCCCTTCACCCGGTCGATGATGAAATCATGTCCCTTCGGCTTGCGGGTGATCGCCTCGTCGATGGCCTCAGACAGCACGGCATTGTCGGCAGAGGAGCGCAGCGCCTCGCGCAGGTCGGCGGCATCGTTCTGGCCGAGGCACATGTAGAGCGTCCCGGTGCAGGTCAGCCGCACCCGGTTGCAGCTCTCGCAGAAATTATGGGTCATCGGGGTGATGAAACCGAGCCTGCCGCCGGTTTCCTTCAGTTCCACGTAACGGGCGGGGCCGCCGGTCTTGTAGGGAATGTCGACGAGGGTAAACTGCTCCTCAAGGCTGCGGCGCAGTTCGGAGAGCGGCAGATACTGGTCGGTGCGGTCCTCGTCGATCTCGCCCATCGGCATGGTTTCGATCACCGTCATGTCCATGCCGCGTCCATGCGCCCAGCGCAGCATGTCCGGTAGCTCGAGATCGTTGAAACCTTTCAGCGCCACCGCATTGATCTTGATCTTCAGGCCCGCCGCCAGCGCGGCATCAATGCCTTCCATCACTTTCGACAGCTCGCCCCAGCGGGTGATCGCCCGGAACTTGTCGGGGTCGAGCGTGTCGACGGAAACGTTGATGCGGGCCACGCCCGCCTCGGCAAGCTCGCCTGCAAAGCGCGACAGCTGCGAGCCGTTGGTGGTGAGCGTCAGCTCTTCGAGATCGCCTGCCTTCACCCTCAGCCCGAGGGCGCGGACGAGATGCATGATGTTTTTGCGCACCAGCGGTTCGCCGCCGGTCAATCGTATCTTCCGCACACCCTTGTCGATGAAGGCACCGCACAGCCGCTCCAGCTCCTCGAGCGTCAGCAGGTCCTTCTTCGGCAGGAAGGTCATGTTTTCCGCCATGCAGTAGGTGCAGCGGAAATCGCAGCGGTCGGTAACCGAGACGCGCAGATAGGACACCATGCGCCCGAACGGATCGATCATCGGGACCTTTCCGGATCCGATGGCCTTTTCGACGGGGAAGGCGCCAAAGATGGTGGTCACTGTTTTTCACGCTCCGGGAAACAAGTTCCCTCAATGTGTTGATCGGATGGTGTTACGTCAAGACAATGGGCGAATTATGCAGCCAATCCGCCCTTGCGCCCGGTCTGTCCACGACATAAATCGGGACACGCAACGGTGACAGGACCACCGCCCCATCACGGACAGGAAGACGCGTCATGAGCGAAAATTCCGGCCTCTGGCCGACAGAACTGCGGGTCACGAAAGACCGCCAGCATCTGGTCGTCACCTTCAGTGACGGCAAGTCCTTCGACCTTGCCGCCGAAATGCTGCGGGTTCTCTCGCCGTCCGCCGAAGTGCAGGGCCATGGGCCCGGACAGCGCGTTACCGTTCCCGGCAAGCGTGACGTCGCCATCCGCTCGATGACGCCGACCGGCAATTACGCCGTGCGCATCGGCTTTGACGATGGCCACGATACCGGCATCTTCACCTGGACCTATCTGCATGAACTCGGCGAAACCGGAGTCACGCTGTTTGCCGGCTACGAGGCGGAGCTTGCCGAAAAGGGCATGAGCCGCGACCGCCCCGACCTGCCGCGCTGATTCGATCTATTCGCCGTCGCGAATTTCCGAAAGCAGCACCCCGGTCAGCCCTTCCATGATGTCGGCCAGCTCTTCGCAGCGCTCCAGCGGCGTATGGGACAGCGTCCGCTCGATCACCGCGGTCTGGATGACCATCGCCTCCCCGGTCAGTCTGCGCCCCTTGTCCGTCAGGCTGAGGCGCAGCACGCGCTTGTCACTGACATCGCGACTGCGGCTAAGCAGACCGCGCTTTTCCATCTGCGGCAGCAGCATAGACATGTTGGAGCGCCCGACCAGCAGTTTGCGGGCGAGATCCTGCTGGGTCATGCCGTCGAAGCGGTAGAGATTGACGAGAATGTCGAGATGCGGCGGCTTGATGTCGAGGCGGGCGAGTTCGCGCGCCAGCACCTGCTGCATCAGCTGGCAGGCACGCCCGACCGCGATCCAGCTGCGAAAGCGCGGGTGTTCCCAGGGAAGGACTTGATTTTCGGTCATGGCTGTACTTTATTGTTCATCATTGAACAGAATTGGACTCCCATTATGGCATCCCCCCGCTTGAAGGTCATCCGTCTCGGTTTGCGGCTTGCAACGGCAATCTCGCCCCAGCTCGGTGGAAAGCTGGCCTGCCGGGTCTTCTTTACCACGGAAAGCCGGAATCCGAAGGGGACGAAGGCGCGCGCCGTGTTTGCCGCGGGCAACACGGTCCTGGCGCGGGCGGCAAAGGTGCCGGTTGCCGTTCCGGGCGGGATGGTGATGACCTATGCCTTTCCCGCGCCATCCGGTGCCGGCGCTCCGAAGGTCCTTGTCATCCATGGCTGGGGTTCGGCGGGGGCCTACCTGTCCTTCATGGGCGAGGGGCTGGCAGCAGCGGGGGCGCGGGCCGTGGTGCTCGACCTGCCCGGCCATGGTCTTTCCTCCGGTCGGACGCTGGACGTAAGGCTGGCGGCGGAGGCCATCGCGACCACCTCCCGCCACTATGGCGGTTTCGATGCGATTGTGGCCCATTCCTTTGGCGGCGCGGCGGCGATTGCTGCCGTCTCCGGTCTGTTCGGGGGGATCGCGCCGGTGGCGACAAAACGGCTGGGAATCATCGGGGCACCGAGCCGGCTCGATTTCATCTTTGCCGATGTCGCCCGCGCCCTGCATCTGACGGAGGCCGCCCATCAGGGGATGCTCGCCGAGGCAGAACGGCGCACCGGCATTCATCCGGATGGTTTCGACGGAGTTGCTCTGGTCAGGGCGCTTTCCCTTCCGGTGATGGTCCTGCATGCCGAGGATGACAAGGAAGTGCCTGCCGAACACGCAAGGCGCTATGCGGGCCTGAGGCCGGATGTCGAGGTGGTCTGGGCGAATGGCCTTGGCCACCGCCGGATCGTCAGTGACCCCGGCGTCATTGCCGGAATTGCCGGATTCGTGCTGGAGCAGGACGCGGCGCGATAGGTCTGCTGCTATTTCTTGTAGATCAGCCAGCCCTTCTGGAATTCCTTCTTCATGCCCTCCTCGAAGGGAATGGTGCGGTTGCGGCCGGAATTCTTGGCGCAATAGAGGGCGATATCCGTCTTGCCATAGAGATCACCGGGATCGTCTGCGGCATCGGCCATGCAGACGCCGATGGAAATGGTGATCGGACCATAGTTGACGCCGGTCTTGGAATTCTTGAAGGGCGTCGCTTCCAGACTGCGGCGCACCCGCTCGCAGATCTGCAGCACCTCTTCCATCGTGTTGCCCTCGATGATGAAGGCGAATTCTTCGCCGCCGGTGCGCGCGACAAACACATCCTTGCGCATGTTGGCGCGCATCACGGTGGCGACCGTCGCCAGGATCTTGTCGCCGACAGGGTGGCCGTAGGTGTCGTTGACCTTCTTGAAATGGTCGATGTCGGCAATGACAAGGGCCGTGATCGCCGAGCTCATCGAATTGTCGTAGATGGTCGCCAGCTTGTCATCAAAGGCGCGGCGGTTGGAGAGCCTTGTCAGTGAATCCGTATTGGCAATGCGCTTGTATTCGTCCAGTTCCTGGCGAACCTGCTCCATCTCCTGGGATTTCAGCGACATGCTTTCCGCCGTCTTCGCCCCCTTGGCCATGGTGGCACCGGTGGCCTCGCTGAGCAGCGAGATCGCATTGCGCAACAGTTCAGCGCTGGTGGCACTCTTGCTGTTGATGCGGTTATAGGTTTCGCCGAGCAGACGATTGTAGCTTTCAAGCGAGGTCTGCTCCTGCTTCAGCAGACGCAGCAGGCCGTCGAGCTCGGAAATCAGCTTGCCATGCGCGGTATCCACCACCGTGCTCTGGTGATGGCCGAAATATTTCATTCCGATGGTGTCGAGCTCTTCCTGCGTGGCCTTCTTGCCGAGAGCTGCGACATCCCGGGTCAGCGCCGGGTTGGAGCCGAGATAGGCCTCGTAGAACAGTTCATAATTCCGGGGAATGGGCGAGACACCCATGGTGCGCATCGCATAGGTGATCTGCCCGGCGATATCGGGAATCTGTGCCTTGATGGCATTCGCCGCTTCCATGGCAATATCTCTCCGGAACTTTGTGCTTCGCGATGGGTCGACGGCATGCGTCACACGAGGCGCACTGCTGCCGTTGATCCTATCCGTGGTAATGCTGGTTTGATCTACCTGAGATCAGTTATAATTTAATTAAAAAGTGTGGCGACACTAACAGATGTCATGAATGATTTCTTTTAGTGTGGCCGGGAAACCAGCAATCCGCCGCCCGCATTCCGCCCGTCGTCTGGCGACGACAGATTCGTCGCCAGACGACGGTGCGAGATTTAAGTATAAAACATATCGATTATTACTTATCCCAAATTCAGTTCCTGAAAGAAATCATTGCCCTTGTCGTCGATCACGATAAAGGCCGGGAAATTCTCCACTTCGATCTTCCAGACGGCTTCCATGCCAAGCTCGGGATATTCCAGCACCTCGACCTTGCGGATGCAGTCCTGGGCAAGGCGGGCAGCCGGGCCGCCGATGGAGCCGAGGTAAAAGCCGCCATGCGCCTTGCAGGCATCGCGCACCGAACGCGAGCGGTTGCCCTTGGCAAGCATCACCATCGAGCCGCCGAAGGACTGGAACTGGTCGACATAGCTGTCCATCCGCCCGGCGGTCGTCGGGCCGAAGGAGCCCGAGGCAAAGCCCGCAGGCGTCTTGGCCGGACCGGCATAATAGACCGGGTGGTTCTTCATGTAGTCCGGCATGCCTTCGCCCCGCTCCAGCCGCTCGCGGATCTTCGAATGGGCGAGGTCGCGGGCGACGATGATCGTGCCGGTCAGCGACAGCCGGGTTTTCACCGGATGGCGGGAGAGTTCGGCGAGAATGGCGCTCATCGGCTGGTTGAGATCGATCTTCACCACCGAGTCCGACATCTTCTTCTCGTCCACCTCCGGCATGTACCGGGCCGGATTGGTTTCGAGCTGTTCGAGATAGATGCCGTCGCGGGTGATCTTGCCCATCGCCTGCCGGTCGGCGGAACAGGAAACGCCAAGCCCGATGGGCAGCGATGCGCCGTGGCGGGGGAGGCGGATGACGCGGACGTCATGGCAGAAATACTTGCCGCCAAACTGGGCGCCGACGCCCATCTGCTGGGTCAGCTTGTGGATTTCCTTTTCCATCTCCAGATCGCGGAAGGCATGGCCGCTTTCCGAACCCGATGTCGGCAGGCTGTCGAGATAGCGGGTGGAGGCGAGTTTCACCGTCTTCAGCGTCATTTCCGCCGAAGTGCCGCCGATGACGATGGAGAGATGATAGGGCGGGCAGGCCGACGTGCCGAGCGTCAGGATCTTTTCCTTGAGGAAATCGATCATCCGGTCATGGGTCAGCAGTGAGGGCGTGCCCTGGTAGAGATAGGTCTTGTTGGCCGAGCCGCCGCCCTTGGCGACGAACAGGAACTTGTAGGCATCCGTGCCCTCCTCGTAGAGGTCGATCTGGGCGGGCAGGTTGTTGCGGGTGTTCTTCTCCGAAAACATCGAGAGGGGCGCAAGCTGCGAATAGCGCAGGTTCTTCTTCTCGTAGGCATCGAGCACGCCTCTCGCCAGCGCCTCGTAATCACCGCCTTCCGTCCAGACGCGGCGACCCTTCTTGCCCATGATGATCGCCGTGCCGGTATCCTGGCACATCGGCAGCACGCCGCCTGCGGCAATATTGGCATTCTTCATCAGGTCATAGGCGACGAAGCGGTCGTTTTCGGTGGCTTCGGGATCGCTGAGGATCGAGGCAAGCTGCTTCAGGTGGCCGGGACGCAGGAGATGGTTGATATCGGCAAAGGCCGCCTCCGCCAGCAGCCGCAAGCCTTCCGGCTCGACGGTCAGAACCTCCTGGCCCTTGAACGTGTCGACCGAGACATGGTCGCTGGAAAGCTTGCGATAGGGGGTGGTGTCTTCGCCGAGGGGAAACAGATCATCAGCCATGAGAGGGCCCTTGTTGTCTGGGGCGCGCCAAAGGCAGCGCCGGGAGCGGTGCGGTCGCGAAAAGCGGTGAGGATGGAATAGGCGGCGGCGCACGGAATTGCAATCCGTCGGCGAGACCGGCAGGCCAGCCGCTTCAAGTGGTCGCGGCCGCAGAAATTGTGTGCAATCTCCCTGAAATTCACTTCACTGAAATACACTTCGTGGTAGGTTTCGCCTTGGGAGGATGCGGAAAATCATCGTGCCGGGGCTTATACCAAGGATCACTGATGGGAACCCATTCGACCGGATCGATTTTGGCTTGCGGCCAGGAGAAAACCGCAGTCGGACCTACCGGTCCGGCGAGGATTTTCGACGCCGTCCGCAAGTCAAAAGCGACCGGCCCTCCGGGGGGCGTGGAATTCGGCCACCGGAGGGCGTCGAAATCCTCGGTCGATGCTCAAAGCATCGACCTGCGGTATTCTCCTGCCCGGTATCCGTTTCCACGCCATCGAATGGGTTCCCATCAGTGATCCTTGGTATTAGAAACCCGACAGACAGTACGGTCGTGTCTTTCCCGATACGTCCCGATCCCCTATAGCTTCCTGCCATGTGGCCGGGAGGCCCCGGCCATGTCCAGAACTTCGGTTTAAAAACCAGGGCGACCGTCTTGTAGAGGTTTTTCGACTTCCGGTCACCGGGGCACCTCTGCACGGCTGCCCCGGTGGTGCCGACCCGCATCCTGGGTTTGGATCTCCGGTATCACGGGCGCTTCAGCCGAATTTATAGGCGGAATAGGGTTTCCCGAGGAAATGGGTCTCGAAAATCTTGCGGCCCGCATCCTTGCCCGCGGCTCCGGCTGCGACGAACAGCGGCACCAGGTGATCATGGTCCGGCACATGACAGGCGCGGGCATCGGGATTGCCGGACCACTGGCCAAGCTGTTCGTTGCGTGTGCCGGCGTCGGGATTTTCGACCGCGTCCGTCAGCCAGCGGTCAAAGCGGATCGCCTCTGCGACATGATCGGGATCATCGCTGCGGAACTTGCGCATGTTGTGATAGCTCATGCCTGAACCGACAATCAGGATATCCTCGTCGCGCAGTTTTTCGAGCGCCGCGCCAAGCTTCAGATGGGTGTCTGCCGACAGGTCATTGTCGAGCGAGATCATCACCAGCGGCACATCGGCCTCGGGATAGATCAGCATGAAGGGGACGAAGACCCCATGGTCGAAGCCCCGGTTCTCGTCGCCCCGGCTCTGGATGCCCGCTTCTGCCAGCACCGCCTGGATGTGGCGGGCGATATCGGGTGCGCCGGGGGCGGGATAGCTGAGTTCATAGGTATGGGGCGGAAAATTATAGTAGTCGAAAAGCATGCCGGGCCGCGCCGCCGTGCTGACGGTCACCACCGGCTCCTTTTCCCAATGGCCGGAGACGACCAGCACCGCTTTCGGCTTGTGGCCGATATCGGTCGAGAGCCCGCGCAGGAAGGCCCCCAGCTCATCCCACGGCCCCTTGCCATCGGCGTCCTTCGGAACATCCATGAACGGCCACGGTCCACCGCCATGCGGGATGAAATAGACGGGCAGGCGGGATGTGGACATGACTGTTGCTCCTGACAGGATAGTCATGAGGTAGCACAGTCTGATTGTTCAATCGAGACGACGAAAGTTGTACGGATTGTTCAGGAAAAGGAAACGGAAGGAGAAAGGCGCGCCCTCACGCCGACAGCATCAGGTCCATGTTCTGCACCGCAGCACCCGAGGCACCCTTGCCGAGATTGTCGAGCAGGGCGACGAGGTTGACATGGTCTGAGCCGGGGGTGCCGAAGACGAAGAGATGCATCGTGTCGTGACCGGCAAGCTCGACCGCATCGACCCGGGCAAGCTTGCGGCTGTCGGCAAGCGGCATGACCGAGACAATCGACTGGCCGGCATAGTGGGCGGCGAGTGCGGCATGCAGGCTCTCGATGGAGGCCCCCTTTTCAAGGTCGGCGAGGAACAGCGGCACCTGGACGATCATGCCCTGCGGGAACTTGCCGACCGAAGGGGAAAACAGCGGCGCGCGGGCGAGCCTGCCATGCAGGGTCATCTCCGGCACGTGCTTGTGCCTGAGGCTGAGGCCATAGAGGAAATGCGGGCTGTCGATCGCCTCGGGGTGGCCTGGCTGTTCCATCTGCGCGATCAGCTGCTTGCCACCGCCGGTGTAGCCGGAGACCGCGTTGACGCTGACCGGATAGGCATCGGGCAGGATCCCTGCCTCGCGCAGCGGCCGCAGCAGTGCAATTGCTCCGGTCGGGTAGCAGCCGGGATTGGCGACATGGCGGCTCGCCCGGATTCTGGCGGCCTGCGCCCGGTCCATTTCAGCAAAGCCATAGGCCCAGTCCGGGTGAACCCGGTGGGCGGTCGAGGTATCGATGATCCGCACCCGGTTGTTGCCCGACAGCATCGCCACGGCTTCGACGGAGGCCTCGTCGGGAAGGCAGAGAATGGCGATGTCGGCGCTGTTCAGCAGATCCTCGCGCATCGCCGCATTGCGCCGTTCGGCCTCCGGGATCGACAGCAGCGTCACATCGCGGCGGTCAGCCATGCGGGTGCGGATCTGCAGGCCCGTGGTGCCGTGTTCGCCATCGATGAAGATTTTCGCGCTCATGTCTTTATCCCTGAATTTCATATACTTGCAGAAACGGGCGGATTCATTTTCTCCGCCCGTTGATTCTGTTTCTCAACGGCTGCGGGCAAGCCGCTCCGCCCTGAGGCCGAGCATATACATCGCGACCGTAGCCCCGGCAATGGCGGTGATGTCGGCATGGTCATAGGCGGGGGCCACCTCGACGATGTCGGACCCCTTGATGTCGAGCGGGCCGAGCTTGCGCAGCACCGACAGCATCCGCGCCGAGGACGGGCCACCGGCAACCGGCGTGCCGGTACCGGGCGCAAAGGCCGGGTCAAGGCAATCGATGTCGAAGGTCAGATAGGTCGGGCGGTTGCCGACATGGGCGAGAATCGCATCGGCGATCTGCTGCGCGCTCATGTCCTCGACCTCATGGCCCGGAATGATCCGGATGCCGAAATCCTCCGGCGCTTCGGTGCGGATGCCGATCTGGATCGAATGTTGCGGATCGATCACCCCTTCGCGCACCGCGCGGCAGACGAAGGAGCCGTGATCGATGCGCTGGCCATCGTCATCCCAGGTGTCCTGATGCGCATCGAAATGCACCATCGCCAGCGGTCCGTATGTGGCGGCATGGGCCTTCAAGAGCGGCCAGGTGACGAAATGGTCGCCACCGAGCGACAGCAGATAGGCACCCGAGGCAAGGATGCCCGCCGCTTCGGTTTCGATGGCCGAAGGTGTAAGGTGATGGTTGCCGTAGTCGAGCAGCACATCGCCATAATCGACAACAGCCATCGCCTCGAACAGGTCGCGGTTGAAGGGATATTGCGGGTCGTTGTCGAAGATCGCCGAGGCGCGGCGAATGGCCTGCGGCCCGAACCGGGCACCCGGCCGGTTGGAAACGGCGGCGTCAAACGGGATGCCCATCACCACGGCATCGGTGCCGGTGACATCTTTCGAATATTTCCGCCGCATGAAGGACAGCGTCCCCGCATAGGTCGGGTCCGTCGCCGCGCCACGGATGGCTTTGGCGGTAAAGGCATTGTCGATGGTTTTGGAGGCCATGCTCAGTTCTCGTTCCTGTTGAAACCATAGGCGCGCTCGATCCTGCCGATCCGCACCTGATAATGCTCGTACCAGCGCTCGCGACCGGTCCGCTGGGCGGCGAGGTGGCTCACCACCTGCTTCCACGCCAGAATGCTCGCCTCATCCTGCCAGTAGGAATTGGTAATGCCGAACCCGTCGGCACCGCGCAGGCTCTCGATCCCGAGAAATCCCGGCTGCCGGCTCGCCAGCGCCTCCATCTGTTCCGCCATCGCGCCATAGCCATTTTCACCGGGTGTACGCACCGACGAAAAGGTGACGATGAAATAGGGGGGCGGGGGAAGGTTGGCGTAATGCGGACTGTCTTTGGGTGCCATGTCGGTGCTCCTGCATGCGGCCCGGCATGCAAGCAGATTTTGCAGGCGAGCGAAAGTCCTTGCAGTGGAGACATTAGGGCAGCCGCCTAACGAACGGACGATCGATAGTGCCACAAATTCTTTCCTGTCTTAGGTATACCCCCACCCCCGCCCCTCCCCACAAGGGGGAGGGAGGCCAGTGGACAACCCAGGCGTTTCTGCGAGTCGTCAGGGTGGCATAACGTGTGCTGTCTCCCTCCCCCTTGTGGGGAGGGGTAGGGGTGGGGGTATGCGCGAGGTAGGGTATCATTGGTTACACACTATGCCGCACCCGTTTTAAGGTGATTGGCTTGCCGCAGCGGAAGCCGCAACTAAAAAAAAGGCGGAACCGGGGTTCCGCCTTTCCTGCATTCCGTCTGTCCGGCGATTAACGCTTAGCTAATTAGTATCTCTGTAACACATTGTTACTGATATATTTTTAAACACAATCTTCGCCATGTCAAACTTTTGTAAACTTTGTGCTGTGAAACTCCACTACAGCTGTTAACTAACTGGAACGACTTTTCAAAAGCGCAATTGTGCTCCTATACGTTCAGTCTTTCCCAGCGTTAATCCATCGTGTCAAAAGAACAGCAACAATTAATGAAGGTATAGTGCTACTTAAAACGTGTGATAGGTCAAAAGAAAATGTCCTATCAATGCCCGTGTGCCAAATAAATGGTTCAACTGCAGCAATCAATAAAAGAACGACAACATCAAATCTAAATCCAAATTCCTTCTTAAAAATTTTGCCAGTCACAAACCCAACAAACCAACCAATCGCCACAAAAATTCCTGCACCAATAAACCAAGAAATCAACAAAAAAGCCAAACCCAACATACTCAAGTCCATGCACGTCACCCTTGTTCAAGCAGTAGCTATTCACGCGATGCTAAATTTTTAACACACTAAGGTCAAGAGAGGTGGCTCGGGAAATCAGGGCAATCGGGTGAATGAGGAGGTGACAAACGCCTGATTTGCTGAATCTGTACCTTTCCTCTGATTTGCTTTTTGGGGGGTGGTATGGACGATACGGCAGCGATGTGCCCGGCGTTTGAGGAAACGGTTGTTTTTCTGAAGCATTTTGCGGAACTGGAAGACCCGCGTCAGCGGGGCAAGGTGGTTTACCCGCTTCAGGAGATTCTGCTGCTATGCCTCACGGCTGTGGTAGCGGGTGCCGAGAGCATCACCGCGATTGCCCTGTTCGGCGCGAAGAGGCTGGGTTTGCTGCGCCGGTTGGCGGCATTCGAGAATGGAACGCCTGCCCACGACCATCTCGGCGATATTCTGGCCTCGCTCGATGCCGAGCAATTCCAGCGTTGTTTCACAACCTGGGTCGCAACCGTCGCCGGCATTCCGGAGGGCGTGATCGCCATTGACGGCAAGACGGTGCGCCGCTCGCATAACCGGTCCAGGGGGATCGCAGCCATTCATATGGTCTCTGCCTTCGCCGCACGCCAGCGCCTGGTGCTGGGTCAGGTCAAGGTGGCCGAGAAGTCCAACGAAATCGTCGCCATCCCCAAACTGCTGGACATGCTGACAATCGAAGGTGCCATCGTGACCATCGACGCGATCGGCTGCCAGCGCGCGGTCGCGCAGAAGATCGTCGACAAGAAAGCCGATTACGTCCTGGCGCTCAAGGGCAACCAGAGCAGCTTGCAAGAGGACGTCAAACTCTTCGTCGCTGAACAAAAGGCGTGCGATTTCAAGGACACCGTCGTCAGTCGCGACGAAACCGTCGATGCGGATCATGGCCGCATCGAGACCAGAACAACGACCGTGATCCACGACGCTGCATGGCTTCGGGAGCGGCATGACTGGCCTGCCTTGAAAAGCGTCGTCATGATCGACACCATCCGGGAAATCGCCGGGGTCCAAACGAGAGAGACGCGCCTCTACATCACTTCGCTCAATCTCCCGGCTTGCGCCATCGGTCCGGTCGTCCGGAGCCATTGGACAGTCGAAAACAGCCTGCATTGGGTCATGGATATGACGTTCCGCGACGACGAATGCCGCGTGCGAACCGATCACGCCCCCGCCAACTTCACAACCATCAAGCACATGGCCCTGAACCTCATCCGGCGCGGAAAGGGCAAGCTGTCCGTCAATCTCGCCCGACACTCCGCAGCCTGGGACGACGACTTCCTCGTCCGCATCATCACCGGATAATGCGTTCACCCGATTCCCCTGGTGGAGTCATGCCGCAGCGGAAGCCACGGACGAAAAAAAGGCGGAACCGGGGTTCCGCCTTTCCTGCATTCCGTCTGTCCGGCGATTAACGCTTGGAGAACTGGAACGACCGGCGGGCCTTTGCCTTGCCGTACTTCTTGCGTTCGACGACGCGGCTGTCGCGGGTGAGGAAGCCACCCTTCTTCAGAACCGCGCGCAGGCCCGGCTCGAAATAGGTGAGTGCCTTGGAGATGCCGTGACGAACGGCACCGGCCTGGCCGGAAAGACCACCACCGGCAACGGTTGCCACGATGTCGAACTGGCCTTCGCGGGCAGCAGCGACGATCGGCTGGCGCAGGATCATCTGCAGAACCGGACGGGCGAAATAGGCGGCAAATTCCTTGCCGTTCACGATGATCTTGCCGGAGCCCGGCTTGACCCATACGCGGGCGACGGCGTTCTTGCGCTTGCCGGTTGCGTAGGAGCGACCGAGCGTGTCAACCTTGCGAACGTGCGCGGGGCTTGCGTCCTGTGCCGTGGCAAGGTCCTTCAGGGAAGAAAGATCGGCCATTATCAGGCGCTCCTTGTGTTCTTGCTGTTCAGCGATGCGACGTCGAGGGCGACGGGCTGCTGGGCTTCATGCGGATGGGTCGAGCCGGCATAGACGCGCAGGTTCTTCATCTGGCGACGGCCGAGCGGGCCGCGCGGAATCATGCGCTCGACAGCCTTTTCGAGAACGCGCTCCGGGAAGCGGCCTTCGATGATCTGGCGGGCGGTACGCTCCTTGATGCCACCGGGATAGCCGGTGTGCCAGTAGTAGACCTTGTCGGAATACTTCTTGCCGGTAAGAGCCACCTTTTCCGCGTTGATCACGATGACATTGTCGCCATCATCAACGTGGGGGGTGTAGGTTGCCTTGTGCTTGCCGCGAAGGATCGTGGCGATTACGGTGGCGAGGCGTCCAACAACGAGGCCTTCGGCGTCGATGATGACCCACTTCTTCTCCACCTCTGCAGGCTTCTGAACGAAGGTAGACATGTGTCTTGAACTTTCTGGTTCGGACCCCGTTTGCGTCAGCCGGAAGGGCCGAAGACGGGGCGTTTCTTGTTGCTTGGCAGTGCTGAAGGCACCGGGGCCGCTTATAAGGGCAGGCGCAAAAACCGTCAAGTCGAGCGGTTTGGGCGATTGTAAAAATTGGCAAGCAAAATCAATGTCTTGATTGTGTGGTAAAATATTACCTCACAAATTCAGCGCGGCGGCAGGGAATAGGTCGCCACCGCATGGGCGACGGGCTCGTCGTCGTCCCCCTGGAAGATCGTTGCTTCCACCACCGCGAGGCGCTTGCCGAGTTTCAGGATTCGGGCCCGGCAGGCAAGCAGGGCGGGTTCGGGCTTGCGCAGGAAATTGATGTTGAGGCTGGTGGTGACGGCAAGCGCGACCGGGCCGATATGGGCGAGAACCGCCACATAGGCGGCGACATCGGCGAGCGTGAACAGCGTCGGCCCGGACACGGTGCCGCCGGGGCGAAGATGCCGGTCGGCGGGTGTCAGGCACATCCCGATTTCGCCGGGCTTAACCGACGTGACCGCAAAGATCCGGCCATCCATGTGGATCTGCGGGAAATCCCGGTCGAGAAAGGCTTCGATATCGGCAATGGTCATCACGGGCTGCACGGCTCACCTGCTCCTCATATTGCACCAGATGGCTCAGCACCTGCCACTGGCAGGCCATGCCCGTTCTGTGGCAAGAAGGAGAGGCACGCAAGCCCGCCGAAAGGAGAATGCCATGGCCGAGGTCGTTTCGCTGCATGCCGACGAACAGAAGATGGAGATGCCGCTTGCCTCCAGCCTTGCCGGTGGCGTGCTGCGGCTGACGCTGAACAATCCCCCCGCCAATGTCCTGTCGGTTGCGCTGCTGGAGCGGCTGCACGGGGCGCTGGACGCGGCGGCGGCGGATGCAGCTGTCCGGGTGGTGATCCTTGCCGCCAGTGGCAAGCTCTATTCCGCCGGCCACGACCTCAAGGAAATGACGGCGCGGCGCGGTGATGCGGATCGCGGGCGGGCGTTTTTCGAGCGCACCATGCGGCTTTGCGCCGAGCTGATGCTGAAGATCCAGAAATTGCCGAAGCCGGTGATTGCCGAAATCGACGGGCTGGCGACCGCTGCGGGATGCCAGCTGGTCGCGAGCTGCGATCTGGCGATCTGCACGGACACATCGACCTTCTGCACGCCGGGCGTCAATATCGGCCTGTTCTGCTCGACGCCGATGGTGGCGATCACCCGGGCGGCGCATCGCAAGCAGGCGATGGAAATGCTGATCACCGGCGAGACCATCGATGCCTCCACCGCCAAGGATTTCGGCATCGTCAACCGCATCGTGCCAAAGCAGTATCTGGGCCAGGTGGTCAACAAATATGCCAGCGTCATTGCCGCCAAGTCGCCGCTGACCCTGAAGATCGGCAAGGAGGCCTTCTATGCCCAGGCCGAACTGCCGGTGGCGGAAGCCTATGAATACACGATCAGTGTCATGGTCGAAAACATGCTCGCCCATGACGCGGAGGAGGGGATCGGTGCCTTTCTCGGCAAGCGCCATCCGGAGTGGAAGGGCCAATAGGCGTTGCAGCCGCGTCAGCTGAGTTTCAGGACCAGCCCGCCAAGGGCGATGATCGCGCCGGCGATATAGCGCCAGGCGCGGGCCTTCTCTTTCAGGATCAGCACCGAAATCACCAGGGCGAACAGGATCGAGGTTTCGCGCAGCGCCGCGACGGTGGCGACGGGTGCCCTGGTCATTGCCCAGAGCGCCAGGCCATAGGAGGCAATCGAGCCCGCGCCGCCAAGCCACCCGCGCCACCATTCCCGCCGGACATAGGACGTGACCGCCTCTGCCCCCCGGCTCCAGAAGGCCCAGCCGAACAGCAGTACCGGCGGCAGCAGCGACATCCACAGCGTATAGGAAATCGCATTTCCCGCCGTGCGCGCGCCGACACCGTCGACAAAGGTGTAGGTGGCGATGACGACTGCGTTGAGGAGCGCCAGCAGGATCGGCTTCGCGCCGCCACGCCGGGCGTCGAGCGCCAGTGTGAGAATGCCGCTGCAGATGGTGGCGACCCCGAGCATCGCCCCGGGCGTGAGCTTCTCGCCGATGACGACATTGCTCAACACCGCCACCAGCAGCGGCGCCACGCCGCGCATCAGGGGATAGACCAGTCCGATGTCGCCCACCCGATAGGCGGCAGCAACCAGCTGGAAATAGAGAAATTGCAGCACGGCGGAGGCCGCAACATAGGGCCAGGCGGCAGGAGCGGGCAGCGGCAGCAGAAGAAGGAAGGGCAGGGCCGTCAGCGCCCCGCCCGCCGAAACCATCGCAGCCCCCAGTTGCTTGTCGCTTCCGGCCTTGACGAAGGCGTTCCAGCTGGCGTGAAGCAGGGCTCCAAACAACACGAGGGCAATGACGTCAGCAGGCATTTCCTCAAACCTCACGCGGGCATCGCAACTCACGGTCGAAGGAATCATCGCCGCGCCTGCATCGAACCCACAGATACAACTTCGCGATTGTTGGAGCGAGCCCGATTGTCGGGTAGATATTTAAGGGATATTGAACGCAATAAATGCCTAAAAAAATCGTATATTAGGAAAATATTTTCAGCCTGCATTGAAATATAACATTTATTGTGAGTCTCCTGTTGCGAGGCTAAATGGAAAATATAGTTGAAAATAATTATTGATAATCACAAAGTTGCTTCAGCATTACACAAACAAGACGAAAATGTTCTCATTTCTACCGGATGCATATTAACACTCGCGCATATTGACGATACAAAATCAGATTATTCGGTGAACAACATCGGATCATATCCAGAACGATTTTTAGGAGGCCGCCATGTCACTTGATCGCCGCATATCCGTCATCACGCTTGGCGTTGCCGATCCGGAAGCCAGCACGGCGTTTTATGCCCGCCTCGGCTGGACAAAATCCCCGGCATCGGTGGAAGGCGTTACCTTCATTCAGATGAAGGGGACAGCGCTGGTGCTGTTGCCACGGGATGTGGTCGCGGCCTATGCGGGTGTCGAGGATGATGGCTCCCGGCCATCACGGGTGATGCTGTCGCATTTTGTGTCGAGCACTGTCGGTGTCGATGCCGTGATGAAATTTGCGGTGTCCTGCGGCGCAACGCTGGTAAAGGCCCCGGCGCTTGCCTATTGGGGCGGTTATGCCGGCTATCTCGCCGATCCCGATGGCCATCTCTGGGAAATCGCCCATACCCCGAATTTCCAGATGAACGGGCAAGGACATATCCAGCTGCCCGCCGATGACTGATACCAGGGATCATGGGTATGACAGCAGGGATCAGGCCATATCCCGGCGGGACACGGCCTGATCTTCACATCAGTTGTCAGTCGCGAAATCGCGGAAACAGCACCTGATTGTCATTGTCGCGCTGCTGGCAGACCTGCACCCGGCAGGTCGGGTCATCGAGGGTCGGCACATTGGCAGAGGCCGCATATTCCCCGGAGGGGCAATAATGGCTGTTGCTGACATAGCGATTGTAGAGCGGCAGGTTGCGCACCCGGGTGGACTGGTAGCGCAGGGTCACGGCCCCTTGCTGGTCGATCACGCCCTGTACGGCGCTGCAGGACATTTTCGTGGGGTTGTAGCGGGGTTCTGCAACGGCACCCGAGGCGCAGCCCAGCGCCAGCACAGCAGCCAGTATGTTTTTGCCAGTGGTCTTCATCCGATCATTCCTGTTTTTCGTGTTTTGGGAGGCTTGTCCCTGTGGACCAGATCGGAGTGCGCTGGCGGTCGATCCCGAACATGGCCATTGGCATTTCATGTGCTAGTTTGTGGCATGACTGTGAATTTGGAAGGGCAAATCACGCCATCGTGTTTGAACCGGAGCAATCGGCATGAACCATGACAGCTACGACAGTGACTATCTGAAGGATATCCTCACCACCACCCGGGTGATCGCGCTGGTCGGCGCGTCGCCCAATCCGGACCGTCCCAGCAACGGGGTGATGAAATTCCTGCTGTCGCGCGGCTATCGGGTGATCCCGGTCAATCCCGGCCAGGCGGGAAAGACCATTCATGGCCAGCCGGTCTTTGCCCGCCTGGCCGATATCCCTCAATCCGTCGACATGATCGATGTCTTCCGGGCAAGCGATGCACTGCCCGAGGTGGCGGCGGAAGCACTGGCCCTCGCGGTCCGCCCGAAGGTGATCTGGGCCCAGCTCGGGGTTCGCCACGATGCGGCGGCGCGCGAGGCCGAGGCGCAAGGGTTGAAAGTGGTGATGAACCGGTGCCCGGCGATTGAGATTCCCAGGCTCGGTCTCTGACTGGGACTGGCCGGTCGGTCTCTGACTGGCCGGGGACCTTCTGTCAGTCCCGGGCCAGTTCCGGGCGGCCCTGCAACAGGCTGAGGGTCGCGGCATTTCCGCAGTAATCGGCAAATTGCTCCGCCGCCCGGTGGATCGCCAGATCCTGCCTGCAGGTGTCCTTCGACCCGCAATTGGCGCAGATGCTTTCCATGCCGGTATAAATGGCGGGATGATCGCTTTTCAGAAGCGCTGGCGCAATGCCGAGTTGCATCAGCATCCCGGGCATTTCCCGGGCGGCAAGCGGATCGGGTCTCGGGGTCTTCGGCGCGGCGGGCGTCAGCATCGGCATCTCCTCCTCTTGGGATGCCGCCAGCATGGGCGCGGTTGCAGCCGAAAACCTTGATCAGGATCAAACCCTGGCCGTTCACCAGAAAATTGCCGGAACAGCCGTCAATCGCAAAGTTTGCGATTTCCACGGCGCGACATTTGTCTATGATCCCCGCCGGACAGAAACACCTGGAGGATCTCCCATGGCCACCACCAATCCTGGTTTCCATACGCTTGCCGTGCATGCCGGTGCGCAACCCGACCCGGCGACCGGCGCCCGCGCCACGCCGATCTATCAGACGACGGCTTTCGTCTTCAACGATGCCGACCATGCCGCCGCCCTGTTTGGCCTGCAGCAGTTCGGCAATATCTATACCCGCATCATGAACCCGACCCAGGCGGTGCTCGAAGAGCGGGTGGCAGCGCTTGAAGGCGGCACCGCAGCGCTTGCCGTTGCCTCCGGCCACGCCGCACAGCTGCTGGTCTTCCACACGATCATGCAGCCCGGCGACAATTTCGTTGCCGCCAACCGGCTCTACGGCGGCTCGATCAACCAGTTCGGCAATGCCTTCAAGTCCTTCGACTGGCAGGTCCGCTGGGCAAGCCCCTCCGATCCCTCGTCCTTCGAAGCACAGATCGACAGCCGCACCCGCGCCATCTTCATCGAGAGCCTTGCCAATCCCGGCGGCACCTTTGTCGACATCGCTGCAATCGCCGCCGTTGCCCACAAGCATGGCCTGCCGCTGATCGTCGACAATACCATGGCGACCCCCTACCTGATCCGTCCGCTGGAACACGGGGCCGACATTGTCGTGCATTCGCTGACCAAGTTCATGGGCGGGCATGGCAATTCCATGGGCGGCGTCATCGTCGATGGCGGCACCTTCGACTGGTCGAAATCGGGCAATTACCCGATGCTGTCCTCGCCGCGTCCGGAATATGCCGGCATGGTGCTGCATGCGACCTTCGGCAATTTCGCCTTCGCGATTGCCTGCCGCGTGCTGGGCCTGCGCGATTTCGGTCCCGCCATCTCGCCCTTCAACGCCTTCCTGCTGCTGACCGGCATCGAAACCCTGCCGCTGCGCATGCAGCGCCATTGCGACAATGCGCTGGCGGTGGCGAAATGGCTGAAGACCCAGGACAAGATCGCCTGGGTCAATTATGCCGGTCTCGACAGCGATCCCAACCATGCGCTGCAGCAGCGCTATGCACCGAAGGGGGCCGGCGCGGTCTTCACCTTCGGGGTGAAGGGCGGTTACGAGGCGGGCAAGGCACTGGTCGAGAATCTCAAGCTGTTCTCGCATCTCGCCAATATCGGCGACACCAAGTCGCTGGTCATCCATCCCGCCTCCACCACCCATCGCCAGCTTTCCGAAGCGCAGCAGGTGGCCGCAGGAGCCGGTCCTGATGTGGTGCGCCTCTCCGTCGGCATCGAGGATGTCGCCGACATCATCGCCGATCTCGACCAGTCGCTGGCGCAGATCTAACCCCCGACGCACGGAATTCGGTGCGCTGAGCGGACATGAATGGGGTGCCGGTCCTGATTGCGGGCCGGCACCTTGTCCTGTCCGGTCTTTCTTTCTTTCTGCAGGAACTGACATGTCGCATTTTCTTCGTTTTGACCACCGCGGCATCGCGCCCGAAACGGGTGCCCCCGCCGCCGACCGGCTGATCTCGGGCAATCCGGAATTTTCCACCTGGAACCTCGAGGAGGCCGAAGGCGGCCTCTATGCCGGGCTCTGGCAGTCAACGCCGGGCAAATGGCGGATCAGCTATGACGAGTGGGAGTATTTCCACATTCTCTCCGGCCACTCCGTCGTCACCGAAGACGGTGGCGAGGCCCTGACACTGAAGGCCGGTGACCGGCTGGTGCTCAGGCCCGGTTTCAAGGGCACCTGGGAAGTGGTTGAAACCACCCTGAAGGACTATGTCATCCGTCTCTGAGCGGTTGATAGCGTCCACACGGCCCCCGTCATCGGGGCCGTTTCACCGGCGTGGAGGGCGTGTCTCCCCGTCAGTGCGAAAAAAATAATGTCGTGGCCGGCAAAATTGCTCAGCGGAGAAGGCGCAATTCGTCGCCTGAGTGCCGTCCGCAACGACTGCTTTGCGAAATCCGGATGGCGGGAAAACGACAATTGCGGCGCAGGAACGCAAGGCATTTTTCATCCCGACTAAGATCCGCGAATGATTGAGGAATTGCTTTTGCAACCAGCATCTGGTGCGTCGTTGATCCATTAAGATCCGGTTGATGAAAACCGGTTTGTTTTCATCAACTTTGTTTGTGACTGCTAACCGGAACGCAACATTTCCTGGATCGCCTTCGATAATACTATTGATATCAATATGTTATAACCTTTTTAAACTTTGCTGATCATCATCCGGAGGAACAAGACATTTTCTGGAAATGGTGCAATCATGCCAGTTCGACCGCTCTTTGCCGAGATTGTTCCCGATGTTCCCGCTGCCGCCAGCATTCTGGAGGCGATATCACTTCCCGTCCTGGTGGTGTCTGCGTCTGGCATCATCGTCTATGCCAATGGCAGTGCCATCCGCGACTTCGGCCATGCCCTTGCCGGTCTGCTGCTGGATGTGCTGTTGCCGCACGCAACGGACGCCTTGCCGCCCTGCGGCGCGTCACGTGAGGTGCTGGACCGGGAGGGCAGGGCCTGGGAGGCGCGTTTTACCCCTGTCGATGCCGGGCATCACGCCGTCACGCTGCGGGGTGTCTCCGCCCGGTCCGAACAGCTGGAGCGGGATCGGCTGACCGGTCTTGCGACCCGCGACGGCCTCAGCCGGATGCTCGAACAGATGATCCCGGAGCAGGATGGCGCCCGTCTGCCGATTGCGGTCCACTGCTTCAGCCTCGACCGGTTCAGGATCGTCAATGACAGCCTCAGCCATGCCGTGGGTGACCTGCTGCTGCAGAAGGTGGCCGAGCGGCTCAGCCATGCCTGTCGCAAGCAGGAGGTCATTGCCCGTTCGGGCGGCGATGAATTCATCATCCTCCAGAAGGATGTCGGGGAACCCGCCGAGGCGGAAAGGATGGCGGCCCGGCTGATCGACCTGATCGGCCGCACCTATGTGCTGAAGGGCCACACGATCAATATCGGCATCAGTTGCGGCGTGGCGCTGCATGAAGCAGGGCTTTCGGCCCGCGACCTCCTGCGCAATGGCGCGCTGGCGCTGCAGGATGCCAAGCGGGCGGGCGGCTCCCGGTATCGGGTTTTCGAAGAGGCGATGAACCAGGCGCTCCGCGCCCGCCGCGAACTCGAAATCGACATCCGGCGGGCGCTGGCGCTCCGGCAATTCGAACTGCATTACCAGCCGTTTCTCGATGTGGAGACCAACCGGATCCGGGGTTTCGAAGCGCTGATCCGCTGGAACCATCCGGTCCGCGGGCGGGTCTCGCCGCTCGACTTCATCCCGCTGGCGGAGGAAACCGGGCTGATCGGGGCGATTGGCGAATGGGTGATGCGGACCGCCTGCCGCGAGGCGGCAAGCTGGCCTGACGGCATGACGGTGGCGGTCAATGTCTCGCCTGTACAGTTCAAGGCGGAGGGGCTTTTGGCGATGATCACCTCGGCGCTCGCCCATTCCGGTCTTGAGCCACACCGGCTTGAGGTCGAGGTCACCGAAAGCCTGCTGCTCGACAATACGGACAGGATACTCCAGTCGCTGCATGCCTTGCGCGACCTCGGCGTGAAGATTGCCATGGACGATTTCGGCACCGGCTATTCATCGCTGAGCTACCTGCAGAAATTCCCGTTCAACAAGATCAAGATCGACCGTTCCTTCGTGCAGGCTGCCCACCAGGGGGCTGACAGCGAGGCCATCCTCAAGGCCATTGGCAATCTCGGCTGCAATCTCGGCATGCTGATCACGGCGGAAGGGGTCGAGACAACCGAACAGCTGACACTGATCCGCGATAATCATTGCACCCATGTCCAGGGCTATCTGACCGGAAAACCGATGCCGGCCGATGCGATCCAGGATTTCATCGACATCAAGAGCAGGGAGCCGTTCCATGTCTGAAATGCTCTATCATCTGGTCTATTACAGCCGGAACCTTGTATCTGACGACGAAACCGGCTTTGCCGCCGAAATCGACTCGATCCTGGCATCGGCCCGGCGCAACAACCCGTCGCGCGGCATCACCGGGGCGCTGCTGTTCAATGCCGGCTGCTTTGCCCAGATCCTGGAGGGCACGCTCGACGCCATCGAGGCGACCTTCGAGCGCATCCAGCAGGACGAGCGGCATGGCGACGTGTCGCTGCTGGCGCTGCAGCCGATTGCCGCGCGCAGCTTTCCGAACTGGGCGATGGGTTTCGTCGGCAACCGCTCGTCCCACGCCGGCGACTTCGCCCGGATCGGGCTGTCAACCGGCTTCGACCTCGCGCATATGAGCGGCGACCAGATCCACACGATCCTGAAGGATCTGACCATGGAACAGGAAGACGCCGGGCATTAGAGTTTGTCTGGCCGCCCTACCGGTCCCAGGCCATGTCGAGCCGCTCGAGGCCGTGGAAATGGTAGACATCCTTGACCTCGGGCGTGCCGACGATCCTCAGCCCCTTCAGGCGCTGGATGAGCAGCGGCAGCACGATGTTCAGCTCCAGACGGGCGAGCGGCGCGCCGATGCAGAAATGGATGCCCGCCCCGAAGGACAGGTTCGGCGCTTCGCGGCGGTCCGGTTTGAAGGTGAGGGGGTCGGTGAATTTCGCCGGATCGAGATTGGCGGAGGCAAGCAGCAGGCTGATCACATCGCCCCGCTTCAGGGTGACGCCATCCACTTGCGTATCTTCGAGCGCGAAACGGTGGAAGATATGCACGGGCGCACAGATCCGCAGACATTCCTCCACCGTCGTCTCGGTGGTCTTCTCGTCGGCAAACAGGGTTGCCGGATCGAGGCCGCTGTCGAGGATGATCCGCAGCGAATTGCCGATCTGGTGGACGGTTGCCTCATGGCCGGCATTGAGCAGCACGATGGTGGTGGAGATCAGCTCCTCCTCCGTCAGGTGCTGGCCCTTGTGCTCGGTGGCGATCATGTGGCTGAGCAGGTCGTCGCGCGGCTCCGCCCGCCGTTCGGCAATCACCGTCTTGACGTAATCGGCAAATTCCTTCGACGCCCGGTCGGCAAGCTCCTCGTCCTCGCGGGTGCGGCCATACATGTACATGCGGACATAGTCATGCGACCATTTCAGCAGCTGCGGCCCCATCTCTTCGGGAATGCCGATCATCCGGGCGATGATGGTGACGGGAATGATCTCGGCGAAGGTCGAGAGCAGTTCCACCGCGCCGTCCTTCTCGAAACCGTCGATCAGCCGGTTGGCAAGCTCGGTGATCTCGGGCCGCAGCCGCTCGACATGGCGCGAGACGAAGGCGCGGTTGACCATGGTGCGCAGCCGCGTGTGCTCGGGCGGTTCGAGTTCGAGCAGCGATTTCGATTCGGCGGCGTCGAAATGCGCGGTATGGGCGGCCGGTTCCGGCATGCCCAGCTCCTCGCGGGTGGCGATATGCAGGATCTGCCGTCCGAAACGGCGGTCGCGCAGCAGGCTGTTGACATGGTCATAGCCGGAAAAGAACCAGTGCCCCTGTTCCTTCCAGAAAAAGGTCGGGCAGGCCGCGTGGATGGCCGCATAGACCGGATTGGGGTCGCTGTAGAAGCCGGGATGGTTTCCGATCAGCGAGACGAACCGGTTGGCGGAATCAATGGTGAGAAAGGGCGCTTGGGTCATGGCCATCGTGGTAGCGGATTTTTACCAGACGGAAAAGAGGCGGAATGCACTGCAAAACAAGCGATTATGCCCTATAACCGTCGGATGGATTGCCCTGTCCCTGAGGAGAGGTTTTCCGGCAATCTGCGGATGCGGGTTCACGGAGCTTTTACCCATTTCGCCGAATTCCGGCGAATGAAGGCTAGCGTAACCCGTCCTTAATCGCGACTCGTGCAGATAGGATGGCAGGATCGTGCTGCAGGGATGAGGGCCCGAGCCTTGTGTCTGCCTTGCTCCGGCACGGCGTTGCAAGGCGAAAGCGCCCGTCTTTCCCTCGCTTCTCTTGAAGTCGGGGGTATGGACACTCTATGTAGGGACGAGGACTTCTTTTTTGATTCCCCTTGATCGTCGCGGGCGTGAGGGGAAAGCAGGACAAAGGACGGATATGAGAAATCCAGTTGATACTGCCATGGCACTCATTCCCATGGTCGTTGAGCAGACCAACCGCGGCGAACGGTCCTATGACATCTATTCGCGGCTGCTCAAGGAACGAATCATCTTCATGACCGGCCCGGTGGAAGATCACATGGCGACGCTGGTCTGCGCCCAGCTGCTGTTCCTCGAGGCGGAAAATCCGAAGAAGGAAATCGCCATCTACATCAATTCGCCCGGTGGCGTCGTCACCGCAGGCATGGCGATCTATGACACGATGCAGTTCATCAAGCCCGCCGTCTCGACGCTCTGCATCGGCCAGGCCGCGTCGATGGGCTCGTTGCTTCTGGCCGCCGGCCACAAGGACATGCGCTTTGCCACCCCGAATGCCCGTCTCATGGTGCACCAGCCCTCCGGCGGCTTCCAGGGCCAGGCATCGGACATCGAGCGCCACGCCCGCGACATCATCAAGATGAAGCGCCGCCTGAACGAAGTCTATGTCAAGCATTGCGGACGCAGCTATGAGGAGGTCGAGCAGACGCTTGACCGCGACCATTTCATGGATGCGGACGAAGCGCTGAACTGGGGCCTGATCGACCGCGTGCTGACCTCGCGCGTCGAAATGGAAGGCGACGCCGGCTGATCAGCGCGGTGAGGGGGACCGTGTGCCATAGTTCCCACCCAATTGTGATGACAGAGAAGAGAGATCTTGTCTGTCAGGTGCAGAATTTCAATTAATGCTATGTTGAGTGATCTGACATAGCATGCCCCTCAAGGGCCCGGCTCGGCCAGGAACAGGTTGTTCCCAGCGCAAGCTTCAGGCTTTTCCGGGGTTTCGGCCTGGGTGTCCGGTTCTGCCGGTTGCCCGGGCGGGCCTAGAAAGACCGTAATCCGCTGGTGCGGATCCTCGGCGTGCTGGAAGGAATTTGAACATGAGCAAAGTCAGCGGTAGCAATGGTGGGGATTCCAAGAACACCCTTTATTGTTCATTCTGCGGCAAGAGCCAGCACGAAGTCCGGAAACTGATCGCCGGACCGACCGTTTTCATCTGCGATGAATGCGTCGAATTGTGCATGGACATCATTCGCGAGGAGAACAAATCCTCGATGGTGAAATCCCGCGAGGGCGTGCCCACGCCGCAGGATATCATCAAGGTGCTGGACGAATATGTCATTGGCCAGAAGCAGGCCAAGCGCATCCTGTCCGTTGCCGTGCATAACCATTACAAGCGCCTCGCGCATGCCTCCAAGGGCGGCGACGTGGAACTGGCGAAGTCGAACATCATGCTTGTCGGCCCGACCGGCTGCGGCAAGACCTATCTTGCCCAGACGCTGGCCCGCATCATCGACGTGCCCTTCACCATGGCCGATGCCACCACGCTGACCGAAGCCGGCTATGTCGGCGAAGACGTGGAAAACATCATCCTGAAGCTGCTTCAGGCCGCCGACTACAATGTCGAGCGCGCCCAGCGCGGCATCGTCTATATCGACGAAGTCGACAAGATCAGCCGCAAGTCGGACAATCCGTCGATCACCCGTGACGTCTCGGGCGAAGGCGTGCAGCAGGCCCTGCTGAAGATCATGGAAGGCACCGTTGCCTCCGTGCCGCCGCAGGGTGGCCGCAAGCATCCGCAGCAGGAATTCCTGCAGGTGGACACGACCAATATCCTGTTCATCTGCGGCGGTGCCTTTGCCGGTCTCGACAAGATCATTTCGGCCCGTGGCGAGAAGACCTCGATCGGCTTCGGGGCCAGCGTCAAGTCGCCGGAAGACCGCCGCGTCGGCGAAGTGCTGCGCGAACTGGAGCCGGAAGATCTGGTGAAGTTCGGCCTCATCCCGGAATTCATCGGCCGTCTGCCCATTCTGGCGACGCTCGAGGATCTCGATGAAGACGCGCTGATCCAGATCCTGTCGGAGCCGAAGAACGCGCTGGTCAAGCAGTACCAGCGGCTGTTCGAGATGGAAGACGTGGAACTGACCTTCCACGAGGATGCGCTGCGCGAAATCGCCAAGCGCGCCATCGTCCGCAAGACCGGCGCCCGCGGCCTGCGCTCGATCATGGAAAAGATCCTGCTCGACACCATGTTCGACCTGCCGGAACTCGATGGCGTGCGCGAAGTGGTGATCTCGGAAGAGGTGGTGCGTGCCGAAGCCCGGCCGCTCTACATCTACGCCGACCGCGCCGACGAAAAGGCCAATGTCTCGGCCTGATCGGTCAGGTACGTTCAACCGATAGTCTCAAGGGCCCGCATCAGCGGGCCTTTTTGCGTCTGGCGACGGCATGGCCGCGCGGTTTCCCGGACTGTCATCATTGCGTCTTGCGTCACAAAAGGTAAAACTGGGAATCGAACAGCGTGAAGAGCCCGGCTGCGACATCGGATGGGGGAAGGGGACAAGCCACGGACCAGATCCCGGCGCTAGTTTCGGGCGCTGGTACAGGGTGTGCCGGTCCCAGGTCCCGACCGTTTGGCAGCAAGGCTTTCAAACCTTGAAATCGCAAGCGCAGATCTCCACTTGTGGAGCACGCAATAGAAAGACCGAGGCGCTTCCCGGCGCTGTCGGAAAGAAGTCCCCCCGGGGCTTTGGAAAGGAAGAATGATGACGAAAAAGACGTCTGTTTCAGCCGAGCGCGCCGCCTATCCGGTGCTGCCGCTCCGCGACATCGTGGTTTTCCCGCACATGATCGTGCCGCTTTTCGTTGGCCGCGAGAAGTCGATCCGTGCGCTCGAAGAGGTCATGGGCTCCGACAAGCAGATCATGCTGGCCACCCAGATGAATGCCGGTGATGATGATCCGTCGCCGGAAGGCATCTACAAGGTCGGCACCGTCGCCAATGTGCTGCAACTGCTGAAGCTGCCTGACGGCACCGTCAAGGTGCTGGTCGAAGGCCGCGCCCGCGCGAAGATCGACAGCTATTCCGAGCGCGAGGAATTCTACGAAGCCTATGCCGACGTGCTCGAGGAGCCGAAGGATGATCCGGTCGAAGTCGAGGCGCTGAGCCGCTCCGTCGTCTCCGAATTCGAAAGCTACGTCAAGCTCAACAAGAAGATTTCGCCCGAAGTCGTTGGTGCCGCGAGCCAGATCGAGGACTACTCCAAGCTCGCCGATACCGTTGCCTCGCATCTGTCGATCAAGATCACCGAGAAGCAGGAGATGCTGGAAACCACCAGCGTCAAGGGCCGCCTGGAAAAGGCGCTCGGCTTCATGGAAGGCGAGATTTCCGTTCTGCAGGTGGAAAAGCGCATCCGCTCGCGCGTCAAGCGCCAGATGGAAAAGACACAGCGCGAATATTACCTCAACGAACAGATGAAGGCGATCCAGAAGGAACTCGGCGACGGCGAGGATGGCCGTGACGAGATGGCCGAAATCGAGGAGCGGATCGCCAAGACCAAGCTGTCCAAGGAGGCCCGTGAAAAGGCCGAGGCGGAAATGCGCAAGCTGCGCCAGATGAGCCCGATGTCGGCGGAAGCCACCGTCGTGCGCAACTATCTGGACTGGCTGCTAGGTCTGCCCTGGTCGAAGCGCTCGAAGATCAAGACCAACCTCAACAATGCGGAAAAGATCCTCGAAGAGGACCATTTCGGTCTCGACAAGGTCAAGGAACGCATCGTCGAATATCTGGCCGTTCAGGCGCGGGCCACCAAGATGAAGGGGCCGATCCTCTGCCTCGTCGGTCCTCCAGGCGTCGGCAAGACCTCGCTCGCCAAGTCGATTGCCAAGGCGACCGGTCGCGAATATGTCCGCATGGCGCTTGGCGGCGTGCGCGACGAGGCGGAAATCCGTGGCCACCGCCGCACCTATATCGGCTCCATGCCGGGCAAGGTGCTGCAGTCGATGAAGAAGGCGAAGAAATCCAATCCGCTGTTCCTGCTCGATGAAATCGACAAGATGGGCATGGATTTCCGTGGCGATCCGTCCTCTGCCCTGCTCGAGGTGCTCGATCCCGAACAGAACAGCACCTTCATGGACCACTATCTGGAAGTGGAATATGACCTGTCCGACGTGATGTTCATCACCACGGCGAACACGCTCAACATTCCCGCACCGCTGATGGACCGCATGGAGATCATCCGCATCGCCGGCTATACCGAGGAGGAAAAGCTCGAGATTGCCAAGCGGCACCTGCTGCCGAAGGCCATCCGCGAGCATGCCCTTCAGCCGAAGGAATTCTCGGTGAGCGACGAGGCGCTGATGGAAGTGATCCGCGCCTATACCCGCGAGGCCGGTGTGCGCAGTCTCGAGCGCGAACTGATGAAGCTCGGGCGCAAGGCGGTCACCGAAATCATCAAGGGCAAGACCAAAATGGTCGAGGTGACTGCTGCCAATCTCAACGATTACCTTGGCGTGCCGCGCTTCCGGCATGGAGAGGCCGATGGCGAGGACCAGATCGGCATTGTCACGGGACTTGCCTGGACGGAAGTCGGCGGAGAGCTGCTGACCATCGAAGGCGTGATGATGCCGGGCAAGGGCCGGATGACGGTGACCGGCAACCTGAAGGAAGTGATGAAGGAATCGATCTCGGCAGCGGCCTCCTATGTCCGCTCGCGGGCGGTGGATTTCGGCATCGAGCCGCCGCGCTTCGACAAGGCCGATATCCACGTCCACGTGCCGGAAGGGGCAACCCCGAAGGACGGTCCTTCGGCAGGCGTTGCCATGGCCACCGCCATCGTCTCGATCATGACCGGCATTCCGGTGCGCCATGACGTGGCGATGACCGGGGAAATCACCCTGCGCGGCCGGGTGCTGCCGATTGGCGGCCTGAAGGAAAAGCTGCTCGCAGCGCTTCGCGGCGGCATCAAGAAGGTGCTGATCCCGGAAGAGAATGCCAAGGATCTGGCCGAGATCCCGGACAACGTCAAAAACAATCTGGAAATCGTCCCGGTTTCCAGAATGGGCGAGGTCATCCGCCACGCGCTGCTGCGGGTGCCGGAACCGATCGAATGGGACGGCACGGTCGAGACCCCCGTCATCGCCACCGTCGAAGGTGTCGACGACACCGGCCAGACCATCGCGCACTGAACCCGTTCAGGGCCGGTGGCCCTGAACACTCAGGGCCACCGGCCCTGAACACGGTTTGTCCCGGACTTCGGACTTTTGGGGCAAAGTCGCGCCGAACCACTGAAAGACGAGCGAAAAGGCCAGCACATTGCTGGCCTTTTTTGTGAAAAAGTGCCGGAATCGCTTGCTTTTCGCGGCTTTGCAGGGCTTTTGAGTTGCGGCTGGCAGGCGCTTGCGTATTCTGCCCCAGAACTACAAATTGAGTCGTTTCAAACCATTGAAAGGGGTGGAAACATGAACAAGAATGAACTCGTCTCCGCAGTCGCCGAAAAGGCAGGACTGACCAAGGCCGATGCAGCATCTGCCGTCGATGCCGTATTCGAGACCGTTCAGTCGGCACTGAAGGCCGGTGGCGATATCCGCCTCGCCGGTTTCGGCAGCTTCACCGTCTCCCGTCGTGAAGCCTCCAAGGGCCGCAATCCGTCCACCGGTGCAGAGGTCGACATTCCGGCCCGCAACGTTCCGAAGTTCACCGCAGGCAAGGGCCTGAAGGACGCCGTCAACAGCTAAGCTGTGGCACCGGATGTGATCCGGCTGGCGTTTCAAAAAGGGGTCCGGCCGAAAGGCCGGGCCCTTTTCCGTGCTTGAGGGGCAAACTGGCGCAGATCTTTCGATGCAGGCCATCGCGCTGGTCTCCGCCGATACTCCGGATACGGCACTCTGCCCTTCTGCAGGCAAGTGCGGCGCAATCGGTGAGGTGCCGCAGGGGTTCGGCGTTGAAAAGCGGCGCGGGACTGGATATAAGCAATCCTGTATATAAAACCTGCCCGGTCGAGGCCAGATATCTGGGACAGGCCCGAATTCGGCAAAAGACAACGGATTGTGATGCCCGGCTGCCGCAGGATCTGTGGGATGTATAGTGATCCTGCGCGGCGAGTTGGTGAATTTGGGAGAAACCAGGATGCAAATCAATATTCAGGTCGACCAGCCCCCGCTGGACGAACGGTCCAGCGGGCCTGTCAGTGTCGGCTGGTATCTCGACAGCAACAAGGGCAGTGTGCTTTTTGATGCGCCCGAGCGGGTGATCACCCGCGCGCCCAACCGCAGCCACGGGAAATCCGTTGGCCGCTGCCCGGCCGCCGTCAACATCGAAAGCCGCTATTTCCAGATCAAGTGCCCCTTTGACATCCATGTCCAGCTTGTTCGCGACGAGAAGGGGCGACCGGTTCTGAAGGATCTTGCCGGGCCGACCTCGTCCATTCGCCAGAACAAGCTCGGACAGGTCCTCAGCATCGTCAGCGAGGCGGAATGGCGCTATCCGGACCGGCCGACACTGCAGCTGGTGCTGCCTTACATGTTCATCGCCGATGAACCCGTCTATATCTCGCAGGTGCCGCCCTTCTTTCACTACCGGGCAGAGCCCTGGCCCGGCACGCAATTTTGCGGACGGTTTCCGATCCATGTCTGGCCGCGCCCGCTGATGTGGGCCTTCGAATGGCATGACATCCGGAAGCCCCTGCAGCTCAGCCGCGGCGAGCCGCTGTTCTATGTGACCTTTGAAACCCTGCCGCAGGAACGCGCCGTGCAACTGGTGCAGGCGGAGGTGACGCCGGAACTGCTCGCTTATGTCGAGGCGATCTCGGGCGTGACCAACTATGTCAACCAGACCTTCAGCCTGTTCAAGACCGCCGAGGAGCGGCGGCCAGCCAGATTGCTGAAGCCGAAGCAATAGACCGGCGGGACAGAGCGGCAGAGATTCCGCGCTGGCCGAACGGCCCTGCGGCGTGAATGACCCTGACGCCTACCAGCGCTGGTGGACATGGGGAGCCACCAGCCGGTCATAGATCTCGCGGGCGGCGGACATGATGTCGTCGGAGAAGGGGGCAAGGCTTGCCGCCCCTGCATTGGCCCGCGCCTGCTCGGCATTGCGGGCACCGGGAATGACCACGGTCACCGCATCGCTCATCAGGATCCATTTCAGCGCGAAAGCCGCCATGGTCGCCCCCTCCGGCACCAGCTTGCGGATTTCCTCGACGGCCTCCAGCCCGACCTCGAAGGGTACGCCTGCAAAGGTCTCGCCGACATCGAACTGTTCGCCATGGCGGTTGAACAGGCGGTGATCATCGGCGGCAAAATGCGTGTCGCGGGTGATCTTGCCCGACAACAGGCCGCTTGCCAGCGGCACCCGGACGATGACGGCGACATCATGCAGCTTGGCTTCCTCGAAGAACAGATGCGCCGGACGCTGGCGGAACAGGTTGTAGATGATCTGGATAGAGGCACAGTTCGGATATTCGATGGCCTTCATCGCCTCTTCGACCCGCTCGACGCTGACCCCCCAGGCCCCGATCTTGCCGGAGGCGACAAGCTCGTCCATGCCGTCGAGCACTTCTGGCCGGTAAAGCACATCGGTCGGCGGGCAGTGGAGCTGGACGAGATCGAGACAATCCATATCGAGGTTCTTGCGGCTGCGGTCGATGAAGGCCTCGAGATTGGCCCGCGTATAGCCATCGGCGACATGCGGCGACAGGCGGCGGCCGGCCTTGGTCGCGACCATCGGGCGCTGCCCGGACCGGCTCTTCAGCACCTCGGCAATGATCCGTTCCGAACGCCCGTCGCCATAGACATCGGCGGTGTCGATGAAGCTCATCCCCGCATCAAGCGCGGCATGGAGGGCCGCGCGTCCATCCGCCTCGCTGACATCGCCCCAGGCGCCGCCGATCTGCCAGGCACCAAAGCCGATTTCCGAAACGGTGAAGGGGAGGCGGCCAAAGGAATGGGTGCGCATGAAGTCTCCTGTGCTGAAATGAGCGAAATTGTCCTTTCGGTATTGTGCAAGCCGCAGGGCATGTCCAGCAAAAATACCGCTGGTGAGAGGTGTGTGGTTTTGATTTACAACTAAATATACCCGTTAGTATTGTCTTTTATCAGAATTTTCACCGGGAAGTCGGCCGTTCCGTCCTTTGTCATAATTAAAATGGATGGTTGGACTTAGAATTAATTAATATTTTATAGTACTATATAATGATTTTGGAACGATGACCGGTTTGGTCCCGCATGATGCGATATCGCGCCCCTCCTGGGCATGAAAACATCTCTGTCACCGGGTCCGCTCATGTTGAAAACGCTTGTCTCCCTTGCCTGCCTGACCGTGGCGCTGCCGGCGCTGGCGGGAAATCTCGCCGATTACCGGCGACCCGACATGATCCCGTTCAAGGGGGTGACCCCCTATTCGCCGCAGCTGGCGACACTGGGCAAGATGCTCTATTTCGATCCGCGCCTGTCCGGTGCGAAGAACATGAATTGCGCCTCCTGCCACAATCCCTCCTTCGGCTTCGAGACACCGGTGAAGACGGCGATTGGCGCGGCCAATCTGGCGCTGCCCCGTCAGGCCCCTACGGTTCTCAACGCCGCCTGGGTGACCCCGATGTTCTGGGACGGGCGCGCGCCGGATCTGGAAGCGCAGGCCAAGGGGCCGATGACCTCGCCCAAGGAAATGAACGGCGACATGCATGCCATTGTCGCCGATCTTGCCTCGGTTGCCGATTACAAGCGCTGGTTCGACGAAACCTTTCCCGGCAAGGGGATTACCGAGGACACCGTGCTGACGGCGATTGCCACCTATGAACGCACCGTGGTTTCCGGCTGGTCGCCCTTCGACCGCTGGGTCTATGGCGATGAAAAGGCGGTGAGCGACAGCGCCAAGCGCGGCTTCGACCTCTTCACCGGCAAGGCCCGCTGTTCCATGTGCCATGCCGGCTGGAACTTCACCGACAACCAGTTCCACGATATCGGCCTGCCGGATGACGACATCGGGCGCGGCAAATACGAGCCGGACAATGTCAAGGCGCAGCATGCCTTCAAGACTCCGGGCTTGCGCAATTCCGCCTATCGCGCCCCCTACATGCATGATGGCAGCATCCCCGATCTGGATGGGGTGATCCTGCATTACGAGGCCGGCATTACCGACCGGCCGTCGCTCTCCGACAAGCTGAAAGCGCTTGTCCTCACCGATGACGAGCGGACAGATCTCGTTGCCTTCATCCATACGTTGACTGCTGACAAGCAGGAAACCCCGCTGCCGATCCTGCCGAACTGAGGTGCGTTCCATGTCGATCCGGTTTCTCTTCATCATTCCCCTGATCGTAGCGGTCACCGCCGGTCTGGCAACTGCATGGTACATTGCCGACAACGCCACACGCGGTCAGTCGGGCGTCGCCCTCGTAGTCAACGCGGCGATGGATGCCAAGACCTATTCCACCGAGGCGGGCCATGCCTTCGATGAGGCGAATGGCGTCGTCGACCGGGTGATGGCGATGACCACCTATATCGCGCCCGCTGATGTCAAGACCATGTTCGATGCGGCCAATGGCAAGCTGAAGGCCGATCTCGACGCTTTCGCCCGGAACAGTCTCTCCGATGACGTCTCTGCCGAGGTGCAGACGCTGATCAGGCTGCATCAGGGCTGGGAACATGATGCCCGCATCGTGCTTGGCCTTGACCCGTCCGAGGGCGTGCCGACCCAGGAGCGCCTCAGCGAAAATGAAGCGGGGCTGAGGGCGGAGCTGGCGCGTATCGATGACCTCGTCAGCAAGACGGCGACCGAAAAGGTCTCCGCAGCCGGCAAGGGTCTCGCCGCCGATATCCAGCAGGTGCTGACCATGGCGGCAGTAGCGGCGGGCATCGGCTTCCTGCTGATCCTGGTGCTGTCGCACAGCATCACCAGCCCCATCGTCAAGGTGACCCGGGCGATGCGCCAGCTTGCCGATGGCGATGTGGACGTGAAGGTGCCACGCAAGCGCGGGGCCAGCGAAATCCGGGCGATGATCGAAACCCTGTCGGTGTTCCGGGCCAATGCGCTGGAACGGCTGACGCTGGAGCGCTCGACCCAGAGCCAGAATGCCAGCCTTGCGGCGATCTCGTCGGAAGCCGGACTGTTGCAGACCCAGGTGCGCGATGCGGTGACGCGGGCTGCCGAGGGCGATTTTTCCGCCCGGGTCCATGGACCATTCCAGCGCGAGGAGCACAGCGAACTCGCAGGCCAGCTCAATTACCTGTTCTCCAGCGCCCAGGCGGGCATTTCGGAAACGATCCGGGTGCTGGCAGCCCTTGCCCAGGCGGATCTGACCGTGCGCTTCGAAGGCCAGCATCGCGGTGCCTTCGCCAGGCTGCAGGCCGATACCAACAGCGTCACGGACCAGCTGTCCGATGTCGTCACCCGTCTGAAGGATGCCTGCGGCGCAGTGGCTGCCGCCAGCAGCGAAATCCTCGACGGCACGCGGGAACTGCGCCACCGCTCGGAAACCCAGGCGGGCACCATCCAGGAGACCACCGCCACCACCTATCTGGTCGCCGACACCGTCGGGCAGAATGCCGAGCGGGCCGGGGAGGCGACACGGGTGATCGCCGCCACCAACACGCTGGCCGCCGAAGGCAGCCGCGTCATGCACGGAGCGGAACAGGCGATGGAGCAGATCACCACCTCCTCGGGCAAGATCTCCGACATCATCGGCGTCATCGAAAACGTCGCCTTCCAGACCAATCTTCTGGCGCTGAATGCCGGTGTCGAGGCGGCCCGCGCCGGGGAAAGCGGCAAGGGCTTTGCGGTGGTGGCGACGGAAGTGCGCTCGCTCGCCCAATCCACCGCCAAGGCCTCCAACGAGGTGAAGGCGCTGATCCAGAAGAGCCAGGAAGAGGTGCGGGCAGGGGCCGACCTCGTGCGCCGCGCCACCGCGCAATTCACCGAAATCGCCGCCTCGATTGCCGCCGTCTCGTCCCTGTCGAGCGAAATCGCCAGCGAAAGCAACGAGCAGACCCGCAACCTCCAGCAACTCACCGCCGCCATGAAGAGCCTCGACGAACTCACCACCTACAACGCCCGCCTCGTCGGCGACCTCGCCGGCTCCACCTCGCAGACCAACGACCATATGACCGTGCTGTCCGAAATGGTGAGTATTTTCAGGATCAATCAGGCCGGGCAGCGGCAGCGGCAGGCGGCGTGAGGGGGGAGGGGTGAGGGGGGGAGTGGGTGGGGACCGTCTACTGCGCCGCTCTAGGAACTGAAAGCGGACAAACGTCTCTCAGGCGCACAGTCCGATCTGGCCCTAACTGAATTCTCTCAAAGCTGTGGTTTGATGCCCGGTTGAGTCTTCAGCGACTTCTTAGGGTCTGCTAATGCTACGGTCGCCCCCCCCAATACCGAAAAGTTGTGATACCTCCAATGAGTTGGTCTCGACAACGTGGTGCAAGCTTGCTCTATCTGAATTATGAGATTCACCGCACATGGCCCCTCGATTCCCGACGAAATACTGCTCGCTCTTGACAGGAACGAGGTTGTTTTTTTCTGTGGCGCTGGAGTTTCGCAGGCTCGGGCTGGACTTTTAAACTTTGCGCAACTGGCTAAAAAGGTCATAGACCAGCTTGCACCTGCGAAAGGAAGCCCTGCGCGCAAGCTGCTAGACACCGCGACCAGTCTTAGCCCCATCGAAGGAGTCGGGGGCTTCGTAGCAACTGATAGGGTCTTCTCTCTCCTCGAGCGGGAATTTGACACCTCGGATATTCACGCCGCAGTCGCGGCTGCATTGAAGCCGCAAGGTGATGCCGATCACTCAGCTCATGAAGTTGTGCTCGATCTGGCTGGCAGGAGGTCTGGGGCCATCCGTCTGGTCACCACCAATTTCGATCGGTTGTTCGAAGATTGTGATCCCAAAGCAAGATCGATCGGGCCAGGGCATCTTCCTGACCCGAAGCGTGCCGATTTGAATGCAGTGATTCATCTCCATGGACGTGTCGACCCGAAATATCTCGGCTCGGACGACGAAGGCTTCGTTTTATCGAGCGGCGACTTCGGCCGCGCCTATCTTGCCGACGGCTGGGCTGCCAGGTTCATCCAGTCCCTGCTCTCACGTTTCAGCATAGTGTTTCTCGGCTATTCGGCCGACGACCCTCCTGTGCAATACCTGCTGGAAGCTCTGAAGGGAGCCTCTCAGGCACATGGGCGAATGTACGCTTTCCAGTCCGGCGAGAGCGCTGTCGCTTCTTCCCTGTGGGAGAACAAGGGCGTACATGCGATGGCCTACGATCCGTCCGACGGACATAAAGCCCTGTGGTCGACCTTGGAAGCATGGGCACAACGCGCCATCGACGTCGATGGATGGCACGACCAGGTTATCGAGAAAGCGGTTCGCGGTCCCGAGGCGTTACATCCCCACGAGCGTGGTCAGGTCGCTCACATCCTTTCATCTGCGGATGGAGTCCGCCGACTGACGCAGCTTGCTGATGGCGGCATTCCAGCTTCATGGCTTCGCGTTATCGATCCAAGGGAGCGCTATGGACAACCCGAAATAGACGCGAGCTCGTCGAAAGGACGTATCGATCCATTCGATCAATTCGGCCTTGACGACGACGTACCACCGCCGCCGCCTGATTCCCATGAACGCAACCGCTCAAATCTGACACAACCACGGGAGGTTCCAAAGAATAGCTGGGACGGTTTCGATTTATACCCGAGTGATGCGTTGGACGCGGCTCTGTGGTCGGGGATCTTTTATGGACGCAACGCTGCCATAGCGGACGCATTGCCGACCCGCCTCGATCTACTCGCAATCTGGCTCATGAACGTGGCGCATCAACCGGACGCGTTCTCGTGGGCGTTGAAACAACCCGATGTCCATCCACGGGTAAAGGTTTTGTTGTCGTCGGCGATCAGAGGCGGAGCCGACAAGTTTCCCGCCGAGATCGCACGGGGGTGGCGATATCTATTCCGGACGTGGGAGGACCGTCGCGAAGAACCTGATCAAGTCGCCTCCGCTATCTCGGCCGAAGTAAATGCTTCGGTATGGTCTGACGAAATGGTGCGGCGTCTCATGAGCACTCGGCGCCCTCGCCTCAGAATAGAGCCGCCCTTCAGAGTTGGACCATCATCTGACGATGACCGAGTTTTCATTTTGAAGATCGAGTATCCGATGCCCGATGTCGATGTGGAGGTTCCGCCGGAGATGCTTAGAGTTGCCGTCGCGAGGCTTCGTGAAAACTTGGACTATGCGAGATCGCTTGAGGCTGAAGTGCGTGGGAGCGATTGGATCTATTTGCCAACGACATACGAGACCGATGCACAGCCCCTGGACTTGCATGGCTATGGCCTTGTGGGACCTGTTTTGGAAATGCAGAGAATGCTGGCCCGCCTGGCCGCCAACGATCCTGCGACTGCGCATGCCGAGTTTCTCCGGTGGCCAGTTGACGACGACGGTATCTTCTCCCGGTTACGCATATGGGCGGCTCGTCATCCGAGTATCACGACGGCTGAAGAGGCAGCGACGATATTAGTAGGGCTGTCGGACAAGGCCTTCTGGGGAAGCCTTCACCAGCGCGACCTCTTGATGACCTTCAGCCGTCGATGGAGCGACTTTCCGCAGCGGGCTCGTCTTGAGATAGAGCGCAAGCTAACCTCCACCAACTATCCCGGGGAGAACCCCGGCAGAAGTGCTGAATACAACGACCGAGCGCTCCTCGAGCGGTTGCGATGGCTCGACGCTCAGGACTTGCGGTTCTCGTTCGACATCGAGGGGATGGTTGCCGATATAGCTGCCAGGCTAGGAGGTGAGCTACCGGACATCGATGACGCAATCGAGGACACTCAGCCGAAAGTGTTCTCAATCGCGACGAATAACGATCCCGGAGTCCTCAACGCGCTCCCAATTGCGGAGATCCTCTCCAACGCAAGAGTTCCTGAGGAAATCGACTATCGAAACCACGTGCGACACGACCCCTTCTCCGGATTGGTAGAGCTGCGCCCCATTAAGGCGCTCGCGGCGCTCTCATACGAGGCGAGGAATGGGAGAATTCACGTCGAGGCTTGGGAGTCCTTTCTTCGCTCTGATAAAAGGGAACAGGACCCGACAAGGCTGCTGGGCCTGATCTGCGGGAGACTTGGGACTATGACGGCGGCGAATTTGTCGCAGATTCTCTATCCAGCGGGGGAATGGATGAAGCGCCTCGCTCGCCGCTTGGTGGCCGAGCTTCCGGATCCGTTCGAATCCTTGTGGCAGAAGATGGTAGAAGCTGCAGCCGCATTCCCTGCCACGGAAGGTGAGAGATATGCCGAGAGGAACTGGGCCGACGACGGCCTGAACAGGCCTGTTGGAATGTTGACGCAGGCCCTCCTTCAAGATCCCAGTCTTTCAGGGAGACGTCGGAACTCAGGACTGCAAGCAGACTGGAAGGCGAAGATGGAAACCCTCCTGTCTCTACCTGGTGATCTGCGTCGGCATGCCCTTGTCTTCGCATCATTCCAATTCGTGTTTTTCTGGCTGGTCGATCCGAAATGGGCTGAAGCCGTAATCATGCCCAGCATGAAATCCGAAGGCCCTGACGGAGATGCGTTCTGGGATGGCTTTGTTTGGGCCAATTGGGTGCCCCCTCCACGACTATTCCGGAAGATGACAGTCTCGATTGTTCGCAGAGTTGCCGAAGGCTCCCGCCGAAAACCGATTACGGACAGCCTCGCAGACATACTCCTATACGCCTGGATCGAGTGGTTCGACCGGAAAAGGCCTCCGCTCACCAACGCGCAGTTTAGAGAGTCCATTGTCGAAGGCGGAACGCAGTTCGGGGTGCGGGTGCTCTGGAAACTAAGGGGACGATTGAAAGAGAATACGGTGTCCCGCGAAAAGGTCGCCCTGTTTTTCCACGAGGTCTGGCCGCTTCAAAAGGCGCTGAAATCGGAAGAGACGTCGCGCGCGCTCAGCCGAGTCTTGTTCGAATCGGGAGATTTGTTCCCTGAGGTGGCGAGCCTCATCGTCGGGCGGCTCGTGCCGTGCGATAATTTCGACGCGTACGCGATATCCTCCGAAGAGATAGGCAGAATTATTGAGACTTATCCCCAAGCGCTTCTCGAGGTCCTCCTGCGCCTGCTGCCGATCGATGTTAACCGCTGGCCTCATTCGATAGGGAAAATCCTCGATCAGCTCGCCTGCGCGCCACAAGTCAACACTGATGCCGGTCTCATACGACTGAGGAGAATGATGGGACGACCGCTTATCCAACTTGCCAATTGATAGCGGTGTCCGCTTCGGCGGTGAGGCGAAGACGGCTCCAATGACCGAAACGAATGCGCAAAGCATACATTCCCCGCCTTACGCCCCCTCAAACCCCTGCAGCACGCCCACGGCGTTCACGGCGATTTCGGCGACGGCGTAGCCGCCTTCCATGACGAAGAGGGTGGGCAGGCCGAGTTTGGCGATGCGGGCGCCGATGACGGGGTAGTTTTCGGTCTTCAGCCTGAACTTGCTGATCGGGTCCTTCTCGAACGTGTCGACGCCCAGCGAGACGACGACCACGTCGGGCTGGTAATCGGCGAGCTTGCGGCAGCCGTCTTCCAGTGCCTGGCTCCAGACATCCCAGCCGGTGCCGTGATGCATGGGATAGTTGATGTTGAAGCCTTCGCCTTCGCCAGCGCCCCTTTCGTCGGCAAAGCCGAGGAAATGCGGATATTCGTCATCGGGATGGCCATGCAGGTTGATCACCTGCACATCGGCGCGGTTGTAGAAGATCTGCTGGGTGCCGTTGCCATGGTGATAGTCGACATCGAGGATCGACACCCGGCGCGCCCCCTGGTCGAGAAAGCGCTGGGCGGCGACGGCGGCATTGTTGATATAGCAATAGCCGGCCATGAAATCGGTGCCGGCGTGATGGCCGGGCGGGCGGCAGAGGGCAAAGGCCGAGGTCTCGCCGGCATTCATCAGGTCGACGGCGGTCAGCGCCACGTCATGCGAACTCTTGATCGCGTCCCAGGTGCCCGCGACGAAGCCGACGCTGTTGTCGAAGGAATAATAGCCGAACTGCGCATCGAAATGCCGTGGCAGCACATCCTGCCGCACGGCCCGCGTCGGGAAGACATAGGGAAGGGCGGTCGCATCCGCGGGGCGTCCTTCGGCCAGCCACCGGTCCCAGACGGTCGGCAGGAAGGCCAGATAGTCGGGTTTGTGCACCTTCGCGGCGGTCGAAAGATCATGTTCGGCGGGGGCAAGTACCGGGCCAAGGCCGACGTCATGAATGCGCTGGTGGATATATTCCGCCCGTTCCGGCTTTTCGAAACAGGGCACGGGCTGGCCGAAGACGACTTCGATATGGCCGGAATGGCCCTTGTGACGGGGGGAATAGACAGTTTTCATCGAGTGGGATTCCGCGACTGTGGGACAGGGACAAAAATGCCCCGCCCGGGGCCTGCCACGGGCGGGGCGCGGGGAGAGGGGCCTACTTCTGCAGCTCGGTCCAGATCTTGGTGTAGATTTCCTGGGTGGCGGGATCGCAGAGCCGCATCAGGTCCACCTTGTCCTTGAGTTCCGCCGGAACTTTCAGTTCGGGCGCGTCCTTCATGTCGGCGGGCATGTATTTGTCCGATCCGGCAATGCCGTTGGCATAGCGGGCAAAGGCCGAGATCATCGCCGCATTTTCCGGGTCCATGATGAAGTTCTGGAACAGCTTGGCATTCTCGACATTCTTGGCGTCCTTCAGCACCACGACATTGTCCGACCAGGTGTTGATGCCTTCCTTCGGATAGCCGTAATGGATGTTGGGCTTGGCCAGGCGCTGGCGCAGGGCAGAGCCGTTCCAGTCAGAGGTCGCGCCATAGTCACCGGCCGTCATCTTCTCGATGGTCGTATATTCCATCGAAATCCAGTTCGGCTTGGAATTGACCAGGGTGTCCCGCACCTTCTTCAGCAGCGTCTTGTCATTGTCGCAGAGGTTGCCGCCATTGTACTTGATCGCGGCATAGATCACGTCGTTCATCTCGGGAACCACGTTGACCTTGCCCTTCAGCTCCGCCGGCGTGTCGAACAGGATGCCCCAGGTATTGATGTCACCCTTGTAGACATCGGTATTGACGCTGACGCCGACAGTGCCGAGCTGCCACGGAACCGAATATTTGCGGCCGGGGTCGAAGGCCGGGTCCTTCCATTCCGGCGCAATATTCTTGCCGTTTTCCATCTGGCCGGGATCGGTTTCCAGCAGCAGGCCTTCGGAAATCCAGGTCGGCACGAAGGACTGGGAGGGAACCGCAATATCGAAGCCATGGCCACCGGCGCGGATCTTGGCGAGCGCCGTGTCGTTGGAATCATAGTCGGTCAGCGTCACCTTCACATTGTATTTCTGCTCGAATTTCTTGATCAGGTCCGGGTTGGTATAGTTGCCCCAGTTGTAGATGTTGAGCTGGCCATCGGCCAGCGCCAGCGTGGAGGAAGCCATCAGCGCGGCGAGCGCCAGTCCGAGTGAGCGTGCTTTTTTCATGAGTCAGTTCCTCTCTGTTTTTATTGTCTCAGGCGGGTTTTCTGTTGACGAAGAAGAAGACGGTGACGACGGCGACCGACAGCACCAGGAACACGGTCGAGATCGCGTTCATCTCCGGGGTGATGGAGCGGCGCAACTGGCCCAGCATATAGGTCGGCAGCGTATCCTGGCCTGCCGACTTGACGAACTGGGTGATGACGACGTCATCGAGCGAGATGACGAAGGCAAGCATCATGCCGGCCAGTATCCCCGGCCAGAGCAGCGGCAGGGTGACAAAGCGGAAGGCGTTGAACGGGGTCGCATAGAGATCGGCTGCCGCCCGTTCCAGCGTTTCGTCCATGTTTTCCAGCCGGGCGCGGATCGGCAGATAGGCAAAGGGAATGCAGAAGGCGGCATGCGCCGCAATCAGGTAGCCAAGGCCTGAATAGCCCGTCCATTGCTTGATCTGCGCAAAGACGATCAGCAGCGCCACGGCGGTGACGATTTCCGGCACCATCAGCGGCAGGTTGATGAAGGCATATTTCGCCGTCAGCCCGCGATAGGGCGCAGTGCGCGTCGTGGCGATGGCGGCCAGCGTTGCCGCCGCCGTCGAGATGATCGCCGCGACCACGGCGATTTCGAGCGAACGCAGCGAGGTGTCGATCACCAGCTGGTTGTCGGCGGCCTTGGCGAACCAGCGCAGGGACAGGCCCTGCCAGTCGCTGAGCGACGAGCCCGCATTGAAGGCAAAGATCACCAGAACCGCAATCGGCAGGTAGAGCGCAAAGAAGCTGAAGAGCGCGATGGTGGCAAAACCGCGCTGGCGGCGGATGGAGAAGGATTCAGCCATGTGCACCTCCCTTTTCAGTGCCGGCATTGCGGACATAGGCGAGCATCGCCACCATGACGATCAGCATCAGCGCTATCGACAGGGATGAGCCGAGCGGCCAGTTGCGGCCCTGGCCGAATTGCAGCTCGATCAGGTTGCCGAGCATCATGTTCTTGCCGCCGCCGAGAATGCTGGGAGTCACATAGGCCCCGAGCGAGGGAATGAAGACGAGGATCGAGCCGGCGATGATGCCGGGCTTGACCAGAGGGATGATGATCTTCCACAGCACCTGGCGCGGCGTCGCATAGAGATCGTAGCCCGCCTCGACGAGGCGGAAATCGATCTTTTCCATGCTGGCATAGAGCGGCAGCACCATCAGCGGCAGATAGACATAGACCATGCCGGCCAGAACCGCGCCGTCGGTAAACAGCATCTGGACCGGCTGGTCGATGACATGCAACCGGATCAGGATGGTGTTGATCAGCCCCTCGTTGCGGATGATTTCCAGCATGGCGAAGGTGCGGATCAGGATATTGGTCCAGAACGGAATGGTGATCAGGAACAGCCACAGCTCGCGGGTCCGTTCCGGCCTGGTGGCGATGAAATAGGCGGTCGGAAAGCCGAAGAACAGCGTGACGATGGTGGTGACGATCGACAGCCCCACCGAGCGGTTGAAAATCGTCAGATGTGCCGAAGCGATCGACACGGTGTCATCAAAAATGTCGCGCTCGAATACCACGCCGAACCAGGCATCGGTGGAAAAGCTCCAGACCACATTGCCATAGGGGCCAGGGGTCAGGAAGGAATAGATGAGCACGATCAGCAGCGGGCCTGTGGCGGCCAGAAGAATGATCAGCAGGGCGGGGGCAGAAAGCAGCCAGCGATTGCGGATCGTCCGGCGCTTTTCACTCTCGATCATGTCGGTTTGCACTGTCATGGCGTCATGCCCTCAGCACGCGGGCAGCGCCCGGCTCGAAGCGGATGCCGACGCGCTCGCCCCTGGCAAGCCCAAAACTCTGGCTCGGCTTGTTCTGGGCTCGCACCTTGAAGTCACCGCCGGCATCAAGCGTGATGTCGAAATAGGTATCGGTGCCGAAATAGATGATTTCCGAAAGCGTCCCCGAGATATTGGCTTCGGCGCTGTCAGCTGCGACGAGCGCCGCATGTTCCGGACGCAGAACCAGCGTCACCGGCCCTGTCGTGTCGAGACCGGCGGGCAGGCCCGCCTTGATCCGGGCGCCACCGGCAAGCTCCACCTCGGCCACCCCGCCCTCGGCCGACAGCAGCCTTGCCTCGATGAAATTCGATTCGCCGATGAAATCGGCGACAAACCGGACGCTTGGCGCATCATAGATCTCGCGCGGCGAGCCGACCTGGAGGATGTTGCCCGCTTCCATGACTGCGATCCGGTCCGACATGGTCAGCGCCTCCTCCTGGTCATGGGTGACAAAGACGAAGGTGATGCCGGTTTCGGCCTGGAGCCGCTTCAGTTCGATCTGCATTTCCTTGCGCAGCTTGTAATCGAGCGCCGACAGCGGTTCGTCAAGCAGCAGCACCTTCGGCTTGGGCGCCAGCGCCCGGGCGAGCGCCACGCGCTGCTGCTGGCCACCCGACAACTGGCTGGTCTTGCGGTTGCCGTATTTCTCCATCCGCACCAGCTTCAGCATTTCGGCGACGCGGGCGTCGATTTCCGCCTTCGGGCGGCCGAGCATCTTCAGGCCGAAGCCAAGATTGTCCGCCACCGTCATGTGTGGAAACAGCGCGTAGTTCTGGAACACCGTGTTGATTGGCCGCTTGTAGGGCGGCATGGCGGCAATCGGCGTGCCGTCCAGCAGGATTTCCCCGGTGGACGGGAACTCGAACCCGGCAATCAGCCGCAGAAGGGTGGTCTTGCCGCAGCCGGAAGGCCCAAGCAGCGTGAAGAACTCGTTCTGGCGAATGGAAAGGCTGGCATTCCGGACCGCAGTGACGGCGCCATCCCCGGCGCCGTAGGTCTTCGAGACGTCACGAATATCAATCGCATTGGAAGCAGGCATGATCGGATTTTCACCCTTTATACGTTTTAAATTCCCCTGAAGGAGAGAAGATCACGCCATCTAGCCTTTGACAATGCGGATTATGTCGTAAACCCGAAGTATATTTATTATCTCGATTCCCGATCAGAACTATCGGAAAAACCGATGACCCCCGCGACCAGCGTTTCCCGCACCGACAGGCCATGAATCGCCACTCTGCGGTGTCGCGTCGATATCGCCATCGAGAATGACGAGATCGGCGAAATGGCCGGGCCGGATCATGCCCTTGCGGTTCTCGGCAAATTCCGCATGCGCCCCTTCCACCGTATAGGCGGCAATCGCCTCCTCCAGGGTGAAATGCTGGTCGAGATCCTCCTCGCCCCAGGGCTTGCGGTTGATCGCCGCCGCGATGCCGAGCAGTGGGGAAATCGGCGACACCGGCCAGTCGGAGGCAAAGGGAATATGGACGCCTGCGTCTTTCAGTGTCCGCCAGGCATAGGCATAGCGCCAGCGGTCGCGGCCGATCTTGCTCACCGTCGGTTCCAGCGGCAGGCCCATCGCGCCGGGCGGATGCGGCGGCTGCATCGAGGCGATGACGCCAAGTTCGGCAAAGCGGTGGATATCGTCGGGATGGATCACCTCGATATGTTCGATCCGGTGGCGGCTGTCGCGCGGCCCATTGGCCTTGCGGGCCGCCTCGTAGGCATCGAGCACGGCGCGCACCGCGCCATCGCCGATGGCATGGACGGCAATCTGCAGGCCGCGCCGGTCGGCCTCGATCACCGCAGCCCGGAAATGCGCCTCGTCGAACAGTGGCTCGCCATTGCCGCCATCATCCGCATAGGGCGCGATCATCACGGCGGTGCCGCTGTCGATGACGCCATCATAGAAGAATTTCACCAGGCCCGAGGAGAGATAATCATTGTTGAAGTGCCCGGTCATTTCCGTGGCGCGATCCAGCATCGCGAGGTCCATCGACGGCTTGAAATGGAAGGGCACCTTGACCCGGCAGGGCAGGCGGCCATCTTCCGTGAGCACCGCCTCCAGCAATTCCAGCTGATAGCGGTTGCCATCCATGTTCTGGATCGAGGTGATGCCATGCGCCGCGCAATAGGCAAGCCCGCGCCGCATCACCTCCATGTCGGCCCGCAATTCGGCCCCGGAAGGACGCGGATCGGGCTCGAGCCCGGTGGCGAGCCCCTGCCGGTAGCGGTCGAAACCGGAAATGACGAGCAGCGGATTGAAGGCCTCCATTTCCCGCAACTCGCCCGAGGCAAGACCATCCGGACCCATCACGATCTCGTTGCCCGGCGGCACCTCGGCCCCGCGCAGCAGGCCTGCGGTTTCGAGCGCCAGCGTATTCGCCCAGGCGGTATGGTGGTCATGGGCAAAGATCACCAGCGGCCGGTCCTTGACGATGCCGTCGAGATCGTGGCGGGTGATCGGCACGCCGGTGCCAAGCAGCGTGTAATCCGCCCCTTGCGCGTAAAGCACCTTTTCACGCGGGCGGGCGGCGGCGAAGGCCGCAATCGCCTGGCGCAGGGCGTCGCGTCCGCTGACACCGGCGAGTTGCAGGTGATCAAGCTCGGCAGCGCCGGAAAAGATATGCATGTGGTTTTCGGAAAAGCCCGGCAGAACCGAGCCACCCGCCGCATCGATCACCCGCGTTCCCGGTCCCTTCAGCGCTGAAAGGTCGTCATTGCTGCCGACGGCGAGAATCACCCCATCCCGGATGGCCACGGCCTCGGCCTGCGGCCGTTCGGCATCCATCGTCTTCACCCGGGCATTGATGACAAGCGTATCGGCAAAATCTGGCATGACGGCTCCCAACGGCAAAAAGCGGACAGGCAGTCAGGCTATGCGCTGACACGGGCCGATGGCAATGGGGGAATTATGCGATCAGATCATTGTCAACGAACCGGTTTGTGCGAATCGACAATCGAAAACAGCAAGAGCTGAACCCGGTCTGGTTCAGTGTGACCTGACCGGGCCCGGCGGTTATCTTTGCGCCGGTCTATGACGGGTTATTGTGCAGAAAACGCGCATCGAGCCGAAAATATCGCCCGGTAACCGCAATCAGCGTGCAAAGTGATACCGCAAGCAACGGCAGGCTGGCCGAAAGCCAGTATCGCTCGACAAAGCCCTGGCTGGTGGCCGCAAGGATGCAATTGCCGACATAATACACGAATGCGACAAGAGCCGGGTTCCCCCAGCCGCCGGTCCGCCAGCCCGCCAGGACCGCAAGCACGCCAAGGCTGGTCAGAAGCCAGGCAGGCAGGATGGACTGGAGATGATAGATCGGCACCCTGTCCAGCAGCCCGCCAGATACCAGCCTTTTGTCCGCGATGGTTGCGACCGGCCAGGTATAATCACCGCCGAAACGGATCTTGCTTACCTGGCTTCGCAATGAATCAATGCCTTCAAGCGTGATTTTTGTCTCTGCCCTGGTCGAGGCGACGTCGATTGGCGTCAGGATGAATTTTCCCGGCATGTCGAACAGATAGTAGGATGCCGCTGCTGCCGTGCTGAGGAATGCCTCACGCGGATGCGCCCCGAGCGCTTCGAGTCCCGCCGCAAAATACAGATCCGAGGCATGTCGGGCGCCCAAAGTCACATAGGCGGCATCACCTCCCAGACGGATCGGATTGAGATCCCCGACCTCCGGCGAACGGGCTTTCAAACCTTCGCCCAGCTGGAAGAGTTCTGCCGAGGCGGGCCCGTTTGCCCGGTCTCCGTAGAGTTCCACTGGACGGTAGAACAGCAGATAGCCGGTCAGTTGCGCGGGCAATTCCGTGCCGGTAAAGGCGCGAAAACCGAGCAGGGGTGTGGTGGAAGACGCGACATAGACCAGAATGGAAGCCAGCGCACCAGCAGCGGTCGCGCCCACACGCAAGGCAACGATTCCCCGCAACCCGTTCCCCAGACACATGCAGGCAAACAGCAGCAGCAGTTCGGAGCGAAATCCGGTGCCCATCCCGCAAATCGCAGCCGCCGCACAGAGCCATGACAGCCTCTTCCGGTCGGAACGGCAGGGCAGGCTGGCCCGGTACGCGGCCAGCGCCAGCAGCGACACTGTCACCTGAAACTGGTCGGTCAATGGCTTGTACCATTCCATCCAGCCAAAGCCGATCAGGGTGAGTGTCGTCGCGGCAAGATATTGCAGCCAGGAGCGCATGCCCTCAGCGCGCACCAGCGCCCAGCAGGCACAGGAAAAACAAAGGAAGGAAAAACCGAGGGCAATCGATATCGAATCTATCGAGGGGCCGAAAAGCCGGACAAAGGCATGATAGAAGAAGATGGCAAAGACGCGCGATCCCACCAGGCTTGCCGCGTAAGACACTTTGCCATCCGCCCACAAGAGGCCGGACTGAATGTAATATTGTGAATCATTGCTGAAAAACGGTGGTGTAGCAACAACATACACGCAAAGAAAAAGGGTGCCTGCACCGAGAAGGGCCTTGCCAAAGAGTGAACCCATTCCCGCAGTCCAATTTGCCCCGTATCGACATTCGCGTGCCCGCCCCGGTCTTGTAGACGCAAAAGCTGCGCATCCACAATAGCAGGTCTGGATTCCAGCGATACCGGAAATCAAATTTGGGGGGAATCAGAACAGCGCCTGGATCCGGGCGGCGATGTCGCGGTCCTTCAGGTGGTCGCCATCGACGGTGAAGACCCGTTCCCTGTCGCCCTCGCGCGCCACATAGAAGAAGTGCGAGGGACGGCCTTCAAGGCCGATGGCAATCGTCCCGGTTATCGTGATCGACCCGACCATCGCCTGGATGGACCTGACCCGTGACACCAGTGTTGCCGCAGAGGTCGAGGGGCGAAAGATCTTGCCGTAATCGGAAACCGGCCGGTAATCGATCTTGTCGCCAAAGAACCGCGCCAGCAAAGCCTCGGCAGTGGTTTCATCCGGCGCCGCAATCTTCACCTTGGTCGCCCCTTCTAGCTCCCGTGCCTCATCAAACCGGCTGACGGATGTGCGGGCGGGAAGCAAAAGCGAAAAGGGTTTCATCTGGCAATCCTTCCGGGTGAGCGAAAGGAGCCTACGATTAGAAACCGCTAATGACAATAGCGCCAGACATTTATGCAGTAAGGGGACGTTGATCGAAAGGAATGGTGGGCGATGAGAGACTCGAACTCCCGACATCTTCGGTGTAAACGAAGCGCTCTACCAACTGAGCTAATCGCCCGTCCTGGCTGGCCGCTGGCCCCGCCGTTTCGGTGGCCGTGATCTATGCGGATCGGAGAAAAACCGCAAGAGTGATTTTGAAAGTTTTTTGAAAAAGTTTTGGTCCCGGCTGCGGACCGGCGCAATTGCCGGGGTTTTGGCGAGAGCGGGTTGCCGGGACGGGAAAGGGGATCGGCGGGACTTTGCTGCCTGTCAGAGGCAGATAGCTGCCATCGGCGAAAAGGCTTGAACTGGAAGGGGCTGGCGCGAGGTGTTGATTCTGTTCGTGAGGCGGGCGAATCGGAAAAGCATGCCTGGCGCATGCCCTGGCGCGTGCCCTTGTGATGTTGCAGCGCCGGGTTTCAGGAATTGTCCAATGGCGTGAAACGGGGCAGGCGCTGACGCGAGGCGGACGAAAGGCCACCTGAGCCGGGGACTTTCCAGATCCGACGGGTTCCGGCCCTGAGCCGGCACTGGCGCGAAATGGGGGGGCGGGGGAATGATTTTCACAAGGGATTTCATTATGTCTTTCAAACCTGCTTGACACCTTCTGGCGAACCCCTTAGTTAGCCGCTCATCGAACGGCGCGGGCCGCTCGTGACGGTGCTGAACCGAGGGCTGTTGTCCGGAGCGAAGCGCTGTTTTCAAGAGTTTAGTGCGGGTGTAGCTCAGTCGGTTAGAGTGCCGGCCTGTCACGCCGGAGGTCGCGGGTTCGAGCCCCGTCACTCGCGCCATTCTTGAATCTGTCCGATTGGGCCGAAAGTCCCTCTTAAAAATGCGCGGGTGTAGCTCAGTCGGTTAGAGTGCCGGCCTGTCACGCCGGAGGTCGCGGGTTCGAGCCCCGTCACTCGCGCCATTTTTCTCTTCTCCTTTGTGTAAAATTGTCAGCAATTTGAAGGTCTTGTGCGGTGCGCAGGCAGGCCCTTCCCGCGCCCGGTTGCGGGCCTGGAAAGGCTTTGTGCGAGATCTTCACCCGATGCGGTAAGGTCTTGGATTTATCTCTGATTTTGTGAGATTCGGGATTCCATCCCTGGTAAAATTCCGGTAGTGGTTGAAAAGCTTGTGGAAGCCTTGCGCTCACCCACGGGCTGCGCTAACGAACGGCGTATCGCTATAATCTAATCGGCTTGCTGGCTTGTAATTGAGTCGCCTGTGCCGCCTGGCACGTCGAAGGCAAGCAGGGATGGACATCATGACTGACCTTCTCAGTTCCTACATTCCGATCGCGATCTTCATCGGCATTTCGCTGGTGATTGGTCTGGCGCTTTTGATTGCGCCCTTCGCTGTCGCCTACAAGGCACCGGACTCCGAAAAGCTCTCCGCCTACGAATGCGGCTTCAATGCCTTCGACGATGCGCGAATGAAATTCGATATCCGCTTCTACCTGGTGTCGATCCTGTTCATCATCTTCGATCTGGAAGTGGCTTTCCTGTTTCCCTGGGCTGTCTCCTTCAGTGCCATCGGCTGGTTCGGATTCTGGTCGATGATGGTGTTTCTCGGCGTGCTGACGATCGGCTTTATCTATGAGTGGAAGAAGGGAGCTCTCGAATGGGAGTGAGTGACGGCACGATGGTGGCGCAGGCGCCCCGCGGCATTCTCGATCCCCGCACCGGCAAGCCTGTCGGCAGCGATGATGCGTTTTTCGGCGAGATCAACAACGAGCTCGCCGACAAGGGCTTTCTCGTCACCTCCACCGATGAGCTGATCAACTGGGCGCGCACCGGCTCGCTGATGTGGATGACCTTCGGTCTTGCCTGCTGCGCGGTGGAAATGATGCAGATGTCGATGCCGCGCTATGACGCGGAGCGTTTCGGCTTTGCGCCGCGCGCCTCGCCGCGCCAGTCCGACGTGATGATCGTTGCCGGTACGCTGACCAACAAGATGGCCCCGGCGCTGCGCAAGGTCTATGACCAGATGCCGGAACCGCGCTACGTGATCTCGATGGGATCCTGCGCCAATGGCGGCGGTTACTATCACTATTCCTATTCCGTCGTGCGCGGCTGTGATCGCGTGGTGCCGGTGGATATCTATGTGCCGGGCTGTCCGCCCACCGCAGAGGCGCTGCTTTACGGCGTGCTGCTGCTGCAGAAGAAAATCCGCCGTACCGGTACGATTGAACGGTAAGGGCAGGGGCCGATCCGATGACCATTGACGCGCTGAAACAGCTTGAAACCATGCTCGGCGAAACGAAGGCAAATCTCTTCGTCTCGTCGGCCATTGCGCATGGCGAGCTGACGCTCATCACCACGACCGAAAACCTGATCGCGCTGCTTATCTTCCTCCGGGACGACAGCCGCTGCGGTTTCGTCAATTTCGTCGATGTCTGCGGTGTCGACTGGCCGGAGCGGGAAAACCGCTTCGACGTGGTCTATCACCTTCTGTCGCCGCGCCAGAACCTGAGGGTCCGGGTCAAGCTGGAAGTTACCGAAGACCAGCCGGTCCCGTCCGCGACCCCGGTCTATCCCGGTGCCGACTGGTTCGAGCGCGAGACCTGGGACATGTATGGCATTCCCTTTACCGGCCATCCGGACCTGCGCCGCATTCTCACCGACTACGGTTTCGAGGGCCATCCGCTGCGCAAGGATTTTCCGACCACCGGCTATGTCGAAGTCCGCTACGACGACGCCGCCAAGCGGGTGATCTACGAGCCGGTCGACCTGAAGCAGGAATTCCGCAATTTCGACTTCCTCTCCCCCTGGGAAGGCACCGATTACGTGCTGCCGGGCGACGAGAAGGCGAAGTCGTGAGAAGTGAGTAGTGGGGCGCTTGGTGCCGGATGGGCGGATCGCTTCTTGCAGGGATTTGAACGTCTGGCAATTCGCCATGGACTTGGCCACAGAGGCATATTCGGTGACGAAGCGCTTTCCAGGGGACGAGATGTTTGGCCTCACTTCTCAGATCAGACGCTGTTCCGTCTTGGTGGCGGCGAATATCGCTGAGGGATGTGGACGAGAAACAAGAAGATCGTTCGTGCCGTTGCTTCGAACGGCACAAGGGTCTCTGAAAGAGCTGGAGACGCATGTACTGCTCTCGGAGCGCGTTGGATTGCTGGCAAATCCAAACGCAGCCGATCTGCTTGGCGCATGCAAAAAATGTGGAAAAATGCTGAGATCCCTCATTCGGGCGGTTCAGCGCAAACAGGCGGACGAACAGGTCGGTACGGAATGACTACTACTCACTACTCACTGCTGACCACTCACTCTCGCATGCAGAGCATTTCCTCCTCTCACGGAGCAAACTGACATGAACGAACACAATGTCCGCAACTTCAACATCAATTTCGGCCCGCAGCATCCGGCGGCCCATGGCGTTCTGCGTCTGGTGCTGGAGCTGGACGGGGAGATTGTCGAGCGGGTCGATCCGCATATCGGGCTCCTGCATCGCGGCACGGAAAAGCTGATCGAGACCAAGACCTATCTGCAGGCCGTTCCCTATTTCGACCGGCTCGATTACGTCGCGCCGATGAACCAGGAACATGCCTTTGCGATGGGCGTGGAAAAGCTGCTGAATATCGAAGTGCCGATCCGTGGCCAGCTGATCCGGGTTCTCTATTCGGAAATCGGCCGGATCCTGTCGCATCTCCTGAACGTCACGACCCAGGCCATGGATGTCGGCGCGCTGACGCCGCCGCTCTGGGGCTTCGAGGAGCGCGAGAAGCTGATGGTGTTCTATGAACGGGCATCCGGTGCGCGCATGCATGCGGCCTATGTCCGGCCCGGCGGCGTGCATCAGGACCTGCCGCACCAGCTGGTGGAAGATATCGGCAAGTGGTGCGATCCGTTCCTGCAGACGCTGCAGGATATCGACGATCTCCTGACGCCCAACCGCATCTTCAAGCAGCGCAACGTCGATATCGGCGTCGTCGACCTGAAGGATGCCTGGGCCTGGGGCTTTTCCGGCGTGATGGTGCGCGGCTCGGGTGCGGCCTGGGACCTGCGCAAGAGCCAGCCCTATGAATGCTATGCCGATCTCGATTTCGACATTCCGGTCGGCAAGAATGGCGACTGCTACGACCGCTACCTGATCCGCATGATCGAAATGCGCGAATCGGTGAAGATCATGAAGCAGTGCGTCAACCGGCTGCTCGGCGATGCCAAGGCCGGTCCGGTTTCTTCGGTCGATGGCAAGGTGGTGCCGCCGAAGCGGGGCGAGATGAAGCGGACGATGGAATCTCTGATCCATCACTTCAAGCTCTATACCGAAGGCTACCATGTGCCTGCGGGCGAGGTCTATGCGGCCGTCGAAGCGCCGAAGGGCGAGTTCGGTGTCTATCTCGTCTCCGACGGCAGCAACAAGCCTTACCGCTGCAAGATCCGCGCGCCGGGCTATGCCCATCTCCAGGCGATGGATTTCCTCTGCCGTGGCCACCAGCTGGCCGACGTCTCGGCGGTGCTGGGGTCGCTCGACATCGTGTTCGGCGAGGTGGACCGCTGATGCGCGCCGTCTCCGCCACCCTTTTGCTTCTGGCGCTGGCCGCAACCCCGGTCATCGCTCAGGACGCCACGCCAGATACGCAGGCAACTCCGGACCTCGGGGGCAAGGTCAGCGGCCAGACATCCGCCGGTGCGGTGCTGACCATGGGCCAGCTGCTGGACAAGGGCTACGTGATCAAGGCGGCGGTGCCTTCAGGCACCGACAAGGTGATCATCTACATGCAGAACGAAAAGTCGGCCTATGCCTGCGAGTTCACCAATGTGGTGAAGACGCGGTGTGGATCCATAAATTGATATGAAGGCGTGAGGAAGAATGTCCGTTCGTCGACTAGCCGAAGACCAGTTCCAGCCCGCAAGCTTCGCGTTTACCGCGGAAAATGCCGCCTGGGCTGAAGCCACGATCAAGAAATATCCCGAGGGCCGCGAGCAATCGGCAGTCATCCTGCTGTTGATGCGCGCCCAGGAGCAGGATGGCTGGGTCACCCGCGCCTCTATCGAGGCGATCGCCGACATGCTCGGCATGGCCTATATCCGGGTTCTCGAAGTCGCGACCTTCTACACCCAGTTCCAGCTGAAGCCGGTCGGCACCCGCGCCCATGTGCAGGTCTGCGGCACCACCCCCTGCATGCTGCGCGGCGCGGAAGACCTGATCAAGGTCTGCAAGAAGAAGATCCATCCCGATCCGCTGCACACCAATGCCGAGGGCACGCTGTCCTGGGAAGAGGTCGAGTGCCAGGGGGCCTGCGTCAACGCGCCGATGGTGGTGATCTTCAAGGACACCTATGAAGACCTGACGGTGACCCAGCTCGAACATATCATCGACCGGTTCGAAGCGGGCAGGGGGGCGGATATTCGTCCCGGTCCGCAGAATGACCGGATCTTCTCCGCCCCGCAGGGTGGCCTGACCACACTGACCGAAGAGACCGGCATGCCGCCGCATCCGGGGCTTGAACCGGCGCCCGCAGCGCAAGCCGCTTCGGCTCCCGCCGCTGTTGCGCCCGCCAGCGCCGAAAAGCCGGTGAAGGCTGCCCGCAGTGCCGGAACCAGGGCGTCCGAAGGCGAAAAGGCGGCAGCCGACTCCGCCGTCAAGGCCAGGTCGCCCGCAGGCACCGGCACGCGCAAGAAGAAGTCCGCAGACGAGAATCCGGAGTAAGAGGTCAGCATGTTAAAAGATCAGGATCGCATCTTTACCAACATCTACGGCCTCAAGGACAAGTCGCTGAAAGGCGCGATGGCGCGTGGCCACTGGGATGGCACCAAGCAGCTGCTCGAAAAGGGCCGCGACTGGATCATCAACGAAGTCAAGAATTCCGGCCTGCGTGGCCGTGGTGGCGCGGGCTTTCCGACCGGGCTGAAATGGTCCTTCATGCCGAAGGAAAGCGACGGACGGCCCCATTACCTGGTGGTCAATGCCGACGAATCCGAACCCGGCACCTGCAAGGACCGCGATATCATGCGCCACGATCCGCATACGCTGATCGAGGGCTGCGTGGTCGCCTCCTTTGCCATGGCCGCCCATCACGCCTTCATCTATGTGCGTGGCGAATTCATGCGCGAACGCGAGGCCCTGCAGGCGGCGATTGACGAATGCTATGAGGCGGGCCTGCTCGGCAAGAATAACAAACTCGGCTATGATATTGATATCATTGTGCATCACGGTGCCGGTGCCTATATCTGCGGTGAAGAAACCGCGCTGCTCGAAAGCCTAGAGGGCAAGAAGGGCCAGCCGCGCCTGAAGCCGCCCTTCCCGGCCAACATGGGTCTCTATGGCTGCCCGACGACGGTCAATAACGTAGAGTCAATTGCCGTTACGCCAACCATCCTGCGCCGGGGGGCGGGCTGGTATGCGGGCTTTGGCCGCGCCAACAATACCGGCACCAAGCTCTATTCGATCTCGGGCCACGTCAACCGGCCCTGCACGGTCGAAGATTCGATGTCGATCCCCTTCGAGGAACTGATCGAAAAGCATTGCGGCGGCATTCGCGGCGGCTGGGACAATCTGCTGGCGGTCATCCCCGGCGGCTCCTCGGTGCCTTGCGTGCCGGGCGAACAGATGCGCGGCGCGATCATGGATTATGACGGGTTGCGCGAACTCGGCTCCGGCCTCGGCACGGCGGCTGTCATCGTGATGGACAAGTCGACTGATATCGTCAAGGCGATCTGGCGTCTCTCGGCCTTCTACAAGCACGAGAGCTGCGGCCAGTGCACGCCCTGCCGCGAAGGCACGGGCTGGATGATGCGGGTGATGGACCGGATGGTGAAGGGCAATGCCCAGAAGCGGGAAATCGACATGCTGTTCCAGGTGACCAAGCAGATCGAGGGCCACACAATCTGTGCGCTGGGCGATGCGGCTGCCTGGCCGATCCAGGGCCTGATCAAGCATTTCCGTCCGGTGATGGAAGCCCGCATCGATGACTATACCCGCAACGCCATGGCGCATGGCGTCGTGATGGAAGCGGCGGAATAAGCGCGATGGCAGGGATCGGGGCGGACAAGACCGGGAGCGTGAAAGGTGAGGGCGATGCTCTCGCCACCGCCATCCTGTCTGCCCTGCCGCCCGTCACCCTGCCGCCACTGTTTGCCCCCTCCGCCGGTGCCTTTGCAGCGGCTACCGTGATGGGGCTTGGCCTTGCCAACCAGATGGCGGGTGCCTGGCTTGGGCTGATGAAGGGTGCCTTCGAGCAGAGCCGGGTGATGGCCGAGGCGCTGGGTGCGCCGGAGCGGGAAGAAGCCGGGGCGGCAACGCCTGCCGAAACCGCAAAGATCCTGCCGCTTTCGCGCAAGCCCGCGCCGGTTGCTGCAGAACCGACGCCTGTTTCCGCCAGACCGGCCCCTAAAGCCAGAAAACCGGCTGCAAAGGCGAAGGCGGTTTCTGCAAAGCGTACAGAAGCTACGCCGTCACAAGCCGCGCTGACCGACCTGAAACAGATCCCCGGGATCGGGCCGAAGCTTGAGGCGATGCTGAAGGCGCGGGGCGTAGCCTCCCTTGCCGATATCGCGGCGCTCGACAGCGACGCGGTGGCAAGGCTTGACGCGGAAATCGGCCTTGATGGCCGCATCCTGCGCGACAATTGGGTCGGGCAGGCGCAGACGCGGCTGGGGGGAGGTGCGTGATGTTTCTTGCTGGAATGCAGGTTGCTCCTGCTCTCGCTCCTTCTCGCGGCATCCGACCTGCGGGCAAGCGGTCAACTGATTATTTCGGGAAGCCCGGTGCCCGGTCGGGTGGTCGGCGCCTCTCATTGAACAAGTACGGCAACAGCGAGCATGCCTTTGGCTGGTCGCACCTGCCGGAGGTCAAACTCTGGCAGCAGGCGCGGTGCGCCTGAGGTAAGGAAAGCGAATATGGTGAAGCTGAAAGTTGACGGCACAGAGATCGAGGTTCCGGATCATTTCACGCTGTTGCAGGCGTGCGAGGAAGCCGGGGCTGAAGTTCCGCGCTTCTGTTTTCATGAGCGCCTGTCGGTGGCGGGCAATTGCCGCATGTGCCTGATCGAAGTGAAGGGCGGACCGCCGAAGCCGGCGGCCTCCTGCGCCATGAGCGTGCGCGACATCCGCGGTGGCCCGAATGGCGAATTGCCGGAGGTCTTCACCAACACGCCGATGGTCAAGAAGGCGCGGGAAGGGGTGATGGAGTTCCTGCTGATCAACCATCCGCTGGATTGCCCGATCTGCGACCAGGGCGGCGAATGCGACCTGCAGGACCAGGCCATGGCCTTCGGCATCGACAGCTCGCGCTACACAGAAGACAAGCGCGCCGTGGAAGACAAATATATCGGACCGCTGGTCAAGACCGAGATGAACCGCTGCATCCACTGCACGCGCTGCGTCCGCTTTACCACGGAGGTGGCAGGCATTGCCGAACTCGGCCTGATCGGTCGTGGCGAGGATGCCGAGATCACCACCTATCTCGAACAGGCAATGACGTCTGAATTGCAGGGCAACGTGGTCGACCTCTGCCCGGTCGGCGCGCTGACCTCCAGGCCCTTCGCCTTCACCGCCCGCCCGTGGGAGCTGAACAAGACGGAATCGGTTGACGTGATGGATGCGCTCGGTTCGGCGATCCGCGTCGATACCCGTGGCCGTGAGGTCATGCGCATCCTGCCGCGCGTCAACGAACAGATCAACGAAGAGTGGATCTCCGACAAGACCCGCCATATCCCGGATGGCCTGAAGACCCAGCGTGTCGACCGGCCCTATCTGCGCCGCGACGGCCGCCTGCAGCCCGCAAGCTGGGCCGATGCATTCGGCGCGATCAGGATGGCGGTGTCGGCGACCTCCGGCGACAAGATTGGCGCGATTGCCGGCGATCTCGCCTCGGTCGAGGAAATGTATGCGCTCCGCGAACTGATCCGCTCGCTCGGCTCGAACAATCTCGATTGCCGCCAGGATGGTGCCGCACTTGATCCGTCGCTCGGCCGCGCCAGCTACCTGTTCAATGCCACCATCGAGGGCATCGATCAGGCCGATGCGCTGCTGATCGTCGGCTCCAACCCGCGCTTTGAGGCCGCGGTGCTGAACGCCCGCATCCGCAGGCGCTGGCGCCGGGCCGGTTTCCCGATCGGCGTGATCGGCGAGGCGGGCGAGCTGCGCTATGGCTATGAGTATCTCGGTGCCGGAACGGATACGCTGACCGATCTGGTCAATGGCAAGTCCACCTTCCTCGACAAGCTGAAGACCGCGAAGAACCCGATGATCATCATCGGCCAGGGGGCGCTGACCGGCGTCAATGGGGGCGAGGTTCTGGCCAATGCGGCCCGGCTGGCGGTCGATGTCGGCGCGGTCAGCGAAGGCTGGAACGGCTTCTCGGTGCTGCATACGGCAGCCGCGCGGGTCGGCGGCCTCGACCTCGGCTTCGTGCCGGGCGAGGGCGGTCTCAACGCCGCCTCGATGGTCGCCTCGCTGGATGTGCTCTTCCTGCTCGGTGCCGATGAGCTGGATTTCTCCGCAAAGGGCGCGAAATTCACCGTCTATATCGGCTCGCATGGTGATCAGGGCGCGCACAATGCCGACGTGATCCTGCCTGGCGCGGCCTATACGGAAAAGTCGGGCACCTGGGTCAATACCGAAGGCCGGGTACAGATGGGCAACCGCGCGGGCTTTCCGCCCGGCGATGCACGCGAAGACTGGGCGATCCTGCGGGCGCTGTCCGACACACTCGGCAAGAAGCTGCCGTTCGACAGCCTCGCCCAGTTGCGCAAGGCGCTGCATGCCGCCCATCCGCATTTTGCCGCCATCGACGGGATTGCTGCAGGCAACGGGGCCGACATCGAGGCGCTGGCGAAAAAAGCCGGGAAGATGTCTGCTTCCGGCTTTACCCCGGCGGTCAAAGACTTCTATTTGACGAACCCGATTGCACGCGCTTCGGCCGTGATGGCCGAATGTTCGTCATTGGCCCGCAACAATTTCAAGGCTGCGGCAGAGTAAGGGCAGGGACGCATGAAAGAGTTCATTTCGACATATGTCTGGCCGGGGGCCATCATGGTTGGCCAGTCGCTGCTGCTGCTGGTGGCGCTGCTGCTGTTCATTGCCTATTTCCTGCTCGCAGACCGCAAGATCTGGGCGGCAGTCCAGCTGCGCCGTGGCCCGAACGTCGTCGGACCCTGGGGCCTGTTCCAGTCCTTTGCCGACCTTTTGAAGTTCGTCTTCAAGGAGCCGGTGATCCCGGCGGGGGCCAACAAGGCGGTCTTCCTGCTCGCCCCGCTGGTCGCCGTGACGCTGGCGCTCGCCACCTGGGCGGTGGTGCCGCTGAATGCCGGCTGGGTGATGGCCAATATCAATGTCGGCATCCTCTATGTCTTTGCCATTTCCTCGCTCGAGGTCTACGGCATCATCATGGGCGGCTGGGCGTCGAATTCGAAATATCCGTTCCTCGGCGCGCTGCGCTCGGCAGCGCAGATGGTCTCCTACGAAGTCTCCATCGGCTTTGTCATTGTCACCGTGCTGCTCTGCGTGGGCTCGCTGAACCTCACCGATATCGTGATGGCGCAGCATGACGGGCTTGGAACGCGGCTCGGCCTGCCGCCGTCGCTGCTCGACTGGCACTGGCTGTCGCTGTTCCCGATGTTCATCGTCTTCTTCATCTCGGCGCTGGCCGAGACCAACCGTCCGCCTTTCGACCTCCCGGAAGCGGAATCGGAACTGGTCGCGGGCTTCATGGTCGAGTATGGCTCGACCCCCTACATGATGTTCATGCTCGGCGAATATTCGGCCATCGTGCTGATGTGCGCCATGACCACCATCCTGTTCCTCGGGGGCTGGTTGCCGCCGCTGGATATCTGGTTCCTGAACTGGGTGCCGGGCATCATCTGGTTCCTGCTGAAGACCGGTCTGGTTTTCTTCATGTTCGCGATGGTCAAGGCCTTCGTACCGCGTTACCGCTATGACCAGCTGATGCGTCTTGGCTGGAAGGTCTTCCTGCCGATCTCGCTGGCGATGGTCGTCATCACGGCATTCGTTCTGAAATTCATGGGGTGGGCGTAATCATGGCCGCAATCACGAGAGCTGTCAGTTCGCTTTTCCTGAAGGAGTTCTTCGGGGCCTTCGTGCTGTCGATGCGCTATTTTTTCAAGCCCAAGGCAACGCTCAACTATCCCTTCGAAAAGGGGCCGGTGAGCCCGCGGTTCCGGGGCGAGCATGCGCTGCGCCGCTATCCGAATGGCGAGGAGCGCTGCATTGCCTGCAAGCTCTGCGAGGCGATCTGCCCGGCACAGGCGATCACCATCGAGGCCGGGCCGCGCCGCAACGACGGCACCCGCCGCACGGTGCGCTACGACATCGACATGGTGAAGTGCATCTATTGCGGTTTCTGCCAGGAAGCCTGCCCGGTCGATGCCATCGTGGAAGGTCCGAATTTCGAATTCGCCACCGAAACCCGCGAGGAGCTCTATTTCGACAAGGCGCGGCTTCTGGAAAACGGTGACCGCTGGGAGCGCGAAATCGCGCAGAACATCGCCAAGGACGCGCCCTATCGCTAAGGCGCGGCGGACTTTCATGACCCGGGCAGGAATGCCTGCGGTTTCGATCTGTAGAAATTCATGGGGATGGTTCGGGATATTGCCGAAACATCCGGTCGGGCAGGGGATCTTCCTTTTGCCCGGGGGAAGATGAAAAAGGCACCAACATGGGTCTTCAGGCTCTTTTTTTCTATCTCTTCGCCTTTGTCGCGATCGCGTCGGCGTTCATGGTCATCTGGGCGAGGAATCCGGTCCATTCGGTCCTGTTCCTCATCCTGACCTTTTTCAATGCGGCGGGCCTGTTCCTGCTGACCGGCGCCGAATTCCTGGCGATGATCCTGCTCGTCGTCTATGTCGGCGCGGTGGCGGTTCTCTTCCTGTTCGTCGTGATGATGCTGGATATCGATTTTGCCAAGCTCCGCTCGTCCGCGCTCGAATACGCGCCGGTCGGTGCGCTGATCGGCCTTATCCTTGCAGCGGAAATGATCGTCGTTGTCGGCGGCAGCGTCATCTCGCCTGATATCGGCAAGACGATTGCCAATCCGATCCCGGATCTTGCCACGCGCACCAATACGGCCGCACTCGGCGACCAGCTCTACACGACCTATGTCTACTACTTCCAGATCGCCGGTCTGGTGCTTCTGGTCGCGATGATCGGCGCCATCGTGCTGACGCTGCGCCATCGCACCAACATCAAGCGCCAGAATATCGCAAACCAGGTTGCCCGCACGCCGGAAACCGCCGTCTCGGTGGTCAAGGTGAAGTCGGGCCAGGGTCTCTAAGGCGGGCTCGAGAGGTCAAGGAACAAAGCTTATGGAAATCGGTCTTTCCCACTACCTGACAGTCAGCGCCATCCTGTTCACGCTCGGCGTCTTCGGTATCTTCCTGAACCGCAAGAACGTCATCATCATCCTGATGTCCGTCGAACTGATCCTGCTCTCGGTCAACATCAACATGGTGGCCTTCTCGTCGTTCCTGCACGATCTGACCGGCCAGGTGTTCGCGCTGTTTATTCTGACCGTGGCTGCCGCCGAAGCGGCCATCGGGCTTGCAATTCTGGTGGTCTTCTACCGGAACCGCGGTTCCATCGCGGTCGAAGACATCAATATGATGAAAGGCTGACGGCTCATGCTTCTCTACAAGGCTATTGTCTTTCTTCCCCTGATCGGCTTCCTGATTGCCGGCCTGTTCGGCCGGTCCATCGGCGCGAAGGCGTCGGAATATGTCACCACCGGCCTGATGATGGTCGTGGCCGTGCTGTCGTGGATCGTCTTCCTGAAAGTCGGTTTCGGCGCGCATGGCGAAGGCGAGGGCACGATCAAGGTCGAAGTGCTGCGCTGGATCCAGTCCGGCGGCATCGATGTCGAATGGGCGCTGCGCGTCGATACGCTGACTGCGGTCATGCTGGTGGTGGTCAATTCCGTCTCCTGCCTCGTGCATCTCTATTCGATCGGCTACATGCATACCGATCCGCACCGCCCGCGCTTCTTTGCCTATCTGTCGCTGTTCACCTTCGCCATGCTGATGCTGGTGACCTCGGACAACCTGGCGCAGATGTTCTTCGGCTGGGAAGGGGTGGGTCTTGCCTCCTACCTGCTGATCGGTTTCTGGTTCAAGAAGCCCTCCGCCTCTGCGGCCGCCATGAAGGCCTTCATCGTCAACCGGGTCGGCGACTTCGGTTTCGTGCTCGGCATTGCCGGTGTCTTCGTGCTGTTCGGATCGATCAATTTCGAAACCATCTTTGCCTCCGCCGCCACCTGGCTGCCCGCAGATGGTGCGGCAAATCAGGATGTGGTGCTGACGCTGTTCGGCATGCATCTCGGCAAGGCCCAGGCGCTGACCGGCGTCTGTCTGCTGCTGTTCATGGGCGCGATGGGCAAGTCGGCGCAGTTCCTGCTGCACACCTGGCTGCCGGATGCGATGGAAGGCCCGACCCCGGTCTCGGCCCTCATCCATGCCGCCACCATGGTGACCGCAGGCGTGTTCCTCGTCGCCCGGATGTCGCCGCTGTTCGAACTCAGCCATGATGCCCTGACCGTCGTCACCGTCATCGGCGCGATCACCGCCTTCTTCGCCGCGACCGTCGGTCTGGTGCAGAATGACATCAAGCGGGTGATTGCCTATTCGACCTGCTCGCAGCTCGGCTACATGTTCGTGTCGCTTGGCGTCGGGGCCTATGGCGCGGCGATCTTCCATCTCTTCACGCACGCCTTCTTCAAGGCGCTGCTGTTCCTTGGCGCGGGCTCGGTCATCCACGCCGTCTCCGGCGAGCAGGACATGCGCTACATGGGTGGCCTCCGGAAATATATCCCGAAGACGTTCTGGATGATGACCATCGGCACCATCGCGCTGACCGGCGTCGGCATTCCCGGCACGCCGCTCGGCACCGCAGGCTTCTACTCCAAGGATGCGATCATCGAATCGGCATGGGCGTCGAGCCTTTCGGTCTCCGGTTTCGCCTTCACCCTGCTGGTGATCGCGGCGCTGTTCACCAGCTTCTATTCCTGGCGGCTGGTGTTCATGACCTTCTTCGGTCGCGAACGCGCCTCGCATGATGTCATGCACCATGTGCACGAGAGCCCGAATGTCATGCTGATCCCGCTCTATCTGCTGGCCATCGGTGCGCTCGTCGCGGGCTTCGTCTTCCACGGCTATTTCTATGGCGAAAGCTATGAGGCCTTCTGGAAGGGGGCGCTGTTCACGCTGCCCGGCAACCAGATCGTCGAAGAGGTCCACCACGTGCCGCTGCTCGTCAAGTGGAGCCCCTTCATCGTCATGGTGATTGGCTTCGTGCTCGCCTGGTACATGTATATCAAGTCGCCCTCGACGCCGAAGATGCTGGCAAGCCAGCACCGCGTCCTCTACAATTTCCTGCTCAACAAGTGGTATTTCGACGAGCTCTATGACCTGCTCTTCGTCCGCTCGGCCAAGGCCATTGGCCGGTTCCTGTGGAAGAAGGGCGATGTCGGGCTGATCGATGCCTATGGACCGAACGGGATTGCAGCCGGGGTGGTCGGCGTGACCAACCGCATGGTTCGCCTCCAGTCCGGCTATCTCTACCACTATGCCTTCGCAATGTTGCTCGGCATTGCCGCCCTTGTTACCTGGATGATGCTCGGGAGTTCCATCTGATGACCGATTGGCCCATTCTTTCAACGGTCACGTTCCTGCCGCTGGCTGGCGTTGTGCTTCTGCTGCTGATGCGGGAAGACGGTGTCAATGGCCGCCGCAACATCCTGAACATCTCGCTGATCACCACGGTTGCCACCTTCCTGGTGTCGCTGCTGGTCTGGCACGGCTTTGACAATGCCAATCCCGGCTTCCAGATGGTCGAAAGCCATCCGTGGCTTGGCACCGGCATCGGCTACCGGGTCGGCGTCGACGGCATCTCGATGCTGTTCGTCGTGCTCTCGACCTTCCTGATGCCCTTCTGCGTGCTGGCAAGCTGGAATTCCATCGAGCACCGGCTCAAGGAATACATGATCGCCTTCCTGATCCTGGAAGTGCTGATGGTCGGCGTGTTCGTCTCGCTGGATATCGTGCTGTTCTACGTGTTCTTCGAGGCCGGCCTTATCCCGATGTTCATCATCATCGGCGTCTGGGGCGGCAAGGATCGCGTCTACGCTTCCTACAAGTTCTTCCTCTACACGCTGCTCGGCTCGGTGCTGATGCTGCTGGCGATCATGGCGATGTACTGGGATGCCGGCACGACAGATATTTCCGAACTGCTGAAGCACAATTTCCCGGCCCACATGCAGACCTGGCTGTGGCTTGCCTTCTTCGCCTCCTTCGCGGTTAAGATGCCGATGTGGCCGGTCCATACCTGGCTTCCCGACGCCCACGTTCAGGCCCCGACCGCAGGGTCGGTGATCCTGGCTGGCATCCTGCTGAAGCTTGGCGGCTACGGTCTGCTGCGCTTCTCGCTGCCGATGTTCCCGCTCGCCTCGGAATTCTTCGCGCCGCTGGTCTTCTCGCTCTCGGTCATCGCCATCATCTACACCTCGCTGGTGGCGCTGATGCAGGAAGACATCAAGAAGCTGATTGCTTATTCCTCCGTCGCCCACATGGGCTATGTGACGATGGGCATCTTTGCCGCCAACGTGCAGGGCGTGCAGGGATCGATCTTCCAGATGATCAGCCACGGCTTCGTCTCCGGTGCGCTGTTCCTCTGCGTCGGCGTTGTCTATGACCGCACCCATACCCGCGACATCGCGGCCTATGGCGGGCTGGTCAACAACATGCCGAAATATGCCGTCGCCTTCCTGATCTTCACCATGGCCAATGTCGGTCTGCCCGGCACGTCGGGTTTCATCGGTGAGTTCCTGACGCTGATCGGCGCCTTCCGGGCCAATACCTTCGTGGCGCTGTTTGCCGCGACAGGCGTCATCCTTTCCGCCGCCTATGCGCTCTGGCTCTATCGCCGGGTGATCTTCGGGGCACTGGAAAAGGAAAGCCTGAAGAGCCTGCTCGATCTCTCCGGTCGCGAAAAGCTGATCCTCTATCCGCTGATCGCCGCGACCATCTTCTTCGGTGTCTATCCGGCACCGATCTTTGACGCCACTGCGGCTTCGGTGGACCAGCTGGTCCATCACTATGCCGCAGCGGTCGAGGCCGCGCAAAAAGTCGCGGCTCTGGTGAATTGAGGACAGGACCTTTTGGACATGATTGCGGAAACCCTTAACGCTAGTCTTCATCTCACCTCGCCCGAAATCATCATGGCGGTTGGCGCGCTGGCGCTGTTGATGGTCGGCGTCTTCCTCGGCGAGCGGTCCGCAGGCGTGGTCACCGGCCTGGCGATCCTGCTTCTGGTCGCAACGCTCGGCTGGCTGATCGTCACCCCGCTCGAGGGCCTGGCCTTCGGCGGCGTCTACAAGGCGGATGCCTTCTCGCAATACATGAAGATCGCGGCGCTGATCGCCGCCATCGTCTCGCTGTTCATGGCGGCAATCCGGATGAAGGCGGAGCAACTCGATCATTTCGAGTTCCCCGTCCTCGTCGTGCTCGCCACCACCGGCATGATGCTGATGATCTCGGCCAACAACCTGATCTCGGTCTACATGGCGCTGGAACTGCAGTCGCTGGCGCTCTACGTGCTGGCCGCGATCAACCGCGACAACCTGCGTTCGACGGAAGCGGGCCTGAAATATTTCGTGCTGGGTGCGCTCTCCTCCGGCATGATGCTTTACGGCATGTCGCTGGTCTATGGCTTCACCGGCAATACCGGCTTTGCGGAAATTGCCGCAGCCCTTTCGGCAGAGACCCGGTCGCTGGGCCTGGTCTTCGGCCTGGTCTTCGTGCTCTCCGGCTTTGCCTTCAAGATTTCGGCCGTGCCCTTCCACATGTGGACGCCCGATGTCTACGAGGGCGCTCCGACCCCGGTTACCGCCTTCTTTGCCGGTGCGCCGAAGATTGCCGCGATTGCCATGCTGTCGCGCATCGCCATGACGGCCTTCAACCCGATCTTCCACGACTGGCAGCAGGTGATCGTATTCATCTCGATTGCCTCCATGGTGCTCGGCTCCTTTGCCGCCATCGCGCAAAGGAACATCAAGCGCCTGATGGCCTATTCGTCGATCGGCCACATGGGCTATGCGCTGGTCGGCCTTGCCGCCCATAACCCGACCGGCATTTCCGGCCTGATCACCTACATGACCATCTACATGGCGATGACGCTCGGCACCTTTGCCTGCATCATGTCGATGAAGGATGCGGAAGGCCGGATGACGGAGACCATCGACGATCTCGCGGGTCTTTCCTCCACCAATCCCTTCATGGCTCTGGTGCTGACCGCACTGATGTTCTCCCTGGCGGGCATTCCGCCGCTGGCAGGCTTCTTTGCCAAATACTTCGTCTTTGTCGCCGCCATCGATGCCAAGCTCTATACGCTGGCAGTGATCGGTGTCGTGGCTTCGGTCGTCGGTGCCTTCTACTATCTCAGGATCATCAAGGTGATGTGGTTCGACAAGGCTCGTGGTGGTGTCATCGCCGTGCCTGCCGGCCTCAAGCTCGTCTACGGCCTGTCCGGCCTGTTCGTCACCGCCTATGTGCTGTTCGGCGGCATGCTGGGCACGGCGGCGGATGTCGCGGCAAAATCGCTGTTTTGAGCGATCATCCTGCATATGGACGAAACCCGCTCGCCGGGTTTCGTCATGAAGCCCTTGGCGATACCGGTTCCACCAATAGTGAAGCCCTGGCGCGGGCGCGCGCCGGAGATCCGGGACAACTCTGGATCACGGCGGAGCGCCAGACCGGGGGCAGGGGCAGGCGCGGTCGTGCGTGGATCTCGGAAGCGGGCAATCTCTATGCCTCGCTGCTGCTGATCGATCCCGCTCCGCTGCCGATGCTTGCCTCCCTGCCGCTTGCCGTTGCCCTTGCCGTGCATGACGCGGTGAAACGCGCGCTGCCGCCCGGTTCGCCGCCGCTCGAAATCAAGTGGCCGAATGATCTCCTGATCGGACGCCGAAAGACCAGCGGCATTCTGCTGGAAAGCGAGAAGCTCGCCGATGGACGGCAGGCACTGGTGATCGGCATCGGCATCAATGTCGCTTTCCGGCCCGAAGGCACCCCTTACCCGGCAACCTGCCTCAGCGAGAATGGCAGTCCGGTTTCGCCGGAAGCGCTGTTTGCCTATCTTTTCCAGTCAATGACCGATATGCTGGAACTCTGGAACGGCGGTGCCGGGATTGCCGCTGTGGTGAACCGCTGGCGTGACCATGCCTGTGGCATCGGGGAGCGGATCACCGTCAATCTGCCGGACCGTTCCATCCATGGCTTTTTCCGCGGAATTGGCGATGACGGTGTGCTGATGCTCGATACGGGCGCGGACGGCGTACTCCCGATTGCGGCTGGTGATGTTTTTTTTGAGGAGCAGGTCCGTTTGCCCTAGGCAGGCGCAAACCTGTTCCATGTGTGTTTTAAAGGCAGGCGCGGCAGGAAAGCGGCAAAGAAGCGCTTTTCCCGCAGCCTGGCCAGATACAGGAATGAATTCAGAATGACGAATAAGGACGAACTGGTTTTCGTGCCGCTGGGCGGCGTTGGCGAAATCGGCATGAATCTCGCACTCTACGGCTACGGGCCCGCCAATGGCCGCGCCTGGATCATGGTCGATTGCGGCGTGACCTTTCCCGGTCCCGATCTGCCGGGTGTCGATCTCGTGCTGCCGGATATCGGTTTTCTCGCCCGCGAGCGCAAGAACCTGAAGGGCATCATCATCACCCATGCCCATGAAGACCATTATGGCGCACTGGCAGAGTTGTGGCCGGGGCTCAAGGTGCCGGTCTATGCGTCGGGCTTTACGGCCGGCATGCTGGAAGCCAAGCGGGACTATGACGGCACGCGGGTGCAGATTCCGGTGACGAATTTCAAGGCGGGCAACCGGATCAATCTCGGGCCGTTTGAAATCGAGGCCGTCGCGGTCAATCACTCGATCCCCGAACCGATGTCGCTGGCAATCACCACGCCGCTCGGCACCGTCATCCATACCGGCGACTGGAAGATCGATGCCAATCCGTCGCTAGGGCCGCTGACCGACGAGGCGCGGTTCCGGGAACTTGGCGACAAGGGCGTGCTGGCCCTGCTCTGCGACAGCACCAATGCGATGCGCGAAGGCGTCTCGCCCTCCGAACAGTCGGTGTCCGAGAGCCTGCAGACCATTATCGAGCAGGCACCGGGCCGCGTCGCGGTCACCACCTTCTCGTCGAATGTCGGGCGCATCCGCTCCATCGCCCAGGCGGCGGAGGCGGCGGGCCGCGAGGTGCTGCTGCTCGGCAGTTCGCTGAAGCGGGTCACCAATGTCGCCCGCGATGTCGGGCTGATGGAAGGGGTGAAGCCCTTCATCGCAGAAGACGAATATGGCTATATCCCGCGCGACAAGGTGGTGGTGATCCTCACCGGCAGCCAGGGCGAGGCGCGTGCAGCGCTTGCCAAGCTGTCGCGGGACGAAATGCGCCATGTGGCGCTCGCCGCCGGCGACATGGTGGTGTTTTCCTCGCGGGCCATTCCCGGCAATGAAAAGGCCCTGCAGGACATCAAGAATGCGCTGATCGAACAGGGCGTCAAGATCGTCACCGACAGCGATGCGCTGGTGCATGTCTCCGGCCACCCGCGCCGCAGCGAATTGCAGCAAATGTACCAGTGGGTGCGCCCGCAGATCCTGGTGCCCGTGCATGGCGAGGCCGCGCATCTGACGGCGCAGACCGAACTGGCGCTTTCCTGCGGCATCAAACAGGTGCCAAGGGTGCGCAATGGCGATGTGCTGCGCCTCGCGCCGGGCCCTGCTTCCGTCATCGGCACCGTGCCGCACGGGCGGATCTTCAAGGATGGCAAACTGATCGGCGACTTCGACGATCTCGGCATCGGCGAGCGCAAGAAACTGTCCTTTGTCGGCCATGTCGCGGTCAACATGATGTTCGACAGCCGCTTCGAATTTCTCGACGAGCCGGAGATCGCGACCACCGGCCTGCCGCTCTATGACGGCGAGGGGGACGAATTCGACGACGCCCTGTTCGATGCGGTGATGGGGGCGGTGGAAAGCATACCCCGCGCCCGCCGCAAGGATCTGGAAATGGTCCGCGAGGCCGTGCGCCGTGCGGTCCGCGCCGCAGCCAACGAAGTCTGGGGCAAAAAGCCGATGGTCACGGTGTTCCTCAACAAGATCTGAGGCCCGGACCAAACCAAAGTCTGGCTTTTGCCGGGGAGCCGCTTTCGCTAGAGTTTGTCAGGGAAAAGTGGAATCCGGTTTTCCCGCTCAAACTCGTTTGAGCGAAAAGACAAACGAAAACAAATTTGCTTGGAGTCTGTCAGGTTCTATCTGAACCTGACAGACTCTAAAGCGGTTCCGTCACCACTTCAGGACCGCCTTGCAACGCCTTGAAGTGATTCATCATCAGGGAGCTTGAAATGCTGGGTCGGGTCAATCACGTCGCCATTGCGGTTGCGGACATGCAGCAGGGGATCGCTGCCTATCGCGATACGCTCGGTGCCACGGTTTCAGCGATCCAGCATCTGCCGGAACACGGGGTCTCGGTCGTCTTCGTCGAACTGCCGAACACCAAGGTGGAATTGCTGGAACCGCTCGGCGAGAACTCGCCGATTGCCGCCTTCCTGGCCAAGAACCCCGGCGGCGGCATGCATCACATCTGCTACGAGGTCGAGGATATCCTGGCCGCCCGTGACCGGCTCACCGCCTCCGGTGCTCGGGTGCTGGGCGATGGCACGCCGAAGACCGGCGCGCATGGCAAGCCGGTGCTGTTCCTGCATCCGAAGGATTTCTTCGGCACGCTGATCGAGCTTGAACAGGTCTGATTGCACCGAGACCTTGCGCCCATTCAGTGCAGAACCGGCTTTCTTCACCCCGGCCACTTTACGGACCCATTCGCCCGACATAGGAAGCGGTAGATATCCGTTCAGCCCTTTTTGCCGGGATACCTGCCATGCCGCTGTTTTCACTCTTTGCCATCTATTTCGTCGTCTGGTGGATTACCCTGTTTGCCGTGTTGCCCATCGGGCTGAAGACGCAGGGCGAGGCGAATGACGTGGTGCCCGGCACCACCGAAAGCGCACCGCACAAATTTCAGGCAAAGAAGGTGTTTCTGCTGACCACGCTGATCTCGGCCATCATCTGCGCGATCTGGTGGTTCATGTCGGTGAAAATGGGGATGGGGCTGGATGCGCTGCCGAATATCGTGCCCGACAACACAGCTAAGTAAAGGTGGCGCGTCAGAGGCTGTCGCTGAGGCAGGAGCAAAAAAAAACAAGGCGTGCAACGCCTTGTTTTCCAGTTTCGCGTGACCTTTTTCCGTTACCGGGGCTGCGTGTGAACGCGCCTAAGATCCAATCCTCCCAAGACTTGACCGCGAGATAGGCAGGAATTGAACTTCCTTGCCTGTTTTGTGGGCAGAAACTAGCCGAAGCTCCTTACCTTGTCATCCCCTAAAATTGCATTTCTGCACCAGTTTGAGAAAATTTTCTGGTTGACAAATTTCTGCCATACCTGTTGGCGAAAGCTCGCAAACAGACAAGTCACCGGCCTGTCTGCGCCACCCTGCCTGTGGACCCTGCCGTGAGATCACGCAAATGCGGTCGGCCCGCGCATGCGGGTTTTCTTCCGCCACCGAAGCGGATAAGAACAGGGTCAAGATCCAATTCTGTCGCCGCGATTCCCGCCATGCCTGTCGGGGGAGCCGCCTTTTTCCGGAAGCCGATATGCGCCTGTCTCGCTATTTCATGCCCATCCTCAAAGAAAATCCCAAGGAAGCGGAAATCGTTTCGCACCGGCTCATGCTGCGCACCGGCATGATCCGCCAGCAGTCGCAGGGCATCTACAGCTGGCTGCCGCTCGGCAAGCGGGTGCTCGACAAGGTCAACCGCATCATCCGCGAGGAGCAGGACCGCTCCGGCGCCATTGAACTCTCGATGCCGACGCTGCAATCGGCCGAGCTCTGGCAGGAATCCGGGCGCTATGACGCCTATGGCAAGGAAATGCTGCGCATCCGGGACCGGCAGGACCGTCAGATGCTCTATGGGCCGACCAACGAGGAAATGATCACCGACATTTTCCGCTCGACGGTCAAGTCCTACAAGAGCCTGCCGCTCAATCTCTACCATATCCAGCTGAAGTTCCGCGACGAGATCCGTCCGCGTTTCGGCACCATGCGCTCGCGCGAATTCCTGATGAAGGATGCCTATTCCTTCGATCTCACCCGCGAAGGGGCCGAGCATTCCTATAACCGGATGTTCGCCGCCTATCTGCGCACCTTCTCGCGCATGGGCCTGCGCGCCATTCCGATGCGCGCCGATACCGGCCCGATTGGCGGCAATCTCAGCCATGAGTTCATCATCCTGGCCGAGACCGGCGAATCGGAAGTGTTCTGCCACAAGGATTTCGTCAATTTCGACGTGCCCGCCGAAAATACCGATTTCGACGATGTCGGCGGTCTGAAGGCGATCTTCGACCAGTGGACCTCGGTCTATGCCGCCACCTCTGAAATGCATGACGAAGCGGCCTTCGATGCCATTCCGCAGGCCGACCGGCTTTCGGCACGCGGCATCGAGGTTGGCCATATCTTCTATTTCGGCACCAAATATTCCGACGCCATGGGCGCGCGCGTCCAGGGACCCGACGGCAAGGAACATGTTGTCCACATGGGTTCCTATGGTATCGGCCCGACACGCCTTGTTCCCGCCATCATTGAAGCTTCGCATGACGAGAATGGCATCATCTGGCCAGCCTCGGTTGCACCTTTCGATGTCGTCATCATCAACATGAAGTCAGGCGATGCGGCCTGCGACGGGGCTTGCGAGACGATCTACAACGCGCTTTCGAAGGCCGGCAAGGATGTGCTGCTCGATGACACGGATGACCGTGCGGGCACCAAATTTGCCACCGCCGACCTGATCGGCGTGCCGACGCAGATCATCGCCGGTCCGCGGTCGGTTGCCTCGGGCGAAATCGAGATCAAGGACCGCAAGTCCGGCCATCGCGAAACGCTGACCATCGAAGCGGCCATCAACAAGCTGCTTGGCTGACAGTATCGGAGCGGGAGACATCATGGCGCAAAACGCGGCGGCAGGCGAGGCGACCCCATCGGCAAAGGCGGTGATGGGGCGGCCCTTTTCGGTGTTCGAGCGCATGGTCGCGTGGCGCTACCTGAGGGCAAGGCGCAAGGAAGCCTATATTTCGGTCATCGCCGGATTTTCGTTTCTCGGCATCCTGCTCGGCGTGGCAACCCTGATCATCGTCATGGCGGTGATGAACGGCTTTCGCACCGAGCTGATCTCGCGCATCCTTGGGCTGAACGGCCACATGATCATCTCGGCCGCCGACAGCCCGCTCGACAACTACCCGGATCTCGCCACCAAATTTGCAGCCGTGCCCGGCGTCACCATGGCGCTGCCGATGGTCGAGGGACAGACGCTCGCCTCCGGCAAGGGGGGCGCGGGAACGGGGGCGCTGGTGCGCGGCCTGCGCACCGAAGACATGACCAAGCTCGAAGTCGTCTCGAAGAATCTGAAGGCCGGTGACTTGGTGGGCTTTGCTGCGGGCAGCGGCGTTCTGATCGGCACCCGCATGGCGACCGATCTCGGCATTGGCGTCGGCGACCAGATCACCCTGATTTCCCCCGAGGGCGACGTGACGCCGATGGGCGTCAATCCCCGCGTCAAGTCCTATACGGTCTCCGGCCTGTTCGAGGTCGGCATGTCGGAATATGACAGCGGCATCATCTTCATGCCGCTGGAGGAGGCGCAGCTCTATTTCAATGCCGAAGGCATCGTTCAGTCGATCGAGCTTTTCGTCAGCAATCCCGACAAGATCGATGAGATCAGGCCGCTGGTCGAGGCTGCCGCAGGCCGGGCGATTGCGATTACCGACTGGCGCGAGCGCAACAAGACCTTCTTCTCCGCCCTGCAGGTGGAGCGCAACGTGATGTTCATGATCCTGACGCTGATCGTCATCGTCGCCGCCCTCAACATCATTTCCGGGCTGATCATGCTGGTGAAGGACAAGGGCCGCGATATCGCCATCCTGCGCACCATGGGAGCAACGTCAGGCTCGATCCTCAGGATCTTCTTCATGACCGGAGCGGCCATCGGTGTTTCCGGCACTCTTGCCGGCGTGGCGCTCGGCGTGGTCGTCTGCCTCAACATCGAGCGGATCCGCCAGTTCTTCAGCTGGATTTCCGGCACCCAGCTCTTCAATCCCGAACTCTATTTCCTCAGCCAGTTGCCCGCCGACATGAATGGTGGGGAAACAGTATCGGTGGTGATCATGGCCCTCGTGCTGTCGTTCATCGCGACGATCATTCCCGCCTGGCGGGCCTCGCGGCTCGATCCGGTGCAGGCGCTGCGCTATGAATAGGAAAGTCCAATCGTGATGGCAGCCAAAATCGCCCTTCAGCTTTCAGGCATCGAGCGCAGCTATGGTCAGGGGGATACCCTGCTGACCATCCTCAAGGATGCCAGCTTCTCGCTCCGCTCCGGGGAAATCGTCGCGCTGGTCGCGCCGTCAGGCACCGGCAAATCGACGCTCCTGCATGTTGCAGGCCTGCTGGAACATCCCGATGCCGGCGAGATCAGCATCAATGGCGAGGCCTGCAACGGGCTGTCCGACGACCGGCGCACCGCAATCCGCCGCGCCGAGATCGGCTTTGTCTACCAGTTCCATCACCTGCTGCCGGAATTCTCCGCGCTCGAAAACATCATGATGCCGCAACTGATCAGCGGACTTCCCCGCAAGGAGGCTGCCGAACGGGCGAAGGCGCTGCTCGACTACATGCGCATCGGCCACCGTGCCGATCATCGCCCGGCGGAACTGTCCGGCGGCGAACAGCAGCGGGTGGCCATTGCCCGTGCGGTGGCCAATGCGCCGATGGTGTTGCTGGCCGACGAGCCGACCGGCAATCTCGATCCCGAGACGGCCCATTACGTGTTCGAGGCGCTGGAGGCACTGGTGCGCCAGTCCGGCCTTGCCGCGCTGATTGCCACCCATAACCACGATCTCGCCGCCCGGATGGATCGCCGCGTGACGATTGAAGGCGGCAAGATCGTCGAATTCTGATCCTCCGCACCGTTCCGGCTTCTGTGCGCGCCCGCCCATCCCGGCGGGCGTAATGCTTTGTTCACCGTGATTCCCGAGCGTGCCCCGCAATGCCATTTTCCGGCATGCATCGCTTTTCTTTGGCTTGACAATGGAACAAAGACCGAACAAAATAAAAACATAAACCGAATGGAGAAGCCGACATGAACGACTATATCCGTGATGCCGCAGCCTTTTGTTCCATTGTGACCTTTGTCGCCAGCCTTTGCATCCTTGTCATGGCTTTTTAGGCGGCAGGCGCGACGACTGACTGTCGAAGGTCCGCCCTGCTTTTGACGGAACAGTCTCGCGCCTGCCTGATACATGCCAGCCGAAATACCCCTCCGTTCCGCCTCAGGCCTGTGGAAAGCGAGGGCAGGGGGTTCGGGTGCGGATCGCTGCTGGACATTGGGGTGCCAAAAGCCGAAAATCCGGCGATTCCGGAAACAGGCAGACAGGCACCCATGGCAGATCCAAAAGCGGCAGACGCGGGCACCGAAACTCCTGCCCGGCCGGCACCCGAATTCATTCATCTTCGCGTCCATTCCGCCTTCTCGCTGCTGGAGGGCGCGCTGCCGCTGAAGAAGATCCTCTACAAGGCGGTTGCCGACAACCAGCCGGCCATTGCCATTACCGATACCAACAACCTGTTCGTGGCGCTGGAATTTGCCGAGAAGGCGACCGGCGACGGCATTCAGCCGATCATCGGCTGCCAGCTGTCGATCGACATGGAAGATGGTCTCGACATCGAGCGGCGCGGCAATCAGGCCCATCTCGCCAAGCTGCCCGCCATCGTGCTGCTGGCCTCGGACGCGGATGGCTATGAGCGGCTGGTCGATATCGTCAGCCGGGCCTATCTCGGCGGCGAGGGCGGCGACCGTGCGGTGCATGTCAAGCGCTCCTGGCTCGACGAATATGGCACCGACGGGCTGATTGCGCTCACCGGCGCACTTGGCGGACCGGTCGATTGTCTGGTGCGCGAAGGACACCACGGCCCGGCGGAAACCCGGCTCAAGGCGCTGAAATCGCTGTTCGGCGACCGGCTCTATGTGGAATTGCAGCGGCACGGCAATTATGACCGGCGGCATGAGGCGCGAATGGTGGAACTGGCCTATCGCCACGACCTGCCGATTGTCGCGACCAACGAGGCCTTCTTCCCGACCGCCGATGACTATGACGCCCATGACGCGCTGATGGCGGTCGCCCACAATGCCATCGTCTCCGATGACAGCCGGTTCCGCCTGACCCCCGATCATTCGCTGAAAAGCCAGGCGGAGATGGCCCGGCTGTTTGCCGACCTGCCGGAGGCGTTGCAGAACACGGTGGAGATCGCCCGGCGCTGTTCCTTCGTGCTGAAGACCCGCAAGCCGATCCTGCCGCGTTTCACCGGTGCCAGCGACGATCCGGAAGAAGCCGAACGGGCGGAATCGGGCGAGTTGCGACGCCAGGCGGTCGAGGGGCTGGACGAGCGGCTGCGCCTGCTCGGAATGGCCCCCGGCTATACCGAACAGGAGTATCGCGACCGGCTGGAATTCGAGCTGTCGGTCATCGAGCGGATGAAGTTTCCGGGCTACTTCCTGATCGTTGCCGACTTCATCAAATGGGCAAAGAGCCATGATATCCCGGTCGGTCCGGGTCGTGGTTCCGGTGCGGGCTCGCTGGTCGCCTATGCGCTGACCATCACCGATGTCGATCCCCTGCGCTTCTCGCTGCTGTTCGAACGCTTCCTCAATCCCGAACGCGTCTCGATGCCCGACTTCGACATCGACTTCTGCCAGGACCGGCGTGAAGAGGTGATCCTTTACGTTCAGCAGAAATATGGTCGTGAGCAGGTGGCGCAGATCATCACCTTCGGTTCGCTGCAGGCACGCGCAGCACTGCGCGACGTCGGGCGCGTGCTCGAAATGCCCTATGGACAGGTCGACAAGATCTGCAAGCTGGTGCCGAACAACCCCGCCAATCCGACGCCGCTGTCGAAAGCCATCGAGGAAGAGCCGAAACTGCAGGAGGAGGCGGAGAGGGAGCCCGTCGTCGCCCGGCTTCTCGACATCGCCCAGAAGATCGAAGGCCTCTATCGCCACGCGTCCACCCATGCCGCCGGCATCGTGATCGGCGACCGGCCGCTGTCGAAGCTCGTGCCGATGTATCGCGACCCGCGCTCCGACATGCCGGTCACCCAGTTCAACATGAAATGGGTGGAACAGGCCGGCCTGGTGAAATTCGACTTTCTCGGGCTGAAAACGCTGACGGTCATCAAGGTTGCCGTCGATTTCATCGCCAAGCGCAATATCGCGGTCGATATTCCGGCTCTGCCGCTCGATGATGCGAAAACCTACGAGATGCTGTCCCGCGGCGAAACGGTCGGCGTGTTCCAGGTGGAAAGTGCCGGCATGCGCAAGGCGCTGATCGGCATGCGGCCGGACCGGATCGAGGATGTCATCGCGCTGGTGGCGCTCTATCGCCCGGGCCCGATGGAAAACATTCCGGTCTATAACGCCCGCAAGCATGGCGAGGAGGAGATCGAATCGATTCATCCGATGATCGACAGCCTGCTTGCCGAAACCCAGGGCGTCATCGTCTACCAGGAACAGGTGATGCAGATCGCCCAGGTCCTGTCGGGCTATTCGCTCGGCGAAGCCGATCTGCTGCGCCGCGCCATGGGCAAGAAGATCAAGGAGGAAATGGACCAGCAGCGCGCCCGCTTCGTCGAGGGAGCAATGCGCAATGCCGTGCCAAAGCCGCAGGCCAACAACATCTTCGACCTGCTGGCGAAATTCGCCAATTACGGCTTCAACAAGTCGCATGCTGCGGCCTATGCCATCGTCTCCTACCAGACCGCCTATCTGAAGGCCCATTATCCGGTCGAATTCCTCGCCGCGTCGATGACGCTCGACATGTCGAACACCGACAAGATCAACGATTTCCGCCAGGATGCCAAACGGCTCGGCATTACCGTCATCCCGCCCTCGGTGCAGACCTCCTTCCGGCATTTTGAAACCGGCGAAAACCGGATCTGTTATGCGCTGGCGGCGATCAAGGGGGTCGGCGAATCCGCCGTCGAACATATCGTCGCGGTGCGTGGCGACACGCCCTTTGCCTCCATCGAGGATTTCTGCCTCCGGATCGATGCCAAGCAGATCAACCGGCGGGTGTTCGAAAGCCTGATCTCGGCGGGTGCCTTCGACTGCTTCGGCCATGACCGCGCGGTGCTGATCGCCGGGCTCGACCGGATCATCGGCTATGCCCAGCGCGCCCAGGAAAACAAGGTCAGCGGCCAGTCCGACATGTTCGGCGCGGGGGCGGCGACCGGACCCGAAGTGATCAGCTTCCCGCAGACGCCGCCCTGGCTGCCCTCCGAAAAGCTGCAGCGGGAATTCCAGGTGCTCGGCTTCTATCTCTCCGCCCATCCGCTCGATTCCTACCGGGCAACGCTGGAGAAGATGCGGGTGCAGACATTTGCCGATTTTTCGCAGGCCGTGAAGCAGGGGGCGCAATCGGGCCGGCTGGCCGGCACCGTCACCTCGAAACAGGAGCGCAAGACCCGTACAGGCAACAAGATGGGCATCGTCGCCTTTTCCGACAGTTCCGGCCAGTTCGAGGCGGTGCTGTTTTCCGAAGGGCTCGGGCAATATCGCGATCTGCTGGAGGCCGGAAAGTCGCTGGTGATCACCGTCCAGGCGGAAGAGCGCCCCGAAGGCATCGGGCTGCGCATCCAGACGGCCCAGTCGCTGGAGGAAAAATCGGTACAGATGCAGAAGGCTCTCCGCGTCTTTGTCCGCGACAGCGGCCCCTTGAAGGCAGTTGCCTCGCATCTCAACCAGCGCGGTGACGGACTGGTGTCCTTCGTGGTGATCAAGGAGGATGGCAAGCGCGAAATCGAGGTGGAGCTTCAGGACAAATACCGGATCTCTCCCGAAATCGCCGCCGCGATGCGCTCGGCACCGGGGGTCATCGACGTCGAACTGGTCTGAGGCCACAGCACGGCGAAAGCGGAAAGCGATTCCGCTTCAGCAGCTTGGCGGCGTTACCGGATTCAGTTTGGAAGAGACCTGATTCAATCTGTGAACAGTCCGGGCCTGTTCAGCCGTCCGTGCCTGCGGGATGGGTGAGGGTGATGAAATCGGTGCCGTCCCGGCCGGTTTCCTTGCCGATCCCGTCATCGGTGATGGTGATCGTCGAGCCCTCCGTCAGGGCCGCCTCGATGCGGGCCCTGATGTCCTCGGGAATAGTGATGCGGTCCATGGTGTCCTGAAGGCCAGCCGCATCGCCGGTGATGCCAAGGCGCTTTCTGGCCTTCCGGCTGAGTGTATCGGGCACCGAAAATCCGTACCAGTCCGCCCCGCCCGCGACCGCATCCATGTGGCGCAATTGCAGGAAATGGGTGCCGAGCGCTTCCTCCGGCTCATGGATCAGCACCGGCGCGTCAAACAGCGGCCTGAAGTCCTGCCGAACGAATATCTGTCCAGCAGGCGGTTTCGGCTTTCCTGTCGCCGTGTAGAGGGCGTCGATCACGGTTTGCGGTAGAACCGCGCCGCGAACGGGCAGGGATTTGGCAAGCTTGAAGGCATTGAGCGCGATCACCGTGTTCCGCCCCAGCCGCCCGTCCGGTTCACCCGCTGCAAAGCCGAGATCGTTCAGCATCGCCTGGATATCGCGGATCAGTTCCGTCTGGGTCCGGCGGGTGATCAGAATCCGGAGACCCTTCCTTGCCTCTTGGGCAGGTGCCTGCGGCTCCGCCACGACGACATCGTTTTCAGCCACCTCCGTCGGCACCAGAAAATCCGAGACCGGCCGAAGGCGCAACCTTGCATCCGAAAGCAACAGGCCGTTTTCAGCCGGATTGGAGGGCCGGAACAGCAGGGGGTGGATGATTTCGGCAGGGGTCAGGGGCTGATCGGCAATCACCACCGGAACGCCGGTTTCCGTCATGCCGTAAAGCTGCCGGGCAAAGCCATGCGGCAGCCGCACGCAGCCATGCGAGGCCGGGTGGCGCGGCACGGAATTCGACTCGTGCAGGGCAACGCCCGACCAGGTGATGCGCTGCATGAAGGGCATCGGGGCGGAGGAATAGAGGTTGGATTCGTGATAGGGCTGCTTTTCAAGGATGGTAAAGATGCCCGTCGGGGTCGAATGGCCGGGCTTGCCGGTCGAGACATTCGACGTTGCCACCACCTGGTCGCCGTCATAGACAACCAGGCTCTGCGTATCCCTTGAAACCACGATTGAGAGAGACCGGGCAGACCCGCCATAGGCGGGCACGGCCAGGATCAGGGCTGTCCCCAGCCCCAGAACCACGCGATACAGCATTCGTTACCCGTTCAACGCAAAACAACACAGACGCCATGCCTAACCAAATTATCCTGCAAAAAGGGGATGAGATGGAGGCGTTCTTGTGCATATTCACAGAGGATGATTAAAAATGATTTCCCGATCAGGGCGAAATCCGCCCGTCGCTCACGGCGCAGGCGGTTTCTTGCGGGTCGCGCCGAAGGTGTAGCCGGTTTCGACCGTTCCCTTGCCGAACTTGTCGCGGATCTTGTCCATCGCCGCTTCCGCAGCCGCGCGCCTTGCGGCTGCGGGGTCGACGAGATCCGGCGGATCGGCGCGGTCGGGTTCGGTAAGGTCGCTGACCCCGATGCCGATCAGCCGGAACTTCGTGCCGTCGATTTCCTTCTCCAGCAGGGCAAGGCCGGTGCGGAAAATCCGGTCGGCAAGCTGGGTCGGATCTTCCAGCCGCCGGTTGCGGGTGCGGCTTTTGAAATCCGCCGTCTTCATTTTCAGCACCACCGTCTGGCCGGAAATCCCGGATTTCTTCAGTCGCCAGGCGACCTTTTCGGAGAGATCGCGCAGGATCGGCACCAGATCCTCCTCGCGGGAGAGATCGTCGAAGAAGGTGGTTTCCGCCGAAACGCTTTTCGCCTCGCCATTCGGATGCACCTCGCGGTCGTCAATCCCGTGCGACAGCCGGGCGAGCCGCTGGCCGATCACCCCATAGCGGCGCATCAGGTCGGTTTCGTCCATCGCCTGCAACTGCCCGATGGTGCGGATGCCGTCGCGCTCCAGCGTCGCGGCAAAGGCCTTGCCGACGCCCCAGATGGTGGTGACGGGGCGGGGGGCGAGAAAGGCGACGGCCTCGGCCCGGCCGATCACCGAGAAGCCGCGCGGCTTTTGCAGATCTGAGGCGATCTTGGCGAGGAACTTGCAATAGGAAAGACCGACCGACACGGTGATGCCGATCTCCTTTTCGACGGTGCGGGCAAAGCGGGCCAGCACCCTTGCGGCACTTTCATGGTGCAGCCGCTCGGTGCCCTTCAGTTGCAGGAAGGCCTCGTCGATCGACACCGGCTGCACCAGCGGAGTCAGATCCTCCATCATCTTTCGGACCTGCCGCCCGACCCGCACATATTTCTCCATGTCGGGGCGAATGACGACGGCCTCGGGGCAGGCCTCCAGCGCCTTGAACATCGGCATGGCCGAGCGCACCCCGTGGATGCGGGCGATATAGCAGCAGGTGGACACCACGCCCCGCTTGCCGCCACCGATGATCAGCGGCTTGTCGAGGAGATCGGGATTGTCGCGCTTTTCGACCGACGCATAGAAGGCATCGCAATCGATATGGGCGACGGTGAGATCATCGAGTTCGCGATGGGCAACCAGCCGCGGACTTCCGCAGGCCCGGCAGCGTCTCTGCCCCGCAGGCGCACTCGCCATGCAGTCGCGGCAAAACCCTGGTCGCATTGTTGCTTCGCCTGTCATATCCGGAACATTTGTTGAACAGATGTCAGAATAGGCTGCGAAAACTAGTCACACAAGCGGCGATCAATCGCCGGAGCGCTGAAAATGGCTGCGCAGCAAGGTGCCCGCATGCGGCCAGTCGCGGGCGCGCTGCACATGGGCGGCAGGCTGCGGCGCGAGCCGGTGGATTTCGCTGTCCGGCATCATGTGGAGCAGCAGGCAATCCTCCACATGGTCGCCGACCGAGTGGAGGTTATGCGCCATGTCATCGATGAAGGCGACGGGGAGTGGACGCGCCTGATGCAGCGCGCCCACCACCGGCCCCTTCGGGCTTTCGGTTGCCACCATCGGGAATGACAGTTCCAGCCGGTCGAGCAGGCGTCGACGCTCGGTGGCATAGCGCGGTGGCATCGCCGTCAGAAACACGACGTCGGCATCCCGGCCCAGCGCCTGCAGGGTCTCGACCGCCCTGGTGAAGGGCGTCTGCCAGTCTTCCTGTGCCTTGAAAAAAGTTTCCAGCATGTCACTTACAATACTGTCCTCCAGGGCCATTTCAGTTTCCAGTGAAATGATGTTGCCATGCAGCCGGAACGAGCGCGGCAGGAGTTTGGCCCCTGTGGCGGCCAGAAAGGCCTCGAAGGGGCTCAGAAACTGCAACACGACATCATCGACATCGCAGACCACCAGCGGCCTGTCGGCAAGGGTGACGTGGTCAAGTGTCGGCAACGGGGCCATCAATATTGTCCTGAGTCGAGGCCGGGGCCGGAAATCCGGTGCCAGGCTGCCGAAATCTGTTCCGGACTGTAGCCGCTGGCCCCGGCAAAGGCGACGAGCGATGGTTCGTGCTGCATGATGAAGTCGAGCAGACCGGCGTGAAAGCCGGGTTCGTTCATCGCGGCCCTGAGGTCATGCGGGCCGAGGCCGGACAGTGCCAGAAAGCGGGACAGCATTTCCGGCTCGCTGGCAAGCCAGCCGAGAATGGCGATTGCGAGCTCGGAAGGATCGGCTTTTTCGAATTTGGGACCGGTCTGCATTTTTCTGAAATGATTACCTATTTCTCAACTAAATCGGGCTAGCGTCTCAATGGGAAATCGGATGCGTTAACCGCCCGGAAGGCAGTATTTGTCTTTTGCAACGCGGACACTGAGGACAGGCTGAACGATATGCCGAAGCAGGTTATGATTGTAGAGGACAATGAGCTCAATATGAAGCTCTTTCGCGACCTCATCGAAGCCTCTGGCTATACCACGATCCAGACCCGCAATGGCCTGGAAGCGCTTGATCTTGCCCGCAAGCATCGTCCGGATCTCATCCTCATGGATATCCAGCTGCCTGAAGTTTCCGGTCTGGATGTGACAAGGTGGCTCAAGGAAGATCCTGAACTGCACGTGATTCCCGTCATTGCCGTCACTGCCTTCGCGATGAAGGGCGATGAGGAGCGGATCCGGCAGGGTGGCTGCGAAGCCTATGTGTCGAAGCCGATTTCGGTGCCGAAATTTATCGAAACCATCAAGACCTATCTTGGTGATGCCTAAGGCAGGAAGAACTGCATGACTGCGCGCATTCTCGTCGTCGATGATATTCCAGCGAATGTGAAGGTGCTCGAAGCCCGTCTGCTGGCGGAATATTTCGAGGTGCTGACGGCTGGCGACGGATTCGTGGCCCTGTCGATCTGTGAACAGACGCAGGTGGATCTGATCCTGCTCGACATCATGATGCCGGGGATGGACGGGTTCGAGGTCTGCGAGCGGCTGAAGGCAAATCCCCGCACGTCGCATATTCCCGTTGTCATGGTCACCGCACTCGACCAGCCCTCCGACCGCGTGCGCGGTCTGAAGGCCGGTGCAGACGATTTCCTCACCAAGCCGGTCAACGACCTGCAACTGGTATCGCGGGTGAAAAGCCTGCTGCGGCTGAAGACGCTGAGCGATGAACTGCGCATCCGAGCCGGACATGGAAATCCGATGGATGAGCAGGGCCGGTTTGCCGAGGGCAGGGTGGAAGAGGCAGCCCAGGTGCTGCTGGTCGATTCCCGCGCCAGTTCGCAGGAACGAATCATCAAGGCCCTGAAGCCGGTGGCGGAGGTGACGGCGATGCCGGACCCGCAGGCCGCGCTGTTTGAAGCGGCTGAAAATGCCTTCGACCTCGTCATCGTCAATGGCAATCTCGACGACTATGACCCGCTGCGTCTCTGCTCGCAGCTGCGCTCGCTGGAGCGCACCCGCTTCATCCCGATGCTTCTGATCACCGAGCAGGGCGAGGAAGACCTGATCATCCGGGCGCTCGATCTCGGGGTCAACGACTATATTGTCCGACCGCTTGATCCCAACGAGCTGGTGGCCCGCGCGATCACCCAGATCCGCCGCAAGCGCTATAATGACCGGCTGCGCAACAGCATGAAGCAGAGCTTCGAGATGGCCGTTACCGATCCCCTGACGGGTCTCAGCAACCGCCGCCATCTCGACAACCACCTGAAGATCCTGTTCAACCGCGCGGCTGCGCGCGGGCGTCCGCTGTCGGTCTGCATCACCGATATCGACCGGTTCAAGAGCGTCAACGACACCTACGGCCATGATGCCGGTGACGAGGTGCTGAAGGAATTTGCCGCCCGCATTCGTGCAACGGTGCGTGGAGCAGATCTTGCCTGCCGTTACGGCGGCGAGGAATTCGTGGTGATCATGCCAGACACGCTGCCCGATACGGCAACGGCGATTGCCGAGCGGTTGCGCAGTGCAATCGAATGCCGGGAGTTTCGCCTGAGGCCCGGCGGACCGTCGATCACCATCACCGCGTCGATGGGGATTGCTTCCAACCTGGCGGGTGCCGCCACGCCGGAGCAGATGCTGAAACAGGCAGACCTGGCGCTCTATGAGGCGAAAAGCAACGGTCGCAATCGCGTCGTGGCCGCCGCCGCCTGAGCTTGCCAGGTGCGGATGGGGCGGCGGGAGCGGCCCCAGAATCATTTTTCGATCATATTGTTTTAAAGTATATCGTCAGCATTTATTGAACACTTAAAGCGTGTATGTGCTGCAATTGTCGATTTTATCCGATAGATATATTATTGTTATGACCCATTGAGTGGTGATACCCGTCTCTCTCTTGCTTTGCAGGCGTGTTTTTCACGAAGAGGGCCACGAAAGTAGATGGGGCGATTCTGCAACATTAATGTGAGACGGTTTTGCTCCCGCGCGATCATCGGAGATATTGGCGTGCATAGTAAACTATGTATCTTCCTATTTCTTCCGTTGGTTGTCGCTCTGTATGTGAGCGATATTCATGTAATTTTGACGAGAATCCATATAATGCGTAAAAACTAATGGATATGCATCTAAATAATGGGAAAATACTTTACTAATCTTATAACTGCTGCGGGAATCCACGAAAATCCCTATGGATGACCACAGTCAAAATTTAAGAATTTAACCATATACGCAGACTTTTGGAAAAATCCCTTAAGAAGTGGTTGATTTTCCGCCAGAATAGAGCGACTTTCTCACTATTGAACAAAAGACTTTCGGGTCTACGGTTACCCCATGATGCTCAGGTCCGCCGCATCTCCTGAATCGTGGGGTCGGCCGATCGGTTGGCAACAAACGCGGATCCTCGTACCGCATGCGAACCGGTCGGCCCCCAATTGAAACGCCGTGCCCCCCAGGGGCACGGCGTTTTTGAGTCCGGCATGGCGGTCGCCCGGTTGGTCCCGGTTGCCCTCAGGAGGACTGCAGAGCGACAGCTTGCCTTCAGGTTCCGCAATCCATCGTTGCCGCGCCCCGCCGTCGGGGATCTGGCCGCAGGCTGGCTTCCGGTTCCGGCCATAAAAAAAAGCGCCCCGCAGGGCGCCTCTTTCGTCAGGTCACGGCAAGATCTTACTTGATCTTGGTCTCCTTGAATTCGACGTGCTTGCGGGCGACCGGATCATACTTGGTCTTGGTCATCTTGTCCGTCATGGTACGGCTGTTCTTCGTGGTAACGTAGAAGAAGCCCGTGTCCGCGGTGGACAGCAGCTTGATCTTGATGGTGGTGGCCTTTGCCATAGTCATCCTGCCTTTTTAAAAACAATGGAGCCGTGGACGAAACTGAAGCCCGCAGCCAAACTTGGCGCGAAACTACAAATCGCGCCCGAAAAGTCAAGCCCGTTTTGGCTTGAACAACAGTCGAACCCCGGTAAAGACCACATAGAGGCCGAAAAACATCGCAATCGCCCAGGCGAAGCCGTCATTGCCGGCCGTATCGATGGCCGCGCCGATGGCCTGCGGTCCGGCAACCGTGCCCACGGCATAGCAGAAGACGAAGGCGGCGTTGGCGGCGGCGAGATCGGCCCCTTGCAGCCGTGACCCCAGATGCGACAGTCCGACGGTGTAGAGGCCCGCAATGCTGCCGCCCCAGAACAGCAGGATCATCGACAGCAGCCGCCAGTCATAAAGGAACCTCGGCATCAGCAACGCACCGGCAAGCCCGATCAGCGCCATGATGGTCAGCAGCACGCGCCTGTCCTTCATCCGGTCGGAAATCATGCCGATCGGGATCTGGAACAGCACATTGCCGACCGCCATGACGGTCAGCAGATTACCGGCCTGCGATTCGGTAAAGCCGACCCGCGTGGCATAGACGGGAAACATCGAGAGGCCGCCGGCTTCGACCGCACCGAAGATGAACACGGCTGCGGTCGCGGTCGGCACGATGAACAGGTAGCGCCAGAAATTCATCTCCGGCCCCTCATTCAGCACCGGGCTTTCGTCGCGGGCGATATAGACCGGAATGGCGGCAAGCAGGATGGCGATGGCCCCGACCACGAAGGGCAGGGGACCCGAACTGCCGAGCAGCGAAAAGATCAGCGAGCCGCCGCCGAAGCCGAGCGACAGCACCGTGGCATAGATGCCGAGCACCAGCCCGCGCCGTCGCGGCGGCGAGGCGACATTGATCCAGAACTCCGACAGGATGAAAAGTGAAGTGGTGGCCCCGTGGAACACCACACGCAGCGGAAACCACATCCAGAAGGCTTCGGCATAATAGAAGCTGAGGGCGCTGACGGCGGAGAGCACGACCGCGATGATCATCGTTCTTGCCACCCCCAGCGCATGGGCGGCGCGCGTGGTCAGTGGTGCCGCAATCATCGCGGCAATGCCGGCCATGGCCGAATTCAGCCCGATCATCGTGGACGAGATGCCGCGTTTTTCGAGGATGATGCTGAGCAGCGGCAAGCCGAGGCCGATGGCAATGCCCACCGCTGAAATGGAAGAAATGGCCGCCACCAGAGAAGGCCAGTGGATCTCTTCAACGGGTTCGGTCGACCCGCGCGGCGGCTCTGTCATGCATGCATCCTTAGATTTCATCCCGGACATGCGCCCGGTGCCGCCCATGGTAGAACGGAACGGGTGCTCCGAAAGACAGGCTCGGGTCTTTATCCCCCAGATTGCGCAGCTCTTCAAGAATGAGGCGGGTAATATCCGGCATGTGAAGGCTGTCGGTGTGTCGAATATCGATCCAGCGCAGGTCGTGCAGCTCGTGCGAATCACGGATGGCTGCGGGGTCGATGCCGGTCTCGTCGGCAAAGGCGCTGAAAAAGCGCGTATCGAATCGCCTGACCATGCCGGGCGGGGTGATGGCGCGGGCGAGGTAGCGCAGCCGGTCGAGCCGCGCGTCAAAGCCGCCGGCGGCGCGCGCCGTGCCGATGGTCAGCCCGGTTTCCTCCTGCAACTCGCGCAGCGCTGCGAGCGCCAGCGCCCGGGCCCGGACGGGCGTAATCGCACGCTCGCCTGAAAGCTTGCCCATCACATCGGGATGCAAGTCGGTCTCATAGGGCAGGGCATGGTCGCGCCGGTCGCGCCTGCCGCCGGGAAACACATAGGTATCCGGCATGAAGACATGCCGGGTGCTGCGCTTGCCGACCAGCACCCGCCAGGCTTCGCCGGACCGGTCGATCAGGACGAGGGTCGCCGCATCGCGGGGGCGCAGCGCCCGGGGTGCCTTGTCCGTCGCGTCCGTCTTTTCTGGCCGGGAGGCGGCACTCATCCGGAAATGTCCGAATTCTGCCCATGGTCGGGCTCGTTGTCGGGGCCGCCGAAGCCGTGCATCCTCAGCGCCCATTGCAGCCCGATCACACCGCCCTTGACCGGCTGGATCAGCAGCAACGACGACAGAAGCGTGATCGGAGCCCAGATGGCGAGATGGGTCCACATCGACCAGCTGGTAAACACCGTGTCGGTCATCATGTAGCCGCCGACGGCAATATGGCCGATGATGAAGATCACCAGATAGGGCGGCAGGTCATCGGCCTGCTGGTGATGCAGGTCTTCCTGGCAGGAGGCACAGCGGGCGACCGGCTTCAGATAGGCGGAAAACAGCTTGCCCTCGCCACAGGCCGGGCAGCGGTTTAGGAGACCGCGCAGGATCGAGCGGCCCACCGGCCTTTCGCGGCGCTCGCTGTCGCCGAAGCGGATCAGGTCGGTTGCGTGTTCTGTGGCCATTGCCAAGTTCCTTTTGTCCGGCCTTTGACAGCCTGTTACCGTCCGCGGGGCGGTCGGGTACCCGGCTTCTTGCCGCCGCGGTTGCGGTTGGCACCTCGTGCCGACTTGTGGAAGGAGCGGGTTGCCACCGGCATCTTGCGTCCTTCGCTCAGGATCTCGAACCGCAGGGCACCGGCAAGCGGCACCGCTTCGACGAGTTTCACCTGCACACTGTCGCCGAGACGATAGCCAAGACCGGTTCGTTCGCCAGACAGGGCCTGATGCGCCTCGTCATAGAGGAAGTAATCGGTCCCGAGTGTAGATACAGGCACGAAACCGTCCGCGCCATAGGCAGGCAGAGTGACAAAAAGTCCCGCCTTGGTGACGCCAGACACCCGTCCCTCGAATTCCTGGCCGACCCGGTCTGCCAGATGATGGGCAATCAGCCGGTCGACGGTTTCCCGCTCGGCGGCCATCGCCCGGCGTTCGAAGGTCGAGATTTCGGCGGCAATGTCCTCCAGCTGCCCCTCTTCGTCAGGCGTCAGGCCGCCGGGGCCGAGATGCAGCGCCCCTACCAGCGCCCGGTGCACGATCAGGTCGGCATAGCGGCGGATCGGCGAGGTAAAATGCGCATATTTCATCAGGTTCAGGCCGAAATGGCCGATATTGTCGGGGCTGTAGACCGCCTGGCTCTGCGAGCGCAGCACCATCTCGTTGACCATCGTCTGGTGCGGCGTGCCCTCGGCCTTGGCGAGAATGCCGTTGAACGAGTTGGAGCGCATGTTGCCGCCCTTGGCCATCGGGATCGATAGCGTCGCCAGAAACTCGCGCAGCACCTCCTGCTTGGCCAGCGACGGCGCGTCATGGACCCGGTAGACCAGCACCTGGCGCTTCTGCTCCAGCGTCTCGGCCGCCGCGACATTGGCCTGGATCATCATCTCTTCGATCAGCTTGTGCGAATCGAGCCGTGGCGGGACGACGACCCGGTCGACGGTGCCGTCGGGCTTCAGCAGGATCTTGCGCTCGGGCATGTTGAGTTCGAGCGGCTGGCGGCGGTTGCGGCCGATGGTCATGATCCGGTAGGCTTCCCAGAGCGGCTTCAGTACCGGCTCGAGCAATGGTCCGGTCTTGTCGTCCGGCACGCCATCGATGGCGGCCTGGGCCTGCTGATAGGAGAGCTTCGCCGCACTTTTCATCATGATGCGGTGGAAAGTATGGCCGGCCTTGCGGCCCTCGCGGGAAAACACCATCCGCACCGCAAGCGCCGGGCGGTCTTCGCCCTCGCGCAGCGAGCAGAGGTCATTGGATATCCGCTCCGGCAGCATCGGCACCACCCGGTCCGGGAAATAGACCGAATTGCCGCGCTTCAGCGCTTCGCGGTCCACTTCCGAACCCGGGCGAATATACCAGGAGACATCGGCAATCGCCACGGTGACGATCACGCCGCCAGGATTTTCAGGGGCAGTGTCCATTTCCGCGTGGACGGCATCGTCATGGTCCTTGGCATCATGCGGATCGATGGTGACAAGCGGCAGCCTGCGCCAGTCCTCGCGATGCGCCAGCGTCACCGGTTCTGCCGCGTCGGCGGCCTTCAGCACCGATGGCGGGAAAATGTGCGGGATGCCATGGGCATAGATGGCGATCATCGAGATCGCCTTTTCCGAGGCGACGGAGCCGACAACGGCGATGATCCGGCCACGCGGCAGGCCCATCCGGCCCGCCCGGTTGATTTCGACCTCGACCAGATCGCCGTCCTTCGCGTCCCCGACGCTGTCGGGATCGATCACCAGTTCCTCGCCGCGCCGCTCGATCGGCATCAGCCGTCCGCCGCCGCCCGGGATGGCGCGATAGACGCCGAGCGAGGCATTCTTGCGCCGGTCGATCAGCTTGATGATCCGGGCGGTATAGGCGGGGCCGCCGCGATCCTTGGAAGGGAAGATCTTGGCCAGAACCCGGTCGCCGATACCGCCGACGGGGCTCTTGCCCCGGGCGCGGTCCTGCGACGACTGGCGGATCAGCACGGCAGGGGCGACGCCCGATTCCTCCGGCCATTCCGCCGGACGTCCGATCAGTTCGCCATCCTTGTCGCGGGTGGTGATGTCGAGCACGGTGACCGGCGGCAGAGCGCCTGGTCGCATCAGCGCCTTGCGGTTCTTCTGCAACAGCCCTTCATCCTCGAGCTCGCGCAGCGCCGCCTTCAACTCCACCCGGCTGTCGCCCTTGAGGCCGAACGCCTTGGCGATCTCGCGCTTGGAGGCGCGATCCGGGTAATCGGTGATGAAGCGCAGCAGCACGTCGCGCGGCGGGACCACGCCATGAATGATCGCCTCGGGATTGCTCGATGCCACGGCCTTGCGGCCCTTTGCAGCCCTGGTCGGACGATCGGTGGAGGGGGCTCTGCCGCGCGGGGTCTTGTTCAATGTCAGGCTTTCCTGGTCTTTGCCGCTGTGGTCTTCGCCTTGGGCTTGGCAGTCGCAGCAGCGTTGGCGGGGGCCTTGGCCTTGGCGGCCCCGGCGGCATCTGCGGCCTTGGCCTTGGGAGCAGCCTTTGCCTTGGCGGGGGCCTTTGCCTTGGCTGCGGGCTTCTTGCCCGTTCCCGCCTTGCCTGCCTTGTCGGCAATCAGCACCAGCGCCTGCTCGACGGTGAGCGCTGCCGGATCGGTGCCGCGCGGCAGGGTGGCGTTGATCTTGCCCCAGTTGACATAGGGGCCGAAGCGACCGTCGCGCACCGTCATGGCACCGCCATCCGGGTGATCGCCGAGTTCCTTGAGCGCCGTCGCCGCGCCGCGACCGCGTGCCCCGCCGCCATTCTTCTGCTTGTCGGCGATAACGGCCACGGCCCGGTTCAGGCCAACGCTGAACACATCCTCGATGCTTTCAAGATTGGCATATTTGCCGTCATGCAGCAGGAAGGGTCCGTAGCGTCCCAGTCCCGATGAAATCATCTTGCCGTCTTCCGGATGGGCACCGATATCGCGCGGCAGCGACAGCAGCGCCAGCGCCTTTTCGATGTCGATATCGTCCGGCTTCCAGCCCTTGGGCAGCGACGAGCGCTTGGCATCCTTGGCCTCGCCGCGCTGTACATAGGGGCCGAAGCGGCCATTGCGCAGGGTGATCTGCTCGCCGGTGATCGCATCGGTGCCGAGCGCCTTCGGCTCGCTGAAGCCGGAATTCTCCGCCTCCGTCCCGCCGTCGCTGGACAGTTGCCGGGTGAAGTTGCAATCCGGATAGTTCGAGCAGCCGACAAAGGCGCCATATTTGCCGAGCTTCAGCGACAGGTTGCCGGTACCGCAGACCTGGCAGATGCGCGGATCGCTGCCATCCTCGCGCTTCGGGAAGACCAGCGGGGCCAGCGCCTCGTTCAGCGCGTCCAGCACATTGGTGACGCGCAGTTCCTTGGTGTCCTCGATCTGGGCGAAGAAATCCTTCCAGAAGTCCCGCAGCACATCCTTCCAGTTCAGCTCGCCTGCCGAAATCCGGTCGAGCTTCTCCTCCAGGTCGGCGGTGAAATCATATTCGACATATTTGTTGAAGAAATTTTCCAGAAAGGCGGTCACCAGCCGGCCCTTGGCCTGCGGCGTCAGCTTGCGCTTGTCGATGGTCACGTAATCGCGGTCGCGCAAGGTGGCGAGCGTTGCGGCATAGGTGGAGGGGCGACCGATGCCGAGTTCTTCCATCTTCTTGATCAGCGTCGCTTCCGAATAGCGCGGCGGCGGTTCGGTGAAATGCTGGCTGGCATTGATCTTCTGGCGGGCGAGCGCCTCGCGGGCGTTGATCTCGGGCAGGCGGCCATCCTCGTCGCCATCGTCACTCTGCTCGCCATCTTCCTTCTGGTCCGTATAGGCGGCGATGAAGCCGTCAAAGCGGATGATCGAGCCGACGGCGCGAAGGCCGGCCTTGCCGCCCGGCGCGTCGGCCAGAATTTCGGCGGTGGTCCGTTCGATTTCGGCGGAAGCCATCTGGCTGGCAATGCCGCGCTTCCAGATCAGGTCATAGAGACGCTGCTGGTCCTGGTCCAGATAGGAGCGCACCTGATCCGGGGTGCGGTTGAAATCCGTGGGGCGGATCGCCTCATGGGCTTCCTGGGCATTCTTCGCCTTGGTCGAATAGAGGCGCGGCTTGTCGGGGCAGTAGCGGGCACCGAACTGCGCGCCAATGGCGAGACGGGCCGCGTCGATCGCTTCCGGGGCCATCTGCACGCCGTCGGTTCGCATATAGGTAATGAGACCGGTGGTCTCGCCGCCGATATCGATGCCTTCGTAGAGCTTCTGGGCAATCTGCATGGTGCGGGAGGCGGAAAAGCCGAGCTTGGAGGACGCGGCCTGCTGCAGGGTGGAGGTGGTGAAGGGCGGTCCCGGATTGCGCCTGACGGGCTTGGCCTCGATGCTGTCGACCACATAGATCGCGGTTTCGAGCAGCGCCTTCAGGTCGCCGGCATCCTTGCCATTGGTGACAGTGTTCTTCTGCATCCGCTTGCCGTGGGCGCTGACAAGGCGGGCTTCGAATTCATCGCCGCGCGGGGTCTTCAAAAGCGCGGAAATCTGCCAATATTCCTCGCTGACGAAACGTTCGATTTCCGATTCCCGGTCGCAGACCAGCCGGAGCGCCACCGATTGCACCCGGCCCGCCGAACGGGCACCCGGCAGCTTTCGCCAGAGAACCGGGGAGAGATTGAAGCCGACGAGGTAATCGAGCGCGCGGCGGGCCAGATAGGCATCGACCAGCGGCCCGTCTATGTCGCGCGGATCCGCCATCGCATCGAGAACGGCCTTTTTGGTGATCGCATTGAAGACGACTCGCTTGACCGGCTTGTCGCCGATCACCCGCTTCTTTTTCAGGAGATCGAGCACATGCCAGGAAATGGCTTCGCCTTCGCGATCCGGGTCGGTTGCAAGAAACAGGCCGTCAGCGGACTTCATCGCGTCGGCAATATCTTTCATCCTCCTGGCGGAGGCGGCATCAACCTCCCAGAGCATTTCGAAATCCTGATCGGGCAGCACCGAGCCGTCCTTGGCGGGGAGATCACGCACATGGCCAAACGATGCCAGAACCTTGTAGCCCGGTCCCAGATATTTATTGATTGTCTTGGCCTTTGCAGGCGACTCCACCACAACTACATTCATCGTGTTTCTCTTACCGTCCGAGGTCGCTTCCCATATGCCGCAGGAAACAGGTGCAGATGCCGGACTCCGGCATTTCGACATGGACAGTGATTTGCCCGGGGTCAAGAGGGAAACATCAATTAGTTGGCTGCAACGGTCCGCAACTATAAGCGGAGATAATTATATCTTGCAATTCTAAATAAATGACATAACCTGTGTAGCGTGCAGATGCGGGCCAGAGAATGCCTGCCGGGCAATGTGCCAAACAGGAAAAAACCATGGTTGCCAAACTCGAACGAATAGCGATTGTTACTAAAAAGGCCACTGAAAAAGTTGAATTCGTGCAGCAGATGCTTGGCCAACTGGCCCAGGTCGCCCGAGCGGAACAAGAGGACATGCTCGGTTACCTGATCGACATGGCCTATGAAGAAGCCGGGGACGCCTTGAAGCGGCGAAACTGAGCTTGCAGGGGTGTGACGATCCCTGCCTCATGACCGGGTGTCGAACAGCGAGGGACCCATGGCCAGTGACACCATGCCGCCGGGATGCCGGTGCAGTTTGCCGGCAATATCCAGTTCCAGCAGCACGAGATAGACATCGGGTGCGGCAATGCCGGTATGGCGGATGATATCGTCCACATCCACCGGCGTCGGCCCGAGCGCACTGACGATCCGGCCGCGGTCGGTTTCATCGGGCGGTGGCAGCATCGGCCGTTCCCCCTCCAGTGGCGGTTCGCGCAGGTCTGCGGCGGGAAACAGTCCGGTACCGGCCAGCGGTGCCAGGGCGTCAATAAGGTCGGCGGGCTCGGTGACCATGATCGCGCCCTCCTTCAGCAGGCCATTGGTGCCCTGGCAGCGTGGATCGAGGGGCGAGCCCGGTACGGCAAACACCAGCCGCCCCGCTTCGCCCGCCAGCCGCGCCGTAATCAGGGAGCCAGAACGGGTCGCCGCTTCCACCACCAGCACACCGAGCCCGATGCCGGCAATCAGCCGGTTGCGGCGCGGAAAATCGCGGGCGCGGGGCTCCCAGCCGAACGGCATCTCGCTGACCGCAAGCCCGTTGCCGTTCCAGATCTCCTCCAGCAGGCCAATGTTTTCCGGCGGGTAGGGACGATCGAGCCCGCCCGCCATGGCGGCAATCGTTCCGGTGTCGAGACTGGCGCGATGGGCGGCCTGGTCGATGCCGCGCGCCAGGCCGGAGACGATGGCATAGCCGCTGCGGCCCACTTCCCGGCACAGATGGGCGGCGAATTTGCAGCCGGAAATCGAGGCGTTGCGGGCGCCGACCACGCCCAGCGCGGGCAGGGCGGTCACATCCGCATTGCCCTTGATGGCCAGCAGCGGCGGCGCGCCGTCGATCTGGCGCAGCGCATGGGGATAGTCCGCCTCGCCAATGCCGATGAACCGTGCGCCAAAACGGGCGGCGGTCTCCAGTTCCGCCTCGGCTTCCGCCCGGCTGGCAATGCGGATGGCGCGGGTACTGCCGCCCCGGCGTGACAGTTCGGGCAGGGCGTCGATGGCCTTTTCGGCGGAACCGAAATGGTTGATCAGGTCGCGAAAGGTGGAGGGGCCGACATTGTCACTGCGGATCAGGCGAAGCCAGGCGATTTTTTGTCTTTCCGAAAGCGCGATCCCTTTTCGTCCTGCGCTCTCGGCCCCTGTCATCCCTTGTCCCCAATCTTGCTCTCGGTGCCGAGAATCAGGCGCTCGATATTCGGCTTGTGCTTCCACCAGGTGATGATGGTCAGAAGCGCCATGGCCAAAGCCATTTCAGGCCTTCCTAATATCCACATTGCCACCGGAATGACAAGGGTCGCGGTGAGCGCCGAGAGCGAGGAATAGCGGCTGAGCTTTGCCATCGACAGCCAGACGATGCCGAACACCAGCACCATCACCGGCATCAGGCCGAGGAGCACGCCGATATAGGTGGCCACCCCCTTGCCGCCTTTGAACCCGAGCCAGACGGGAAACAGATGGCCGAGAAAGGCCGCCACCCCGGCGAGGATCGCGGCACCCGGACCAAATGCGGCCCCGGCAAGCAGCACCGGCGCGGTGCCCTTGAAGGCATCGAGCAGCAGGGTGGCAAGCGCCAGTTTCCTGTTGCCGGTACGCAGCACATTGGTGGCCCCGATATTGCCCGAGCCGACGCTCCTGATGTCGCCAAGCCCGGCCATCCGGGTCAGAAGCAGGCCGAAGGGAATGGAGCCCAGCAGATAGCCGAGCGCAAGCGCGCCCGCGAGCGGGCCGGCACCGATCATAAACAGGCTGAGGTCAGGCATCGCTCATCTCCAGCGCAAGGAAGTTCAGGCGGGCGTCCGGCTGAGGGAAAACACCTTCCGGCCATTCACATAGGTCGCGACCGCGCGGCCACTGAAACGGGAATTGTCGAAAGGCGTATTCTTGGAGCGGGACAGGAGCTGATCCTTGGAGACGAACCAGGGTTCGTCAAGGTCCACCAGCGCAATATCCGCCCGCGCCCCCGGTTTCAGTGTTCCGGCATCGAGCCCGAAGATCGCGGCAGGCCGCGTCGACATCGCATCGATCAGCCGCATCAGGCCGACATCGCCGCTGTGGTGCAGGCGGAGCGCTGCCGCCAGCATGGTTTCGAGCCCGACGGCCCCGTCGGCGGCATCGGCAAAGGGCAGCCGCTTGGTGTCGACATCCTGCGGATCATGCGAGGAGACGATGATGTCGATGCTGCCATCGGCAAGCGCTTCCACCATCGCCATCCGGTCGTCCTCGCCGCGCAGCGGCGGCGACAGCTTGAAGAAGGTGCGGTATTCGCCGATGTCGTTCTCGTTCAGCGTCAGGTGATTGATCGAGATCCCGGCGGTGACATTCGCGCCCCGGCTGCGGGCAAGGCGCATCGCCTCCGCCGATTCCGGCACCGAAATCTTGGCGGCGTGGTAGCGGGCGCGGGTGAGGCTTGCCAGCCGCAGGTCGCGCTCGAGCGGCAGGATTTCCGCCTCTTTCGGGATGCCGGACAGGCCGAGCCAGCTGGCAAGCAGCCCCTCGTTCATCACGCCATTGGCTCCGAGATAGCGGTCCCGGGTTTCAAGCGCGATCACCGCATCGAATTCGCGCGCATAGGTCATTGCCCGGCGCAGCAATTGCGTATCGTGGATCGGCTCGCGGCCATTGGTAAAGGCAACGGCCCCGGCTTGCCTCAGCAGGCCGAATTCCGTCATCTCTCCACCCATGAGGCCACGGGTGAGGGCGGCTGCCGGATAGACATGCACATCCGCCTTGTCGCGGGCGGTCTTCAGCACATATTCGACCAGCGCGATGTCATCGATGACAGGATCGGTATCGGGCATGGTGATGAAGGAGGTGACGCCGCCTGCGGCAGCGGCACGGCTTGCTGACGCAATCGTCTCGCGATGCTCGCCACCCGGTTCGCCGGTAAAGACCCGCGCATCGACCAGACCGGGAATGGCGACGAGGCCGGTGCAGTCGACCACCTCGGCCCCTTCGGGAATGCCCTGGTTCAGGGCGTCGCGACCTGCCGCAGCAATCCGCCCGTCGCGGATGAGGATCGCGCCGGTTTCATCCAGATTGCGGGAGGGATCGATGATTCTGGCATTGTGGAGAAGGGTCGTGGTCATGCGCGCGCTCCTCCGTTTGCCGAAACCAGCAGCGTCTCCATCACCGCCATGCGCACCGCGACCCCCATTTCCACCTGTTGTTCGATGACGCTTTGCGGGCCGTCGGCGATATCCGAGGCAATCTCGACGCCCCGGTTCATCGGGCCGGGATGCATGACAAGCGCATCCGGCTTGGCGACGGCGAGTTTTTCCGCGTCGAGACCGTAATAATGAAAATATTCACGCACCGACGGCACGAAGGAGCCGGACATGCGCTCGCGCTGCAGGCGCAGCATCATCACCACATCGGCCCCCTTCAGGCCTTCTTCCATCCTGTGGAAAACCTCGACGCTCATGTCGGCAATGCCTGCGGGAAGCAGGGTTGCGGGCGCGACGACGCGGACGCGGGCACCCATGGTGTTGAGCAGCAGGATATTCGACCGCGCCACCCGCGAATGCAGCACGTCGCCGCAGATTGCCACCGTGATGCCGGAGAGCCGTCCCTTGATGCGCCGGATGGTCAGCGCGTCGAGCAGAGCCTGGGTCGGATGTTCATGCGCGCCGTCGCCGGCATTGATCACCGAGCAGGAGACTTTCTGGGCCAGCAGCGCCGCCGCGCCCGCCGAGCCATGTCGCACCACCAGTACATCGGGGCGCATGGCGTTCAGCGTCATCGCGGTGTCGATCAGGGTTTCGCCCTTCTTCACCGAGGAATTGCCGACCGACATGTTCATCACATCGGCACCGAGCCGCTTGCCCGCCAGTTCGAAGGAGGACTGGGTGCGGGTCGAGGCTTCGAAAAACAGGTTGATCTGCGTCAGGCCGCGCAGCGTCGTGGTCTTCTTTTCCCGCTGCCGGCTGATCTTGACGGCCTCGTCGGCACGGTCGAGCAAAAGCTCGATGTCCGGGGGCGTCAGGCCCTTGATGCCAAGCAGATGGCGGTGGGGAAAATGGACCATGGACCTGTCCTCCGCTGAAGGTTCGCCGCTCTATAGAGCAAAGTGTTTTCAAAGGAAACTGTCTCTCGCCGTAAAGCATTGGTTGTCCTCCATTGCCATTCCGGGCCGTTGCCGCAGGGAAGTCGGACGCTCCCGGTCGCCGTGGTTGCCATCTTTCCCCCGGCATGCAAAACCATGGCCAGAGACACGAAGAACCGCAGGATCCAGAACGCCGCCATGCCCGATCCGTTTGCCGCCCTGAACCAGCCGAAGCCCTGGACCGGGATCAACGCCTACCGCTCCGATCCGCTGATCGTCGACCTCACGGCGACGATGCCGCGTGGCGTGCGCGAGGATTTCGACCAGATCGGCCGCTATGTCACCTCGCATGAGGCGCAGGAACTGGCGCGGATGGCCAATCGCAACGCGCCGGAACTGCGCAGCCATGGCATGCGGGGCGAACGGCTCGATGTCGTCGATTTTCACCCCGCCTGGCACGCGCTGATGCGCCGCTCGATGGGCTCGGGCCTGCATGCCTCGGTCTGGGAGCGCGACGCCGATCCCGATGCACGGGGGATGTCGCACAAGGTGCGGGCGGTGCGCTTCTTTCTGACGGCGCAGCTCGAATGCGGCCATCTCGCCGCGATGACCTCGACCAGCGCCTCGATTGCCGCCCTGGTGGCCAATGGCGCGGTGCAGCGCGAATGGGCGCCGAAAATCCTCGGGCGCAAATATGATCCGGCCAACAAGCCTGCGATGCAGAAATCCGCCGTCACCATCGGCATGGGCCTGACCGAGAAGCAGGGCGGTTCGGACCTGCGGACGCTGTCCAGTGCGGCGGAACGTGTGGGCAAGGGCATCTACCGGCTTTCCGGCCACAAATGGTTTCTCTCCGCGCCGATGAGTGATGCCTTCGTGATGCTGGCGCAGACCGGCGAGGGTCTCGGCTGTTTCCTGGTGCCGCGCCTGCTGGAGGACGGCACCGCCAATGGCCTGCATTTCCAGCGGCTGAAGGACAAGGTCGGCAACCGCTCGAATGCCTCGGCGGAGGTGGAGTTCAGCGGCAGTTTCGGCTATCTGCTGGGTGCGCCCGACGAGGGCGTGCGCACCATTCTCGACATGGTGACGCTGACCAGGCTCGATGGCGCGCTCGCCTCGGCGGGCATCATGCGTGCCTCGCTGGCCGAGGCGGTGCATCACAGCCGCGAAAGGCTGGTCTTCGGCAAGACCCTGATCAGCCAGCCGCTGATGACCCGGGTTCTGGCCGACATGGCGCTCGATGTCGCGGCGGCGACCGCCCTTTCCCTGCGGCTGGCTGAGGCCTTCGACCGGGCCCCGGCCAATCCGGAAGAGGCGGCCTATGCCCGGATCATGACCCCCGTCACCCGCTACTGGTGCAGCAAGATCGCCCCGGCGCTGATCGGCGAGGCGATGGAATGCATCGGCGGCAGCGGTTATGTCGAGGACCGGCCGATTGCCCGCCATTACCGGGAAGCCCCCGTCAACGCGATCTGGGAAGGCTCCGGCAATGTCATGGCGCTCGACCTGATGCGGGTGCTGGAGCGGGGGCGCGGCCTGTTCGAACCGCTGCTGCAGGGAATTGCCCGCGACCTCGGTCCCTCAGGGCGCAAGACCGTCGACGTGCTGCGTGCCGCGATGGCCGTCTGCGACCGCGACGAAGGAGCCGGGCGGTTCCTGATCGAACAGCTGGCCCTGGCCGCTGCTGCTGCCGAGCTGTGCCGGATCGGGGCGGGCAAGATCGCCGATGCCTTTGTCGAGACACGGCTTGGCAGCGGCTGGCGCTCCAGCTATGGCATGCTCGATAGCCGCTTCGATGCGGGCTATATCGTCGATCTGCTCTATCCCCCTTCGGCCTGACCGATATTTCTCATAACTGCTTGATATCCCTGGCTCCGCCCTCTAATCACCGCGCGGTGACATCGGGGGATTCGGGGGCGGCGGTATGGAATCGACAGTGGGTGAGGGCATGGTCAGGCCGGTGCGCGACCGGCAGGCGACCGAGGCACGCATTCTTCAGGCAGGCAAGACCGTGCTGGCGGAAGATGGTTTCAAGGTCTTCGGCATCAATGCGGTCGCCCGTCGGGCCGGGTGCGACAAGCAGCTGATCTACCGCTATTTCGGCGGGCTCGACGGCCTGATGGAAGCCATCGGCGGCGATCTCGGCAGCTGGGTGAAGGACAATATCCCCGATGATTCCGGCGGCATGTTCCTGCTGACCTATGGGGACCTGATCGAGAGGCTGGCGCTGCTGTTTCTCGATGCGCTCCGGGCCGATCCGCTGGTGCGCCAGATTGCCGCCTGGGAACTCGCCGAGGAAAGCGAGCAGGTGCGCCGTCTGTCGGAGGCCCGTTCGAAAGCCCTGATCGGCTGGATCGAGCGGATGCGCGGCAGCATGACACCGCCAAAGGGCATCGACACCGTCGTGGTCAACGGCATCCTGTTGGCCGCCATCCAGCAGCTGGTGCTGGCCTCCGTCACCTCGGGCCGCTTTGCAGGCGTGGCGCTGAAGTCGGAGAAGGACTGGGACAAGGTCCGCCAGTCGCTGAAGCGCATCATTCGCGGCATCTATAGCTGATTTCTGACGGTGCGGGGCAGGTTACCCACAGGGGGGCGCCCGGCATTAACCATAGCGCCGACTTTCCGTTGCGCGGACCAGCCGAAGGGTAGAGATTGGGCTTAACAAATTATTAACCATGGTGTTCCGGCATGTCCGAGAGAAATGTGCTTCTCAGTGTCTGCGTGCTGTTCTTTGCCGCTCTGGCCAAGGATATCGCAGTCCCTGCCGCCGTCTTGACCGCCCTTGCCTGTCTGCGCTGGCTTGTGAGCCGCGTTCCTGCCCCGCCTGCGATGAAAGGTATCACCCCATGAAGTGGTTTCTCCTGCTGTGGGGTGGTCCGATCGTGCTGCTTGGCACCTGGTACGGGCTTTCCTATTACGACATGAATTTCGGCTTCTTCATGCTGCGCCGCGAGACCAATGATCTGGTGTTCCAGCTCTATGGCAAGGTGCTCGGCCTGCCGCCGCAAATCCTGCCCGCCCTGGTGATGAAGGCGGTTATCGTCGACAGTCTCGTGCTGTTCTCGATCATCGGCTTTCGCCGCCGCAAGGATATTCGCGCCTGGTGGCAGGGGCTTCGCGGCGAGGGTCAGGCGGGGCGCGGGGTCAGCGACGAAAGCCTGTCGAGCGCACCCTGAAGAATGAAGCTGGCGGCAGCCGAATCGATTCGCTCTGCCCGCTTGGCACGCGACACATCCATTTCCAGCAGCGCACGGGTGGCGGCGACGGTTGACAGCCGCTCGTCCCAGTAGACAAACGGAATGTCGGTTTTTTCCGCCATCAGCCGCACGAAGGCGCGGGTCGCCTGCACGCGCGGCCCCTCGCTGCCGTCCATGTTCACCGGCAGGCCAATGATGAAGCCCGCGACCCTTTCCTTCGCGGCAAAGGCCAGCAGCAACGCGGCATCTTTGGTGAATTTCACCCGCTTCAGCACCGGACGGGGCGAGGCGAGGCTGCGCCCGAGATCCGACATCGCAAGCCCGATGGTCTTGGTGCCGAGGTCGAGCCCGGCCACCGCCTGATGTGGTTTTAGATGCAGGGCCAGCTCTTCGATTGTCAGTGTCGCCATGGGATGTCCGGCTCGCCTCTCTTCACTATCCCGGGCATGTGATTTTGCACCGGGCCGGAAGACCTGATACCGGTTGGCGCAAACGATGTCATCCGGAGGACGTGAAAATGAAGATCACCTGGCTCGGCCATTCCGCATTCCGCCTTGAAACGGCCAAGGCAAACATCCTGCTCGATCCGTTCCTGACCGGCAATCCGGGCTTCGGCAGCCTTGACCGGAAAGAGGCAACCCGCGACATCACCCATATCGTGCTGACCCACGGCCATTCCGACCATGTCGGCGATGCGCTGGACATTGCGAAAGACCTCGACGTGCCGGTCGTGGCCAATTTCGATCTCTGCATGTGGCTGGCAAAGAAGGGGCTCCCGAAATACGAGCCCGGCAATACCGGCGGCACCATCCATCTGCCGGGCTTTACCGTTACCTTCACCAACGCGCTGCATTCGTCTGCCGCCGTCACCGAGGACGGCACCTCCCATTCGCTCGGCAGCGCCAATGGCATCATGCTGCATTTCGATGACGAGCCGACGCTGTTCCACATGGGCGATACGGACATCTTCTCCGACATGGCGCTGATCAACGAATTGCACCAGCCGGAGATCGGCCTGGTGCCGATCGGCGACCGTTTCACCATGGGCGGTGCCGTGGCGGCACTGGCCTGCCAGCGCTACTTCAACTTCGGCACCATCCTGCCCTGCCACTACGGCTCCTTCGGCATCATCGACCAGACACCCGATACCTTCGTTGCCGCCATGGAAGGGGTGAAGACCCGGATCGAGACCGCAAAGGCGGGTACGGTCATCACCGTATAGGCGCGTCTGGCGCAGCCTTTCATAAAGAAGCATCCTGTTCGCGCGACGGGTCAACAAATCCCGTTGCGCCCTTCGGGCCGGGCCATTATAGCGGGTCAGACCGATAGAGCCGGAGACGATTTCATGTCCGTAGACCTTGCCACCGTGAAGCGCGTTGCGCGTCTTGCCCGAATTGCCCTTGCCGACGGGGAGGCCGAGCGCATGACCGGTGAGCTGAACGGCATTCTCGGTTTCGTCGAGCAATTGTCGGAAGTGAATGTCGATGGCGTCGAGCCGATGACTTCGGTGACCCCGATGGCGATGAAGAAGCGCGTGGACCAGGTGACTGATGGCAACAAGGCCGCCGACATCACCGCCAATGCGCCGGTGACCGAACAGAATTTCTTCCTTGTGCCGAAGGTTGTCGAATAGGCTCCGGCTGACGCCGGATGCCTTCGCCTTTGCCCGAATCCAAGAGTGACATACGATCATGAGCGACCTGACCAGCCTCACCATTGCCGAAGCCCGCGACCAGCTGAAGGCCCGCAGCATTTCCGCCCCTGAGCTGACCGAGGCCTATCTCTCGGCCATCGAGGCTGCCAATCCGAAACTGAATGCCTTCATCACCGTTACCGCCGACAAGGCGCGTGCCATGGCAACGGCCTCCGAAGCCCGGCTTGCGGAGGGCAGGGGCGGTGCGCTGGAAGGCATTCCGCTCGGGATCAAGGACCTGTTTGCCACCGAAGGCGTCCATACCCAGGCCTGCAGCCATATTCTCGACGGTTTCGAGCCGCGCTACGAATCGACCGTCACCACCAATCTGTGGAACGACGGCGCGGTGATGCTGGGCAAGCTCAACATGGACGAATTCGCCATGGGCTCGTCCAACGAAAGCTCCTGTTACGGACCGGTCACCAATCCCTGGCGGGCCACGGGCTCCGACGAGGCGCTGGTGCCCGGCGGCTCTTCCGGCGGCTCGGCGGCAGCGGTTGCAGCACGGCTTTGCGCCGGCGCGACGGCCACCGATACCGGCGGTTCGATCCGCCAGCCCGCCGCCTTCACCGGCACCGTCGGCATCAAGCCGACCTATGGCCGCTGCTCGCGCTGGGGCATTGCCGCCTTTGCCTCCTCGCTCGACCAGGCCGGTCCGATTGCCCGCGACGTGCGCGACTGCGCCATCCTGCTGAAATCGATGGCCAGCGTCGACCCGAAGGACACGACCTCGGTCGACCTGCCGGTGCCGGATTACGAATCGGCGCTCGGCAAGTCGATGAAGGGCATGAAGATCGGCATTCCCGAGGAATACCGGGTCGAGGGCATGCCGCAGGAAATCGAAACCCTCTGGCAGCAGGGCATTGCCTGGCTGAAGGATGCCGGCGCGGAAATCGTGACGATCTCGCTGCCGCATACCAGATATGCGCTGCCTGCCTATTATATCGTCGCCCCCGCCGAAGCCTCGTCGAACCTCGCCCGTTACGACGGCGTGCGCTATGGCCTGCGCGTCGATGGCAAGGACATCGCCGACATGTATGAGAAGACCCGCGCTGCGGGCTTCGGCAAGGAAGTCAAGCGCCGCATCATGATCGGCACCTATGTGCTGTCGGCCGGCTATTACGACGCCTATTACATCCGCGCCCAGAAGGTGCGCACTCTGATCAAGCGGGATTTCGAGACCGCCTTCCATGCGGGTGTCGATGCGATCCTGACGCCCGCCACCCCGTCCTCCGCCTTCAGCATCGGCGACAAGGACCTGGCTGCCGATCCGGTCAAGATGTACCTGAACGATATCTTCACCGTGACCGTCAACATGGCCGGCCTGCCGGGCATTGCCGTTCCCGCCGGTCTCGACGGCAAGGGCCTGCCGATGGGCCTGCAACTGATCGGCAAGCCCTTCGAGGAGGAAACCCTGTTTTCCGCCGCCCATGTGATCGAGCAGGCCGCTGGCCGCTTCACGCCGGGTCGCTGGTGGTAACAGTATCTCGCAAGTTATTGAAAATGTTCAAGGCGCCCAACGGCGCCTTTTTCATGCCGTAACGTCAATCACGATCTTGCCGACATGGGTTTTCTTCAGGAACTCCCGTTGCGCATCCGCGAGGTCGGCAAGCCCGAACACCCGCGCCACCGGCGGCATCAGCCTGCCGGAATTGATATGGCCGACCATTTCCAGAAAGCTCTTGCGCGTCTGTTCTGTCCGGCCCAGCAGGGTGAGATTGTTGAGATAGAGCTTGCGCAGGTCGATGGTGGCGCTCGCTCCGCCAATCGCGCCCGAGATCACCAGCCTGCCATGCGGTTGCAGATGATCGAGAATACCCGGCCAGCTGTCGCCGCCGACCAGGTCGACGATGGCGGTAAAGCCGGTGCTGCCGGAAGGCATGCCGGCGAAATCGCGGCCATGGCAGGCGGTGACGCCAAGCGCCTTCAGCGCATCCCATTTTTCCGGCGCGGCGACGGCGTGCACCTCGGCTCCCCGGAGGCGCGACAGAAGCACGGCCGCGATCCCGACATTGCCGGAAGCCCCGGTGACCAGCACCCGGTCATCGGCACCAATGCCCGCCTGATCGATCATGTTGACAGCCGTGCCATAGGCGCAGGGCAGGGCGGCAAGCTCGAGATCGGACAGCGTTGCGGTGATCGCATGGGTGTCGGCGGCGGGTGCCACCGCATAACCGGCAAACCCGCCATTCACCTCGCTGCCGATCCAGGGCGAGACGCCGTCACGGGCGCGGCTGACGAGGCAGGGCTGCACGATCACCCGCTCGCCGATCCTTGCCGCCTCCACCCCCGGCCCGACGGCCACGATCCTCCCGGCAATGTCCGCGCCCTGGATGCGGGGAAAGCCGAGTGCCGTCCCGCCCCAGCCGCCGCTGTCCTTCTCGTCATAGGCATACCAGCCGGTCCGCGTGTTGATGTCGGTATTGTTGACCGAGGAAGCGGCCACGCGGATCAGCACCTCGCCTGTGCCGGGGCTTGGCACGGCGACGTCGTCGGCCAGCCGGAGGCGGTCATAGTCGCCATGTCCGGTCAGAAGCATCGCCCGCATGGTGGTCGGGATATCTGGCGTCACTGTTGCGTCCTTCCGGCGGGTTGCTCGCCCCGCCCGTTGTTCCTCTCCGCAACCGGCAGAGAAAAACGCTGAAAAATGATTGCTCTACTGGAAAAATAGGCGAGGCAATGTTCTACTTCATGCAAGGCGGGATGGTGATGATTACAGTCAGGGACGCACGGGGGGAGGATTGCGAGGTGCTGGCCGAAATCGGTCTGCGTGCCTGGGAATCCGCCATGTCCAAGATAGGCGAGACAGCCTCGATGCTGTCAAGCGCCCGATTGGCCTTTCGCAATTTCACCAGCCATTTCTGGCTGACGATCACGGTGGTCGAGCGCTCCGGCACGATTGCCGGCTGGGCCTCGCGCGAGCGGCTGGACGAGACGATCAGCGATTTCTGGATCGATCCGCCGTTCCAGCGGCAAGGCCTCGGCCATGCGCTGCTGGCCGCCGTCGAGGCGGAGATGGTGCGCCAGGGACTCGACAAGGCGGCGGTCCAGACCCATGCGCGCAACAACCGGGCGGTGGCCTTCTTCGAGGCCGAAGGCTACGCCATCCATTGGCTGTCGGTGGCCTATTCGCCGAAAATCGACCGGGACGTCGAATCGGTCGGCCTCAGCAAGCAGCTGGTGCCGGAAACGCCCGAGCCCTACGGGCCGCGGTTCTAGGCACCCGACCGGGCGGTTCGCCGCCGCGAAAGCCTTGCGCCCCGGCTGCATTTGATCTACCTCACCAACCAAAGACATCCTGATTTCGAAGAGCAGTCCATGACCCTTGTTGATGTTCGCACGCCTGATCCGAAGCGCTTCATTCCCGGTGCCACCGGCGATTGGGAAATCGTCATCGGCATGGAGGTCCATGCCCAGGTGACCAGCCAGTCGAAGCTGTTTTCCGGGGCCTCCACCGCCTTCGGTTCGGCCCCGAATTCGAATGTGTCGCTGGTCGATGCGGCGATGCCCGGCATGCTGCCCGTCATCAACGAGGCCTGTGTCAGCCAGGCGGTGCGCACCGGCCTTGGCCTGAAGGCGCAGATCAACAAGCGCTCGATCTTCGACCGCAAGAACTATTTCTATCCCGACCTGCCGCAGGGCTACCAGATCTCGCAGTTCAAGGACCCCATTGTCGGCGAGGGCAAGATCGTCATCTCCATCGGTCCGGATCGCAAGGGACAGTTCGAGGATGTCGAGATCGGCATCGAGCGGCTGCATCTGGAGCAGGATGCCGGCAAGTCGATGCATGACCAGCACGCCACCATGTCCTTTGTCGATCTCAACCGCTCCGGCGTGGCGCTGATGGAAATCGTTTCCAAGCCTGACATGCGCTCTTCCGACGAGGCCAAGGCCTATCTGACCAAGCTGCGCACCATCCTGCGCTATCTCGGCACCTGCGACGGCAACATGGACGAGGGCTCGATGCGCGCCGACGTCAATGTCTCGGTGCGCCGTCCGGGCGGGGCCTTTGGCACGCGCTGCGAGATCAAGAATGTCAACTCCATCCGTTTCGTCGGCCAGGCGATCGAATATGAAGCCCGCCGCCAGATCGGCGTTCTTGAAGATGGCGGCGAGATCGACCAGGAGACCCGGTTGTTTGATCCTGGCAAGGGCGAGACTCGCTCGATGCGCTCCAAGGAAGACGCGCATGACTACCGCTATTTCCCCGATCCCGACCTTTTGCCGCTGGAATTCGACGATGCCTTCGTCGAGAGGCTGAAGGCCGATCTGCCCGAACTGCCGGATGACAAGAAGGAGCGCTTCGTGCGCGATCTCGGCCTGTCGGTCTACGATGCGTCGGTTCTGGTGTCGGAAAAGGCGATTGCCGATTATTTCGAGGCGGTCGCTGCCGGGCGCGATGGCAAGATGGCGGCAAACTGGGTGATCAACGACCTCCTGGGGGCCTTGAACAAAGTCGGCAAAAGCATTGAAGAGACTCCGGTTTCCGCCGCCCAGCTCGGCGGCATCATCGACCTCATCAAGGCGGAAACCATTTCCGGCAAGATCGCCAAGGACCTGTTCGAGATCATCCTCAACGAAGGCGGCGTGCCTGCCGAAATCGTCGAGGCGCGCGGCATGAAGCAGGTGACGGATACCGGTGCCATCGAAAAGGCCGTCGAAGAGGTAATCGCCGCCAATCCCGAAAAGGCCGAACAGGCCAAGCTCAAGCCGGCACTGGCCGGCTGGTTTGTCGGCCAGGTGATGAAGGCGACCGGCGGCAAGGCCAATCCGCAGGCCCTGCAGCAACTGGTCAAGGACAAGCTCGGTATCGTTGAAGAATAATGTATTTCGTTCGCACCGCCCATGAACGGGATCTGGACGCCATCAGGAACCTGCTTTTGGCGGCCTATCATTTCACCTATGACGCGCTCTATGGCGTGGACAAGGTCAATGAGCTGAATGCCGACTGGAATGCAGCCGATCAGCTGAATACCCTCATCAAGGATCCCGGCGGCGAGTTTCTGGTGGCCGACAATGGCCGCAGCATCGGCGGCGTCGCCTATGCCTGCATGTCGACACGCACGCCCCATACGGCAGCGCTGGTCAAGCTCTATGTCCATCCCGATTGCCTCAGGCTGGGCATCGGGCGCGATCTCCTGGCGGAAATGGAAACCTGCTTTCCCGACGCCACGCGGATGCGGTTGCAGGTCGATCCTGGCAATTCACGCGCCATTGCCTTTTATGAGACGCATGGTTTTGCGGTCTCGGGACGGACGGAAAATTGCGGATCGGGCGAATCCGGCATTCCGGCGCTGCTGATGGAAAAGCCGCTCGCTGATCTTTGAGAGGCAAGCGGCCTCAAGGGTCGAGCTGCGCCTCTGCCCCGCCGGGCGCCAGCAGGCGTTCGAGATTGCAGCCGACGAGGGTCGGCTTGCCGGTCCGGTCGCAGGCCCTGCCAGCCGCCCTTTTGGCTTCAACCTTCGAAGACCAGCCGCACGTGACTTCGTGCCATTGTTTTCCGTCGGTTGTCTGCTTGGCAATGTCGATGCTCCAGCCCGTACGGCAGTGGCGTCGTGCGCAGGCAAGGGCGGCTTGCGATGTGGCCCCGGTGCAGGGTTTTCCGAAGCGAGACGGCTGAAGACTGCCGGCCTCGGCGAAATGCATCACTGCGGATGGAGCGGATACCAGCATCAGCGCGAGAATGGCGGCGGCAAGCGGTTTGCACATGATCCGGCCCCTTTCATGGATTAGCGATCACTGTTGGACAGCATATGCGCCTTTGCGGCAAGAGTGCGGCTGCACCCGGTCAAAAGCCGGGTGGAAATTGCTGGAATCACTGGACAACCGCCCGGCCCGGCGGCATAAGCTGTCTCAGACATTGGACACGCCCGGCGAGGGCTTGGCAGGGCATGCGAGGAACAGGCACGATGAAGTTTCTTCTGCAGATCTTTACCTGGTGGAACGGACAGACACTGGGAACCCGTTTCCACACCTGGCGTCACGGCAAGCGGGTCGGCGAAGATTCACTCGGCAATATCTATTATCAGGGCGGCAAGGATTCCGAAGGCCGCACTCGTCGCTGGGTGATTTACCGGGACTATGCCGAAGCTTCCGCAATTCCGCCCGGTTGGCATGGCTGGATGCATCACCGCACCGATACGCCGCCAAGCCAGGAAAACTATGTGGCCCGCGAGTGGGAACGTCCGCACCGGGCCAATCCGACCGGTACGGCGCAGGCCTACCGTCCGCCGGGCTCCATACTTGCCAGCGGCGAACGTCCGCGCGTCACCGGCGACTATGACGCCTGGACGCCCGGTGCCTGATACCGGATTGCACCTTGGACCCGCATGAGGCGGACAGGTGCATTTCGCCCGTGACGGCAAGGACGCCTTGATGACCGACAGACGAACGACCGCACGCCCCGCGATCCTGCTTGCCGCCGCAGCCCTTTCTGCGCTCCCGGTTGCGCCTGCATGGGCCGCGCGGCTCAGCAATCCGGTCGCTTCGTTTTCCGGTCTGGACAAGATCACCGGTCGTATCACCACTTTCGACGCCTATATCGGCGAAACCGTGCAGTTCGGTGCCCTGCAGGTGACGCCGCGGGCCTGCTATTCCAGCGACAGCGCCGAGGCGCAGAAGGTCGATGCCTTTCTTGAGGTGGACGAGATCACCCTCGACCGCAAGATCAAGCGGATCTTCAATGGCTGGATGTTTGCCGACAGCCCGGCACTCAATGCCATCGAACATCCGATTTTTGACGTCTGGCTGAAGGAATGCAAGGCGAAGTCGGATGTGCCGCCGCCCGCCAATCTGAAGATCCCGCCCAATCCGCCTTCTGCGGCCCCGAAGGCCCAGGCCGAAACTGCACCAGCACCGGCAGCAGCACCAGCGCCTGTTGCGGCTCCTGCCGCCGCGACCCCGCCGCCCGCACCTGCAAACGGCAATCCGCCGCAGCCGACCACCGATCCGCTGACGCTCGACCAGCAGCAGCAGCAGATCGACCCCAACGCCCCGCCGCCGGAAGTGGCACCCGTGCCCGGCACGGTGCCCGCTCCCGAGCCTGTCGTGCCGGAAGCCTTGCCGAGCGATCCCGGCACGCCGTCGATCTCCACCACCGATGGCAACCAGCAGCCGCAGGATCTGCCGCCGGAGCCGGTTCCCTCGACGGGACAGGGCCAGCCGCTGCCGGGCCAGACACAGGGGCTGGAATCGCAGCCGGGGCTGTTTTAGGCCCCGGGCGTCTTTCTCCCGCCGAACAGGCCCTTGATGGAGCGCCAGGCTGCACCGCCCGCCAGCAGCACCAGCAGGATGGCCTTCTTGCCAAATCCCAGCACCAGAGCGAGAAACCCGACCTTGGCCGCGACTTTCGCCCCGACACCTGCCGCGATCAGCCCCGCCAGCCCATAGGCCGCGACGCGGTCGCCATCGGCGAAGTCCTGATAGCGCCGCCCGGCGTTGAAGGTGGCGAGCGAGAACACCGTCGGAATGACGGTCTTGATCTCCGCCAGTTGATCCATGCCCGCGACGAAATTCATTTCCAGCACGCTTTCGCGTCCCAGTATGCGGATGGAATAGTTGAGCGTATGGGCCGCATCGGCTCCTTCGCCAAACTTCAGCTCCTTGGCCCAGTGAAACACGTGGCTGGTCTTGTCGTAATAGGGTGGCGAGGCCCATCCGACCAGTTCGATGGCCTGTTCCCCGCGCTTTTTCCGCTCTTCACTGTCTGCGGCCGTGTCGGTTTTCATCGAGGTCAGCAGGGCATCGTAATCGGTGGTCAGCGCGTCTGTGTCCGATACATAGCCGGAATCGTCGACTTCGATGACCGCGCCCCAGCTGCGACCGTCTTCCGGGGAATACTGGGCGGGAAACAACATCCCCAGCACACCTTCGGCAGCCTCGGGCGGATTGCCCCACACTTTCGTCAGCACCGCGCCGCCATCTTTGGCATCGAGGAAGTAGAAATCCGCCGGGATATTGAGACTGGCCTTGGCGGCGGGCAGATCGATTTTCCCGCGCTTGAAATCGATGCTGTTCAGGATCGTGTTCAGCTCCGGTTTTATATCCGGATCGCGATGGAACAGGTCATGGTAGCTGGCGGCCTGCGTTGCCTGTGCGGCCAGAACAAGAAGTCCGGTTAAAAGAAATCGTTTCAAAACAGTCCCTCCAAATCCTTTCGGCAATTATGGATGCGAACAGGTCCGGATTGAAACAGAAAACATGCATTAAAGCACATAAGTTGTGGAGAGCTGTGTCCCGGCTTCAGAAAAACCGGATGGTGTCCTTCGCCATCGCGGCCTCGAGCAGCTTGGCATAGGCCTTCTTCGGCACGTCGATCGCCCCGAAGGTGATCAGGTGCTCCGTGGTGAACTGGGTGTCGAGCAGGGTGAAGCCAAGCGCCTTCATCCGCTCGACCAGGTGGACGAGGCAGATTTTCGAGGCATTGGTGCGCCGGGAAAACATGCTCTCGCCGAAGAATGCCGAGCCGAGCGATACGCCATAGAGCCCGCCCACCAGTTCCTCGCCCTCGAAGGCCTCGACGCTATGGGCGTGGCCGAAGGAATGCAGGGTCGTGTAGAGGGAGCGGATCGTGCCGTTGATCCAGGTCGAGGGCCGGTCTGGCGCTTCGGCGGCACAGAAATCCATCACCGCCGCGAAAGCCGTGTTGACGCGGATCTCGAAGGGCTGCTTCTTTATCGCCTTGGCAAGGCTGCGCGAGACGTGAAATCCGTCGAGCGGGATGACCCCGCGCAGCTCCGGCTCGACCCAGTAGATATCCGGATCATCCGCCGATTCGGCCATCGGGAAAAGCCCGATGGAATAGGCCCTGAGCAGGACATCCGGCGTTATCTGCTGATATCCTCTGCCCTTCCTCGCCATGGTCTCAGGCCGGTTTGCTGGCCAGGTAGTCCTCGAGCCAATGGATATCGTAATCCCCATTGGCGATGTCCTGGTTCGACACCAGATCGCGGAACAGCGGCAGCGTGGTCTTAATGCCGTCCACGACGAACTCGTCCAGCACGCGACGCAGCCGCATCATGCATTCGACGCGGGTGCGTCCATGCACGATCAGCTTGCCGATCAGGCTGTCGTAATAGGGCGGGATCTTGTAGCCGGCATAGACACCGGAATCGACCCGCACCCCGAGACCGCCGGGCGCGTGGAAATGGGTGATCGTGCCGGGCGAGGGCACGAAGGTACGCGGATCCTCGGCATTGATGCGGCATTCGATGGCATGGCCGGAGAAGGTGATCTCCTCCTGCGTCACCGACAGGCCACGACCGGAGGCGACCCGGATCTGCTCATGCACGAGGTCGATGCCGGTGATCGCTTCGGTAATCGGATGTTCCACCTGCAGGCGGGTGTTCATTTCAATGAAATAGAACTCGCCGTTCTCGTAGAGGAATTCGACCGTGCCGGCCCCCCGGTATTTCAGCTTCTTCATCGCATCGGCGCAGATCTGGCCGATCTTCATCCGCTGGTCGACGTTCAGCGCCGGCGAATTGGCCTCTTCCCAGACCTTCTGGTGGCGGCGCTGCAGCGAGCAGTCGCGTTCGCCGAGATGCACGGCATTGCCTTCGCCATCGCCGACCACCTGGATCTCGATATGGCGGGGTTTGCCGAGGTATTTTTCCATGTAGACCGCATCATTGCCGAAGGCAGCCGCTGCTTCGGCGCGGGCGGTCGAGACGGCTTCGTCGAGGTCTTCCTCGCTTTTCGCCACCTTCATGCCCCGGCCACCGCCACCGGCAGTCGCCTTGATCAGTACCGGGAAACCGATCTGCCGCGCCACTTCCAGGGCGTTTTCCGGTTTCACCTCGCCATCGGAGCCGGGAACAACGGGAATGCCCAGTTCCAGCGCGGTCTTCTTGGCGGTGATCTTGTCGCCCATGATGCGGATATGTTCGGCGGTCGGCCCGATGAAGGTGATGCCATGCGCATCGAGGATCTCGGCGAATTTGGCATTTTCCGACAGGAAGCCATAGCCCGGATGCACCGCATCGGCCCCGGTGATTTCGCAGGCGGCGACGATTTGGTGAATGTTCAGATAGCTGTCGCGCGACGGCGGCGGGCCGATGCACACACTTTCGTCGGCGAGCCGCACGTGCATCGCATCCGCATCGGCGGTGGAGTGAACGGCAACGGTCGGGATGCCCAGTTCCTTGCAGGCCCGGAGCACGCGAAGGGCGATTTCACCCCGGTTGGCAATGAGGATTTTCGATACCATAGCGGATCAGCCTATTCGATGACGACGAGCGCTTCGCCATATTCTACCGGGCGGCCGTCTTCGACCAGGATTTCCGTGACCTTGCCCGAGCGCGGTGCCGGGATCTGGTTCATGGTCTTCATCGCCTCGATGATCAGCAGCGTCTGGCCTTCCTTGACCGTCGCACCGACTTCGACGAAGGGACGCGAGCCCGGTGCGGGCGACATGTAGCAGGTGCCGACCATGGGGGCTGCCACGACGTTGGCGGGGTTGCGGGCCGGGGCGGCGGCAATTGCCGGAGCGGCGGCAGGGGCGGCTGCGACCGGCGGTGCCACCGGGGCCTGCACATAATGCGGCGTGCCCGCGCGCGAGACGCGGATGCGCAGATCGTCCTGTTCGACTTCGATCTCGGTCAGATCCGTCTCGTTCAGGATATTCGCCAGATCGCGGATCAGCGACTGGTCGATGCCGGTTTTCTTGTCTGCCATGGATACCTGTCCTTTGTTCTTTTTATCCTGTTACATTCGCCAGCGCGTTGAGCGCAAGAATGTAACTGTATGGTCCGAAACCGCAGATCACCCCTTTGGCGACAGGGGCGATCATGGTCTTGTGGCGGAATTCCTCCCGCGCGTGAATATTGGAAAGGTGCAATTCCACCACCGGCACGCTGATGGCGCGGATCGCGTCATGCATGGCAATCGAGGTATGGCCATAGGCCCCCGGATTGAGCGCCACGCCGACAGCCGTCTCGCCGGCCTCATGCAGCCAGTCGACCAGAACGCCCTCATGGTTGGTCTGACGAAAAATGATGTCGAATCCGAGTTCCCGCCCGCAGGCAATGCAATCCGCCTCGATATCCGCCAGCGTCTTGCCGCCATAGATACCGGGCTCGCGCTTGCCCAGCGCGTTGAGATTAGGACCGTTGAGGACGTAGACCGACTTTGCCATCCGTTATTCCGTCTGGAGACACCAAAGCCACCTATAGACCGGCTGATGCCGGAGGAAAAGGCTTTTGCCCCGCTCGCGACATTGTCCACAAGCAGGGCTGCATTAATTTCGCGGATTCGATGGAGGTTCAGCAGCTTGTCTTGCCGCAGCTGCGGATATTGGCGACCTTGGAGGACAGTTCCTCCACACCGATGGCCCCAAATACCGGTTCAGTGCCAACTACATAGGACGGGGTGCCGCTGACCCCGAGTTCGGTGGCCACCCGGTAGGTTTCCTTGATCGAGGCGTCGGCGGGGTTGTCCTTCATCATCTTGCGGATCTGGTCTTCCGAGACGCCGAGCGATTGCGCGACTTCAATGGCGCGGGCTTCCGTGGCCCGCGCGTGGCCGCCAAGCAGGGCCTGGTGGAAGTCGTTGTATTTTGAACGGTCGATCTTGCGGAAAGCATCCGCCACCCGGTGGGCGGCAACCGAATCCGGCCCGAGAATCGGGAATTCCTTGAGGATGAAGCGGATGTTGTTGTCCTGCTTCAACAGCGCGTTCATGTCGGGCAGGGCCTGCTTGCAGTAGCCGCAGTTGTAATCGAAGAATTCGACCACCGTCACGTCGCCCTTGGGATTGCCGAGCGTCACGTCACTGGCGTCGGCAAACAGGCTGTCCTTGTTGCGCTCGACCGCCTGGGTGGAGGCGCTTGCCTGCTCCTCGGCATGCTTCTTTTCAAGCGCTGCCTGGGCTTCCTGCAGGACCTCGGGATGGCTGAGCAGATAGTCGCGGATGAAGGCGCCGAATTCCTTCTTCTGCGTGTCGTCCAGCGCCTGGGCCGTCAGCGGAACGGCGGCGAAAGCCGTCAGGGCAAGGCAGGCTCCAGCCAGCAGGGTCTTCAGTCTCATCGCCAGTCGATCCTCGTCATGCGCCCTTGTCGAAAAGGGCAGGGGGTGAAAGCGGGAAGGGCGGATGCCGCCGATCATGTGCGTCTTGATATAAGCCTGTTCGGGCCGGGAAAAAACCCGATATTTCGGGCGGTCCCGTGTTTCGCGCAAATGTGATGGCGCATTATGGCATTGTCGCGGTGGTTCGGCGGTTTTCGACCACGCTGCGGCGCACGAAAAAGCCGCGCCCCTTTGCGAGGGCGCGGCTCAGATCATTCCGTCAGATCATCCCGTCAGGCTCAGAAGAACCCGCGGCGCTGCCACCAGCCGGCCTTCTTCGGCTTGCCGTCCTCGCCCTTGTCGGATGCCGCCGAGCGGACCACCGGTTCGGACGAGGCGACATTCGTTCCGCGATTGGCGCGGGCGGGCTTTGCCTCGTCGGTTTCTGCGCTTTCCGCCGCAACCCCGGCAGGGCTTTCGGGCTCTGCGAGAGGCTCGGAAACGCCTGCGTCTGCTTCCAGTTCAGCGGCGGTCGATGCCGGGGCTTCCGGCTCTTCAACCGTGGACTTCGGCTTGCGGGAGCGCTTTGCCCTGGCCGGCTTGACCGGCTCTTCGGCAACGGCGGCTACGGACCCGGGTGCCTGTTCAGCGACGGTCTCGCCTGCGGCTTCGGTTGCCTCTGCCGATGTCGTGTTGTCGCCGGCCTCAGCCTCGTCGCCATCTTCATCCGACGGACCGTCACCTGCCTCAGTCCCATTTTCCGGACCGTCCTCACGGCTGCGGCGACCACCGCGCTTGCCACGACGGCGGCGCTTGCGGCGCTGGCTTTCTTCCGATTCCGATGCCGATTCACCGTTGGCGGCACCATTGGTATCGGCGTCATCGCCATCTTCGTCCAGGTCGTCGGACTGGTTGTCACCGGCCTCGGCATCCTGGTTCAGCGAATCGTCCTCGTTGCGCTCGCCATTGCCCTTGCCGCCACGCCGACGCCGACGGCGCTTGCGCTTGCGGTTGCCCTGTTCATCCGAACGGGCAGCGTCTCCCGAACGGGCGGCAGCGGGTTCAGCCGCAGCAGCAGCCGGCTTCGGCTTCTGGACGACCTCTTCCTCTTCCTCGATCTCGTCGTCGAAAACGATGGGATCATCATCTTCGGGTTCCAGCTCGGGCAGGATCAGGCTTTCGATCTTGACCGGGTTTTCAACGGCTTCGCCGCGATCAATGGCAAAATGCTGGCCGCCCACCGATGCATCGGCGGCAATCACGATGGCAAGGCCAAAGCGCTTCTCATAGTCGACGATGGTCGCCCGCTTGTGGTTGAGCAGGTAAAGGGCGATTTCCGGCGTGGTGCGCACGGTGATGTTGTGGGTGGTGTTCTTAAGCAGGTATTCCTCGACGCCGCGCAGCACATGCAGGGCGATGGAGGACTGCGAGCGCACATGGCCGGTGCCGCCGCAATGGCTGCAGACCTGCGTGGTGCTTTCCAGAACCGAGGCGCGAATGCGCTGGCGCGACATTTCGAGCAGGCCGAAATGCGAGATGCGGCCGACCTGGATGCGGGCGCGGTCGTTCTTCAGGCAATCCTTCAGACGCTTTTCGACCGAGCGGTTGTTGCGCTTTTCTTCCATGTCGATGAAGTCGATGACGATGAGGCCTGCAAGGTCGCGCAGGCGCAGCTGGCGCGCCACCTCTTCGGCGGCTTCCAGATTGGTCTGGAGCGCGGTGTCCTCGATGGAGTGTTCGCGGGTCGAACGGCCGGAGTTGACGTCGACTGCAACCAGCGCTTCCGTCTGGTTGATGATGATGTAGCCACCCGACTTCAGCGTCACCTGCGGCTGCAGCATGCGGTCGAGCTGCGCCTCGATGCCGGAGCGCGAGAAGATCGGATGCAGGTCGCGATAGGGCTGCACCACCTTGGCATGGCTCGGCATCAGCATCTTCATGAAGTCTTTCGCTTCACGATAGCCGTCTTCGCCAGCGACAATGACTTCGCTGATATCCTTGTTGTAGAGGTCGCGGATCGAGCGCTTGATCAGGCTGCCTTCCTCGTAGACGAGGTGCGGGGCCGTCGAGTTCAGCGTCAGGGTGCGGACGTTTTCCCAGAGACGCATCAGGTATTCGAAGTCGCGCTTGACCTCGACCTTGGTGCGGTTGGCACCGGCGGTGCGCAGGATGACGCCCATGCCCTGCGGCACTTCGAGACCCTTGGCGATTTCCTTCAGGCGCTTGCGGTCCTGCGGATTGGTGATCTTGCGCGAAATGCCGCCACCACGCGCGGTGTTCGGCATCAATACGGAGTACCGGCCGGCCAGCGACAGATAGGTGGTCAGCGCAGCACCCTTGTTGCCGCGTTCTTCCTTGGCCACTTGCACCAGCAGGATCTGCCGGCGCTTGATGACTTCCTGGATTCGATACTGCTTGCGCGGCTTGCGCATGACGCGATCGGGAACTTCTTCCATCGCGTCTTCGGCGCCAACGGATTCGATGATTTCCTGTTCGCCGTCATGGTCATTGTCGTCATCGTCGTCGTCGTCATTGCGACGGCGCGCATCTTCCGAGATTTCGTCGCCGTCAACCATGGCTGCCATGCTGTCGGGCGTGCTGTCATCGCTTTCGAGATCGGAAACGGCGGTTTCGACGTCCGGTTCGACCGTGTCTTCTGCGGCCTTCTTCGGCTTGGCACGCGACCGGCGCGGCTTCTTCGGCTTTTCAGCTTTGGCCTCGACGGCGGGCGTTTCCTCGATGGCGGCCTGTGCGTTCTCATCGACGACGGCAGCCGCCGCAGCCTGAACTTCGGAAGCAATCACCGGTTCCCGGTCGGAAAGATCCGTGCCGGTTTCGACCTGCTCGATATCCTCGTCGCGGCGGTGCTCTTCGGCTTCCGCCCGCAGCAGCGCCTGCCGGTCGGCAAGCGGGATCTGGTAATAGTCGGGGTGGATTTCGGCAAAGGCCAGGAAGCCGTGCCGGTTGCCGCCGTAATCGACGAAGGCCGCCTGCAGCGAAGGCTCCACGCGGGTCACCTTGGCGAGGTAGATATTGCCGCGGATCTGTTTCTTGTGCTGGGATTCGAAGTCGAATTCTTCTATGCGGTTCCCGCGAACGACAACGACGCGCGTCTCTTCCGAGTGAGACGCATCAATAAGCATTTTGTCTGCCATGTAACCTGTGCTCCTCGGCGCAGCAGGCCGCGTGCATGCCTTTCCGCCCGGGAGGGCGGCAAGTGAAATGCGACAGGTGATGCGCCGGAAATGAATATTCTCGATGAAGAGGGGTGCGATGCGGTCAGAGAAGCAGGGGCAGGGAAGAAAGCTCCCTCAGGTCTGCTCAACTGTGACAAATTCTGCCGCGACACCATTTGGGTCCATACGAGAATGACGATGTTTAGATCCTTATCGAATCCGATGGATTGTGCTCCTGGGAGCATTCGGTGGTTTTCCGCCGAAAATTCTTGAAAGACCCGACTCCCGCCGGGGATTGCGATCCAGTCTCAGGATATCAGTGCCTGTACGGCTGATGAACATGCGGTTGATGGCGCCAGATCGGTTGGCTGCCTTTTCCGCTATCCTATCCCGTTAACACCTTTTATCCTCTTGTGCGTTGTATGTTTATTCCTGTGCAATGGCAAGCGGAAAGCCACTTCCGCCATAATATTGTAATAATTTTGGAATTGCTCGCACGCTCCGGGCTCCGGCTCGTCCGGAATTATGGCGGGCAGGCTTTTCGGCTGCATTTGGGAGCCTGGAAACCACCGGCGCATGAGGGGGGTACTGACTTGAGCCATGATTTCCGTCGCTGGCGGTTCGCCGCCCTGCTTGTCCTCGGGCTGTCCCCGGTCGCGCCCTGCCATGCAGCGGACGCCACGGTTTCAGGCGCGACCGAAAAAATCGGCGACAGGGCCCTGACGGTGTCCGCCGCACGTCTCAACGCCAGAGGTACGCAGGTCAAGCTGGAGCTTGATTTCGATGCGAAACCCAATTTCAGGCTGCATTATGTCGATACGCCGCCGCGCCTGATCCTCGATTTCCCGAGAACCCTCTTCACCCTGCCGGACAAAGCCGTGCCGCCGCAGGGGCTGGTGACCTCGGTGCGCTATGGCACGATGGGCGAGGGGCAGGCGCGTCTGGTCCTCGCCCTGTCGCATCCGGTCAAGGTGGTAAGGCTGGTGGCGGAACCGTTTCAGAAGGGCGTGGGGTCACATCTGATTCTCGAGGGTGAAAAGGTGTCGACCGCTGACTACCGGACCCTGCTTTCCACCCAGACCTGGGATGATCCAGCGCCAGCCTTCAAGGCAGGCGACACCCCGCCGCCGGACGCTGCGCCGACCGCCGGGCCGTTTCTGGTGGCTGTCGATGCCGGTCATGGCGGTATCGACACCGGGGCGACCGGATCGGATGGCACGACACTCGAAAAGGACATCACCCTCGCCTTTGCCCGGGCGCTGGTTGAAAACCTCAATGCCGAGCCCGGCATCCATGCCTTCCTCACCCGCGGCAAGGATGAATTTCTGTCGCTGTCCGAGCGGGTGCAGATTGCCCGGGACCGCAAGGCGAGCCTGTTCATCTCGTTTCACGCCGACACGCTGAACGAGGATGGCATCCGGGGGGCGACCGTCTACACGATTTCAGACAAGGCCTCCGACAGTCTGGCGGCGAGCATCGCGGAACGGGAAAACCTGTCGGACGAGATCGCGGGGCTGAAATTTGCCGCCGAACCGGAAGAGGTGGCGGATATCCTGCTCGACCTGACGCGGCGCGAAACCCAGGCCTTTTCAGTGACTTTCGCCCAGCAGGTGATTCAATCCTTCAAGGGCGAGGTCGAACTGATCAACAATCCGCAACGTTCCGCAGGCTTTCGCGTGCTGCGCGCGCCGGAGATTCCCTCGATCCTGCTGGAACTGGGATTCCTGTCGAACGAGAAGGATGAAGCCCTGCTGTTGAGCGACCCCTGGCGCCAGAAGATCGCCTCGCTGCTGACGGCAGCCGTGGTCGCCTACCACAAGGCCCCTTCGGTGACCGCAACAGGAAACGGTCCCTGAGCGGCCCATCGGCTTTCCATGCTTTGCCTTTCTTGCCCGCGCATGTCGTTTCGGCAACCTGGCTGTTCAAGCAACTGTGCAACAGCGTCGGCGGAATGGTGAAAAATCTGTTACCATCAGGTTGTCCAGCCGCAATTTCCGCACATTCTGACGCCTTATTCCAGGCTTCATGAAAAAGGCCGTCCGCAGCGGGCAGATGTGGAGAAGTGAGCCCGGTGGACAAAATCGCCGCGCGGGCTGCCAGACATTCCTTGCAATGGAGAAGTCTCCATGCAAAAGCCGTAGCGCATCATTATTTCCCCTTCCGGCCTCCGGAAGGGCAGGCAAGTATCGGTAAAACCGGCAATGGTCAGACTGATTGGATATCTCTTCGGCTTAGCCTCCGTGCTGTTCTTCATCGCGGCGGCGGGCGTCGGCATTTATCTGCACAACATTTCCCGGGCACTGCCGGATTACGAAGTGCTGAACAGCTACGAACCCCCGGTCATGACCCGCATTCATGCGGGCAACGGGGCGCTGATCTCCGAATATGCCCATGAGCGGCGGCTTTTCGTGCCGATCCAGGCCATACCTGATCGTGTCAAGGCGGCCTTCCTGTCGGCGGAAGACAAGAATTTCTACAATCACCCCGGCATCGACGTCTACGGCCTTGGCCGCGCCATCCTTGTCAATCTGAAATCCTTCGGCTCCGGTCGCCGTCCCGTCGGCGCATCGACCATTACCCAGCAGGTTGCCAAGAACTTCCTGCTGTCCTCCGACCAGACCATCGATCGCAAGGTGAAGGAAGCAATCCTCTCCTTTCGTATCGAACAGACCTATTCGAAGGACAAGATCCTCGAACTCTATCTGAACGAAATCTTCTTCGGCCTGAATTCCTACGGCATTGCGTCCGCCGCACTCACCTATTTCGACAAATCGGTGACCGAACTGACGATTGCCGAGACCGCCTATCTCGCCTCGCTGCCGAAGGGGCCGTCGAACTACAACCCCTTCCGGCACCCGGACGCGGCCATGGAGCGGCGCAACTGGGTGATCGACCGGATGGTCGAGAATGGCTATGTCAGCAAGGCGGATGGCGAGGACGCCAAGAAGCAGCCGCTGGGTGTCGTCACCCGCAAGACCGGCAATTACATTCTTGCCTCGGATTATTTCGCGGCAGAAGTCCGCCGCCAGATCATCGAGCGCTACGGCGAAAAGCAGCTGTTTGAAGGCGGACTGTCGATCCGCACCTCGCTCGACCCGACGCTGCAGGCCTTTGCCACCAAATCGCTGCAGGATGCGCTGGTGCAATATGACCAGCGCCGTGGCTTCCATGGCGTGACGGCCACGATCGACACAACCGGTGACTGGGGCACCGCACTGGCGGCGCGCAGCGCATTCTATGATGTTCCGACCTGGAAACTGGCCGTCGTCCTGTCGGTCTCCGCCGACGAGGTGGATATCGGTCTGCAGCCGGACAAGGATGGCGCAGGCAAGGTTCTGCCCGCCCGAACCCTCGGCCACATCGCCGCCGACGACATGAAATGGGCCTATAATTCCGCCGAGCCGGGCGTCAAGGATGCGAAATCGCCGGAAGGCGTGCTGAAGGCAGGCGATGTGATCTTCGTCGAGGCTACAGGCGAGGACCCGAATTCCTCTGCCTACAAGCTGCGCCAGGCCCCGAAGGTGCAGGGCGGCTTTGTCGCGATGGATCCGCATACGGGCCGCGTTCTGGCGCTGGCCGGGGGCTTCTCCTATGCCCAGTCGGAATTCAACCGCGCCACCCAGGCGATGCGCCAGCCCGGCTCCTCCTTCAAGCCCTTCGTCTATGCCGCGGCACTCGACAATGGCTATACGCCAGCCTCGGTGATCATGGATGCGCCGATCGAGATCGTCTCCGGTGGCCAGGTCTGGCGTCCGCAGAACTATGAGGGCGAGAGCGGCGGCCCGGCCACGCTGCGTTTCGGCATCGAGAAATCGCGCAACCTGATGACCGTGCGGCTCGCCAATGACATGGGCATGGATCTGGTGGCGGAATATGCCGAACGCTTTGGCATCTATGACAAGATGCTGCCGGTGCTGGCGATGTCGCTGGGCTCAGGTGAAACCACCGTGCTGCGCATGGTCTCGGCCTATTCTGTGATCGCCAATGGCGGCAAGCAGATCAAGCCGTCGCTGATCGACCGGATTCAGGACCGTTATGGCAAGACGATCTTCCGCCACGAAGAGCGCACCTGCACCGAATGCAATGTGCCCGACTGGACCGGCCAGCCCGAACCGCAGCTTGCCGACAATCGCGAGCAGGTGCTTGACCCGATGACCGCCTACCAGATCACCTCGATGATGCAGGGCGTCATTACCCGCGGCACGGCGGCGGGCAAGATCAAGCTCGACCGGGATGTGGCAGGCAAGACCGGCACCACCAATGACGAAAAGGATGCGTGGTTCGTCGGCTTTACGCCGGATGTGGTGGCCGGTCTCTACATCGGCTATGACACCCCGACGCCGCTTGGCCATGGCATGACCGGCGGCCAGCTCGCCGCACCCGTGTTCAACACCTTCATGAACGAGGCCGTCAAGGGCACCCCGCCCAGCCGATTCATCGTGCCCGAGGGACTGACCCGCATCGCCGTCAACCGCAAGACCGGCATGCTGGCGTTGCAGGGCGAACCGGATGCCATCGACGAGTTCTTCAAGCCCGGCACCGGCCCGGCCAGCACCTTCACCATCATCGGCGCCGACAGCACGCTGGCGCCCGAGGAAATCCTGAAAACCTCGCCGCAGGCAAACCAGGCGGTGACCGGCGGCGGCGGCGGGCTGTTCTGAGTGCCCTTCCGTCAGGACGATGCCCGCCGGGTCTTTACTTCCGGCCGGGCCGCCACTATTCACGGGCATTCATTTCAAGAGACACCGAAGAAGCGGAATCCATGCGAGCGGAAATCGAGAATATTGTCGACGAGATCAAGCAGGCCATAAGCCTGCTGAGGAGGCATCTTTGACTGGGATCAGGCGGTAAGACGACTGGACTGGTTGAACAACAAGGCGGAAGATCCAAACCTCTGGAACGACGCCCAGGAAGCCCAGAAGCTGATGCGCGAGCGCCAGCAGCTGGAAGACAGCATTGGCGGCGTGCGGCGCCTCGAGCAGCAGCTGAACGACAATATCGAGCTGATTTCCATGGGTGAGGAAGAGGGCGACCAGTCCGTCATCACCGATGCCGAAGACACGTTGAAGACGCTGAAGGTCGAATCGGACCGGCAGCAGGTCGAGGCCATGCTGTCGGGCGAAGCCGACGGCAACGACACCTATGTCGAAGTGCATTCCGGTGCCGGTGGCACGGAAAGCCAGGACTGGGCCAACATGTTGCTGCGCATGTATACCCGCTGGGCCGAGAAGCAGCGCTTCAAGGTGGAACTGCTCGAAGTCCATGACGGCGAAGAAGCCGGCATCAAGTCCGCGACCCTGCTGGTCAAGGGCCACAATGCCTATGGCTGGCTGAAGACCGAATCGGGCGTGCACCGGCTGGTGCGCATTTCGCCCTATGACAGCAATGCCCGCCGCCACACGTCCTTCTCGTCGATCTGGGTCTATCCGGTCGTCGATGATTCGATCCAGATCGACATCAACGAAAGCGACTGCCGGATCGATACCTACCGGTCGTCGGGTGCCGGCGGCCAGCACGTCAACACCACGGACTCGGCGGTCCGCATCACCCATATCCCGACCGGGATCGTGGTGCAGTGCCAGCAGGAGCGTTCGCAGCACAAGAACAAGGCCAAGGCCTGGGACATGCTGCGCTCGCGCATGTATGAGGCAGAGCTGAAGAAGCGCGAGGATGCCGCCAATGCGGAGGCCGCCTCGAAGACGGATATCGGCTGGGGCCACCAGATCCGCTCCTACGTGCTGCAGCCCTACCAGCTGGTCAAAGACCTCAGGACCGGTGTCGAAAGCACCGCCCCGCAGGATGTGCTCGACGGCGATGTCAGCCCCTTCATGGAGGCAGCCCTTGCTCACCGGATCAGCGGCAAGGCGGATGCCGCAGTCTCCGATCTCGACTGACCCCCGGACCGATACGTGACAGGCAAAGCCCCGGTTTACGGGGCTTTGTTGCATCTGGAGGCAGGGTTCACCTTACGGAAGTTCCCATTCAGTAGGAAAACTGCTCGGCAAGGATGCGGTCGGACCACGAGCGGTCGGGATCGGACAGGATGCGGGCCGTCACCACATCCGACTGGCTGATGCGGACATGGGTGACGGATTTCACTTCGTTATGATCGGCAACCGCATTCACCGGCCGCTTGTCCGGCTCCAGCACGTGGATGTCGATCGACACCTTGTCCGGCAGCAGCGCACCCCGCCAGCGGCGCGGGCGGTAGGCGCTGACGGGGGTGAGCGCAATCAGCGGCGCTTCCAGCGGCAGGATCGGCCCATGGGCGGAGAGGTTATAGGCGGTGGAGCCGACGGGGGTTGCGGCCAGCAGCCCGTCGCAGGTCAGTTCCTCCAGCCGCAGCTTGCCATCGATTTCCACCCGGAGCTTGGCCGCCTGGTAGGATTGCCGGAACAGCGAGACCTCGTTGATGGCAAGCGCCGTCGTCACCGCGCCGGACGCATCCAGCACGGTCATTTTCAGCGGATGAAACTTGTTTTCGACCGCTTGGCCGATCCGCGCGGGCAGGTCATCGGCCCGGTAATCATTCATCAGGAAGCCGACCGAACCGCGATTCATCCCGTAGATCTGCTTGCCGGAATTCATCGTGTTGTGCAGCGTCTGCAGCATGAAGCCGTCGCCGCCCAGTGCCACCACCACATCCGCCTCGTCCATCGGCAGATTGCCATAAAGCGCCACCAGTTCGGCGAGCGCCGCCTGGGCAATTTCCGCCGGAGAGGCGATGAACGCGATGGAAGGCAAAGCCTGCATGGGGTGACCTTGTTGAACAGGATCAACCCTATAGCCAATCGCTCACCCCCGACAAGGGACAAGCCCGATATTCCCCCCGACAGGCCCCATTCCCCCGCCAAAATTAACCGGAACCCGATTAAGCCCTTTACTCACGAAAGGAATCTGCTATTTGCCAGTCCATTGCCCTTGTAGCTCAGTTGGTAGAGCACCTGATTTGTAATCAGGGGGTCGCGGGTTCGAACCCTGCCGGGGGCACCATAACTTATTGAAAATGCTTTGTTATTAGCGAATTGTGTTTTGTTCCATTTTGCAGCAAACCGCCAATTTTGCAGTTTGTTGCTAATGCGTACCCCGGCTGATGGCGTCAATCACCTCCTGGCCAGCGAGATAATGGCGTCTAATTACGGCCTCAGCATCCTCTCTGGAATGGCCTGAAATTTCAGCGATCAACCTGTTGTCGTCGAATTTGGTGTGCCAACCATTGTACTTGCCGAGGCAATGGAGGTTGAGACATCCCGCTCTTGCCCGTGCTCTGCCCTGTTTGAACTGCCGATGAAATCCTCGCGCGTGAAACAGATGTGATCTTACTAGAGTCTGTCAGGTTCAGATAGAACCTGACAGACTCTAGGCAAATTTGTTTTAGTTTGTCTTTTCGGGAAAACCGGATTCCACTTTTCCCTGACAAACTCTACCCCCGCACCGCCATCACCGCCGTGATTTCGACGGAAATGTTGATCGGCAGGGAGGTCATGCCGACGGCGGCGCGGGCGTGGCGGCCGGGGTCGCCGAAGACGTCCACGAACAGATCCGAGCAGCCGTTGAGAACGGCGGGGTGATCGCCGAAGCCGGGGATGGCATTGATCATGCCATGGACATTCAGCACCCGCTCGACCCGGTCGAGCGAACCGAGCAGTTGCCGGGCGGCGGCCAGGAGGACAAGACCGGTGCGCCGGGCGTGCTGACAGGCGTCCTCAACGGTGAAGTCCCGGCCCACCACACCGCAGGCAAAGGTTCCGTCTTCGAGCAGCGGCCCCGCACCCGAGAGGTAGAGGATGCCGTTATGCACCGTGCCGGGGACATAGGTGCCCTTGGGGCTCGGGACCTCCGGCAGGATGATGCCCAGGCTTTTCAGTCTTGCTTCAGCGCTCATGCTTCCCCCCCCGGCTATGGCTGGATTGTACCGGTTCAAATTCATGTGGCCTGTCCCGCCTCAGCGGCATCATCGCGTGCGGCGGGCGAGGTCAGCGCAAACAGGCCGCCGCCGATGATCAGCGCCGCGCCGTAGAGCGTGGTAATGTAAGGCACCTCGCCGAAAAACAGGAAACCCCAGAGCGGCGACCAGAGCAGGCCGGTATATTCGAAGGACACGACGATGCTGGCCTTGGCGATCCGGTAGGCATGGGTAAGGAACATCATGCCGATGGCGGCGATCACCCCGCAGGAGGCAATCAGCAGGAAATCACCCGTTGGCGGCATGGTCCAGGGCCGCACGAGGAAATTCAGCGAGGGATGGTGGGCGCTGTGGGTGCCGGTCAGATGCAGCACGAGTGCAAAGCCCAGCGCACCGGCGAGGTAGACGCCATTCTGGTAGAAGGCCATCACCGAGGCCTTTTCCTCGCAGCCGAGCTTGCGCGCCATCAGCATGGAAAAGCCGTAGGTGGCGGCGGAAAACAGCGACAGCAGCGCTGCCGGTTCAAAGACGCCTGCACCGGGCCGCAGCATGACGATTACCCCGGCAAAGCCGATGAGAACGGCTGAAATCCGCCGCCAGCCGACCTTTTCCCCGAGAAACATCGCGGCCATCGCCAGCATGAACAGCGGCACGGTGAAATAGAGCGCCACCGCGTCGGCGAGTTTCAGCGCCGGGAAGGCGAGATAATAGGTGGTGTAGGCACACAGCATGATCGCCGCGCGGAACAGCAGCGCCCGGAAATTGCGCGACCGGAGCGCCGACAGCCCGGCCTCCCAATGGACGATGACAAACAGGATCGGCACGGAGACCAGGCAGCGGATCGACACCACTTCGCTCAGGGCATAGGAGCCGGACACCTTCTTGATGATCGCATCCTGCAAAGAGAATACCAGCACCCCGATGCAGAGAAACAGGACGCCAAGCATGGTTCGGTTCTGCATGTCGGGGTCCTGTGGGGCTGCATGGCGGCTTTGCGTGATCCAGCCACGCCGGGAATCGAATCCCTCTCCTCCCAGAATAGAAACGGCTGCGACTTACGCCAGCGCCATTTGCGACATAGCCTGTTGAGGACGGGTCCGCATCGGTGAATTGAATTGAGGATGATGTCAGCCGCCGGCACCTGTCGGCATCCCCATTGCCTGCCGACCGTCAGCAAGGAGAATGGCAGAACGTCAGGCGAAGCGCGCGGCTGGCTGGACAAATCGGGTGACAGGGGCTAGGCGAAACGGGAAACAGCAACGGCGAGCCGGTTGCCGCGCAACAGTGAGGCGCAGCCCGGCGGGATATCGAAGGAGACGACCATGGATGTGCGCGACTGCAATGGCACCAAGCTTGCCGAAGGCGACAATGTCACGCTGATCAAGGACCTGAAGGTCAAGGGCACCTCGGAAACCCTGAAGCGTGGCACGATGATCAAGGGCATCCACCTCACCGACAACGAAGATGAAGTCGAATGCCGCCACGCCAAGATCAAGGGCCTGGTGCTGCGCACGGAATTCCTGAAGAAGGCGTAATGCCCGCCCCGGTCCGGGTTGGGCGTTACGGCCTCACCATGACCAGCGGCTTGCCGCGTTCGGCCTTGTTTTTCACGAACCCCTTCGGCGACATCTGGAAATCGAGGGACGTGCCGTCGGAGCCCATGAAGATCAGGTTGCCGGCCTCGATCATCCAGCTGGAAAATTTCAGTTTGCGGACATCCGGCTTGCAGGCCTTGTCGAGCGTCAGGCCATAATTATCCGAATCGTCCTTGCTGTCGTTGAGGTCGACGGTGCAGAGCGCCTCGCCGGAGGGGCGCTGCATCACCCACTTGCCCTTGAGATCGGCGGGCGAGGGGAAGTGGTCGATACCGGGTTCGGCGGGCACCATGATCAGGTGTTCGGAATCATCGCCGGTCTCCATCAGCGGGCTGCCCTCGCCGGAGGCAAAGCGCCCCTTCACCTTGCGCAGCGCGTCGATCAGCACCACGCCGCCGTCTCCGTCGAAATTCCAGGCGGACACTTCGGCAAGCGACGGGCGCGTTGCCGCACAGGCATCGGCATGTTCGACGGCATAGCCGCCAATGGTTTCGTCGGCCTTGAGCGACAAGACGCAGCCCGGCTTGCCGTCTTGCGCCGCCAAAAGCCAGTCGCCGGTCTGCGCCTTGATCACCTCCGGGTCCAGTGCGTCGTTAGCCCTTGCCAGAACGGCGCTGCCCGCAAGCAGGCCTCCACACAAAACCAGACGGAACAGGCGTGCATTCATTCGTGTCATGGAAGCGGGACCTTTTGCGCGGAGGTTTAGGTGGCGATCAGGGTTTCAGGTAATGCCGTGCTGCGTAAAGCGAGATCGCCGCCGCGTTCGAGACGTTCAGCGACTTGATCGCGCCGGGCATGTCGAGCCGGGCCAGCGCATGGACGGTTTCGCGGGTCTTCTGGCGCAGGCCCTTGCCTTCATTGCCGAGCACCAGCGCGATCTTCTTGCCCGAGAGCGTGCCCTCAAGCGGGGCCGGACCCTCCGAATCAAGGCCGATGCTGGTGAAGCCGAGACCGTGCAACTCTTCCAGCGCACCGGCGAGATTGGTGATCTGGATATAGGGAATCATTTCCAGCGCGCCGGACGCGGATTTGGCCAGCACGCCGGATTCTGCCGGGCTGTGGCGCATGGTGGTGATGACGGCACCCGCATCAAAGGCAACCGCCGACCGCATGATCGCCCCGACATTGTGGGGATCGGTGACCTGATCGAGCACCAGCAGCAGCGGGCTTTCCCTTAGCGCTTCGAGCCTGCGCACCGGCAGGGGCCGTGTTTCCAGCATCGCGCCCTGGTGGATGGCGTCAGGCCCCAGATGCCGGTCGAGATCCTGCGGCGAGACCATCTCGACGGGGAAGGGGAGTTTTTCCGGTTGCGCAATGTCCAGCCGGGCGAGCGCGTTCTGGGTGACCGACAAGCGGATAATCTTGCGTTCCGGATTGGCGATGGCCGCGCGCACGGTGTGGAGACCATAGAGGAACACCTGTTCGGGCGCGATCTGCGGCGGCGTCCAGTCCTCACGGCTGCGGCGCTTTGAAAAGCGGTCCGGTGTGGGAATCTCGCCGCGCTCGCGTTTTGCGTCCCGGTGGGCGCGGCGCAGCGTGGCGTAATGGGTGTCCTTGGCGGACGGGTCTGAAGGGGGCTTTTTGTTCATGCCACCTTATAGGCGGGAAGCAGGCCCGACGCAAAGCCCCGCAGCAGAGGGCTTTGCCGGATGGCCATGAATTTTTCCGGTTTTTTGCACAGGCATCGTGTTGACAGATGAGATCGGGGCGGTCATATACGCGGCGCAGATCGAACGGGGCGGCGGACAAAACGGCGCCCGGCACGGTCCGCGTAAAGCTTGGTAGCTTGATCCGGATGGATAAACTGGAGAGATGCCCGAGTGGTTAAAGGGGACGGACTGTAAATCCGTTGGCTCAGCCTACGTTGGTTCAAATCCAACTCTCTCCACCATTCCATTCTCAGGATCAAACACCGCCGCGGGTATAGCTCAATGGTAGAGCAGCAGCCTTCCAAGCTGAATACGCGGGTTCGATTCCCGCTACCCGCTCCAGTGATTTAAAACGCGTACAGATTTTCAATGGCACTCGTGTGTCAGGGGAGGAACGCTTCCAACCTTTAGGTCTGGTGGGCATTAGTCTTTCTGTTCCTTTGGTGGCCACGTGCCTTTTTCGACAAGCTTTTGTTCGATGTAAGGGTCAGGGTTGCGTCCTCTGAGTATTTCAGTTCTCCGCCATTCCTGCCATTGTGGCGCAAGCAGATGCGGCCATGGCAGAGGTCCATCCTGATCGATAATACCGTGGTCATCCCAATCCATGTCGCTAAGCATATAGGAAAATGCTCGTGCCTTCGATAGCCTCTAAACTTATTTAGATTTCAAATTGAGACGCTGCCCCAGCGGCAGACGCTATCTTCAGCCGGGGTAAGATGTTAAGCTTCTTGACAAGATATGGCTGGGAAAACGCATGTCCACAAACTTTTCATTTTTCGAATTTTTTGCCGGGGGAGGTATGGTTCGCGCTGGATTGGGAAGCGCATGGCGCTGTGACTTTGCGAACGACCTCGATGGTAAAAAGGGGCTCACTTACCAAGATAATTGGGGGACCTCTGGCGAGCTCTATGTTGGCGATATCCGCAACGTATGCCCCGCCGAACTTCCGGGCACCTCGGATTTAGCATGGGGTTCTTTCCCATGCCAAGACCTTTCCCTGGCCGGCGGCGGCGCTGGCCTTCAAGGCGAACGCTCGGGCACCTTCTATCCGTTCTGGGACGTGATGCACGGTCTCATTAAGGATGGTCGCGGACCCAAAGTCATAGCCCTCGAAAACGTCTGTGGAACACTTACCTCCCACAGAGGTGAGGACTTCCGGGCGATCTGCGAAACCTTTGCACAAGCTGGATATCAGTACGGTGCTCTGGTGATCGACGCAGAACTTTTCCTGCCTCAATCGCGCCCGCGTCTATTCGTTATCGGCGTTCGCGGCGATGTTGAAATTGCTCCTGTGTTGGTATCGCCGGGGCCCACGATGCCTTTCCACACTCGCGGCCTTCGGAACGCGTATCTGCGGATAAGCGAGGAAGCTCGTGAGGAATGGCTTTGGTGGAATATCCCCCTTCCGCCGCTCCGTACGAAGACCTTTTCGGATATCATCGAAGAAAATCCATCTGATGTTGCTTGGCATACGAAGGACCAGACGGCACGGCTGCTTGCATCCATGTCACCAGTCAATCTGGCCAAAGTCGAAGCAGCGAAGCGCGCAGGGCGTCGCATCGTGGGCGGCGTCTACAAGCGAACAAGGCCAGAAATTGGCGGTCGTGTTGTTCGCGCCGAAGTTCGATTCGATGACATTTCCGGGTGCCTGAGAACCCCCAATGGCGGCTCTTCCCGCCAAACAATTCTTGTCGTTGAAGGCAATTGCGTTCGTTCCCGCTTGATATCCGCAAGGGAGACAGCTCGGCTGATGGGAATGGATGAAGGCTATAGGCTACCCAAGCGATACAATGAGGCATATCACCTGACAGGCGACGGCGTTGCCGTTCCGGTGGTGCGCTTTCTTGCGCATCACTTGTTCGAACCTATTGTATCTTCTCAGTCAGAGATTGTACCCCTTGCCGAAAATGATAACGAGGGAATCACGGTAAGTGGCGGTTGATTTCAAATTCCGTAAAAACGCGGTTTCAAGCCTGACGAACGAGATCGGCGTGTATGTCCTGGCAGACTTGGACAATGTGCCGATCTATGTCGGCCAGTCGAAGGACGGCATACGCTCTCGCGTTGCTCGTCATCAGACCTCGGCCCGCTCAGATATCATCGCCAACCGCCAGATTGATGTCTGGGAAATTGCCTATGTTTGGGCTTTTCCGGTTACTGATAAAGCCGAGATTGACGAGCTCGAGGCGGTTCTCTTCAATCACTACGACCCGAAATCGCAGCTGATGAACGGGGCATTGATACCGTGTAACCTAGCAGCTCTTCCACCGCTCCCAAAACCGACCGACATCGTCCAAGTGATGAGTAATGCGGAGATTGAAGATCGCAAGCAGCCTGAACAGCGGCTCCCGCGACAGGCGAGTCATTATGCTCAGCTTGTTGGTCATTTTCTAGCGGTGAAAAATTCGGCACAGATTGCAAGGGCAATGGATGCTCACTTCGATCGCCTTAAGAAGTACCATTATAGTCTCTTTGGTAGGGCGGACGCCTCTGCCGACGAAAAGGAAATGTGAGAAAGCCGCCCTTGCTGGATTCCATCGTGAACTTCGGAGGAACTACGTGTATCAGAACGAGGAAATTGGAACGAGCCCCGCTTGCCGATTTCGGCAGGTAGGGCTATCTTGCGTTATGAACCCCGGCCTATTGCCAGTGAAACCGACCATTGAAGTATCTTCAGGTTCTCGGAGCCTTCCAAGCTGAATACGCGGGTTCGATTCCCGCTACCCGCTCCAGTGATTTCAATTTGTGTTTTTAGCAGCTTTTGCGTGGCTTTCCCATGGCCATGAGGTCGGTCCGCATCGGGCGGGCGGCAGGGATTAATTAAGTCTTGCGCATTGCGCGCGAAAGCCTTAAACGGCGGCACTAAACCGGTTCGCCGGGTCACCCTTACGTTCACAGGAAGCATTCAAATGGCAAAGAGTAAGTTTGAGCGCAACAAGCCGCACGTCAACATCGGCACGATTGGCCACGTTGACCATGGCAAGACGTCGTTGACGGCCGCGATCACGAAGTATTTCGGTGAATACAAGGCCTATGACCAGATCGACGCAGCGCCGGAAGAAAAGGCCCGCGGCATCACCATTTCGACGGCGCACGTTGAATATGAGACGCCTGCCCGTCACTACGCGCACGTTGACTGCCCCGGCCACGCCGACTACGTCAAGAACATGATCACCGGTGCTGCGCAGATGGACGGCGCGATCCTGGTTTGCTCGGCTGCCGACGGCCCGATGCCGCAGACCCGCGAGCACATCCTGCTCGCCCGTCAGGTTGGCGTTCCCGCCATCGTTGTGTTCCTGAACAAGGTCGACCAGGTTGACGACGCCGAGCTTCTCGAGCTTGTCGAGCTGGAAGTGCGCGAGCTTCTGTCGTCCTATGACTTCCCGGGCGACGACATTCCGATCGTCAAGGGTTCGGCTCTTGCTGCGCTTGAAGATTCCGACAAGACCATCGGCGAAGACGCGATCCGCGAACTGATGGCAGCTGTCGATGCCTATATCCCGACGCCTGAGCGTCCGATCAACCTGCCGTTCCTGATGCCGATCGAAGACGTGTTCTCGATCTCGGGCCGTGGCACGGTTGTGACGGGCCGCGTCGAGCGCGGTATCGTCAAGGTTGGCGAAGAAATCGAAATCGTCGGCATCCGTCCGACGACGAAGACGACCTGCACCGGCGTTGAAATGTTCCGCAAGCTGCTCGACCAGGGCCAGGCCGGCGACAACATCGGCGCACTGCTGCGCGGCGTGACGCGTGACGCCGTCGAGCGTGGCCAGATTCTGTGCAAGCCGGGTTCGGTCAAGCCGCACAAGAAGTTCATGGCTGAAGCCTACATCCTGACGAAGGAAGAAGGCGGCCGTCATACGCCGTTCTTCACCAACTACCGTCCGCAGTTCTACTTCCGCACGACCGACGTGACGGGCATCGTTTCGCTGCCGGAAGGCACGGAAATGGTCATGCCTGGCGACAACGTCACCGTTGAAGTCGAACTGATCGTGCCGATCGCCATGGAAGAAAAGCTGCGCTTCGCCATCCGCGAAGGCGGCCGCACCGTCGGCGCCGGCATCGTGGCGAGCATCGTCGAGTAATTCGACGATTGTGATCATCGAGTAAATCGACGATTGTGATCATCGAGTAAATCGACGATTGTGATCATCGAGTAAATCGACGCAAAGTCAGAATGAGCAAGTCACTTGCTGGTGACTTTAAAGCCCCGCCGGAAACGGCGGGGCTCTTTGCTATTGTCTATAAGCACAACATGGAGCGCTTGCAGAAATACTCGTTTTGAGAAACCGGTGGCATGGCAAATGAATGGGCCCAGCGAAAAGGGAGCCATTCTATGAGCGAAAAGTCAGCCGCCATTGCCCGCATCTGGCGCGGGCGGACCTTGCCGGAAAACGCGGACAGCTATTGCGCCTATCTCCATGAGCATGGCGTGAAGAAACTGGAATCCCTTGGTGCGCTGGGGGTGCAGATGCTGCGCGAGGACCGTGAAGGAGACAGCTATTTCATGGTCGTGTCCTTCTGGGAATCCCGGGATGCGATGACGCGCTGGGCGGGCGAGGACCCGAACCGCATCCGTCATCTCGACCGCGACCGCGAATTCCTGATCGAACTGCCTGCCTCGGTGCAGATCCTCGATGTCGTCTCCAACTCGTTCAGGCCGACCTAGTGGTTTGATTCCGACATTTTCTACCGTCCGCTTTACCCTCGAGCGCAATTGGCGGAATCATCAAAACCACTAGTAACACTATGATTCTAGTGGAATTTACGAATTTGACATTCGATCCTCGAGATCGCGGCGAATGGGCATAGAATGTCAAATTCATTCCACTAGTCTCGAGAGTTTGTCCGGTTCAGTCTGAACCTGACAAATTCCCGGATCGGCTGGTGTCCTTGCCGCCGCCGGATGCCAGCGCCAGCAGATCGGTGACGAGATGGCCATTGATCGTCATGCCGGCGAGATTGGCATCGGTGATCGATGCATTCTGAAGGCTGACATTTTCAAACCGGGTATTCCGCATGTCGGCATTGTGAAACCGGGCCCCGGCAAGGCCGATATCCTCGAACAGGCCATTGGCCATGGCGACGGCCCTGAACCGCGCATTTTCGAGATCCACATCCGAAAATACCGTATTGGGCATTGAAGCATTTTCAAACTTTGCCATGTTGCCTCCTGCGCAGCGGATCTTCCCGCTCGGCTGAGGAAAGACCGGTTTCGGTCGCGAGGCAAGGATGGTGAGCGATGAAGAAGCGAATTCTCTTTACCGGCGGTTCCGGCAAGGCCGGTCGTCACATGGTGCCCTGGCTGCTCGAGGCCGAATATGAGGTGCACAATATCGACCTCGTGCCGCTCGCCTGTTCCGGCGTGACCAATCTGGTCGCCGATGTCACCGACCAGGGACAGGTCTTCGACATCATGCACATGCACCGGGATTTTCCTGACCTCGAGCATGGAAGGGGGCCGCAGCCCTATGATGCCGTGGTGCATTTCGCCGCCATCCCGCGCATCCTGCTGCGGCCCGACCACGAGACCTTCCGCATCAATGTGATGAGCACCTACAATGTCATCGATGCCGCGCTGAAATCGGGGGTGCGCAAGGTCATCATCGCCTCCAGCGAGACGACATATGGCGTCTGCTTTGCCGAGGGCCACCGGGATTTCCACCAGTTTCCGCTGGAGGAGGACTATGATGTCAACCCGATGGACAGCTACGGCCTGTCGAAGGTCGTCAACGAGAAGACGGCCCGGGCCTTTGCCGAACGGACGGGAGCCGATGTCTATGCGCTCCGGATCGGCAATGTCATCGAGCCCCATGAATACGCCGAATTCCCGCGCTACTTCGCTGATTCCGCGATCCGCAAGCGCATCGCCTGGTCCTATATCGATGCCCGCGATCTCGCCCAGATCGTCCATCTCGCCATCGAAACGGACGGGCTCGGCTATCAGGTCTTCAATGCCTGCAATGACACGGTTTCAGCCAATACGCCGTCGCGGGAGCTTGCCGCGCAATTCTTTCCCGACGTCCCATTCACCCGCGAGATCGGCACCTACGAAAGCCTGCTGTCGAACCGAAAGATCCGCGATGTCCTCGGTTTCCGCGAGGCGCATGACTGGCGCAGGCATGTGAAACCGGAAGGCTGACGTTTTCAGGCGCGGGCAGGGGCGCCTGGGGACACCGGCAAAGTTTTCGGCAAAAACATCAGAAAGGTGCTTGTCATCCTCCGTCAAACTGACTAGAAACCGGCTCGTCGCGGCTGACGGGCAACTGTCGCCGCAGCGAAGGGGTATAGCTCAGTTGGTAGAGCGGCGGTCTCCAAAACCGCAGGTCGTAGGTTCGAGCCCTGCTGCCCCTGCCATATCTACGGTTGACATCATCGGAAAGCGCAGTTGTTCTTGCTGCTTTGCGGTGAATTTTTGGCGTCCGCAGAGGTGGATAAAGCATTAACCGCCGGTTTTGCCTCTTGTGAAAAAGGGAATCGGCGTTTATGTAGGGTTCAAACAGACACGCGGTGCGTGGGGCTGCATTGGGCAGCCTTACGTGCCGTAATGGCGTGGGTAGTCAATGGCATCCAAAACAAATCCCTTCACGTTTCTCCAGCAGGTGCGGGCTGAAACGGCGAAAGTAACGTGGCCTTCGCAGCGTGAGACGATGATCTCCACTGTCATGGTTCTTGTCATGGTGGTGCTGGCTGCGATGTTTTTCTTCGCCTCCGACCAGCTTATCGGTTGGCTGATCAGCCTCGTGCTGCGTGTCGGCAACTAAAATCAGGCGGAGATGAACATGGCGGCGCGTTGGTATATCGTCCACGCTTACTCGAATTTTGAACGGAAGGTCGCGGAATCGATCGAAGAGAAGGCGCGTCAGAAAGGTCTGACCCATCTGTTCGAAAAGATCCTTGTGCCAACCGAAAAGGTGGTTGAAGTGCGTCGCGGCCGCAAGGTCGATACGGAGCGCAAGTTTTTCCCCGGTTACGTGCTGGTGCGCGCCAACCTGACGGACGAAGCCTATCACCTGATCAAGAATACGCCGAAGGTCACGGGGTTCCTTGGGTCCGACAACAAGCCGGTTCCGATCCCGGACTTTGAAGCTGATCGGATTCTCGGCCAGGTTCAGGAAGGTGTCGAGCGGCCGAAGTCCTCGATCTCCTATGAAATCGGCGAGCAGGTCCGGGTTTCCGATGGTCCTTTCGCCTCGTTCAACGGCATTGTTCAGGATGTGGACGAAGAGCGTTCGCGCCTGAAGGTGGAAGTGTCGATTTTTGGCCGCGCTACGCCGGTCGAACTGGAATACGCACAGGTCGAAAAGGTCTGAGCGGCGACGGGCGCAAGCCCATCGCAAAAGCGCGTGGAAGACGGGTTTGCCTCTTAAGCCGGGCCCGCCCGTCGCACCACGCAACCGCAGCCGCCGGGCAACCGGCAAATGGGGCCGGGCAACCGGCCGGAATGAAAGGCAGAGAGAGACATGGCTAAGAAAGTTGCAGGCCACCTCAAGCTGCAGGTCAAGGCAGGGTCGGCCAATCCGTCCCCGCCGATCGGACCTGCGCTTGGTCAGCGTGGTGTGAATATCATGGAATTCTGCAAGGCGTTCAATGCCGCCACGCAGGAAATGGAAAAGGGCATGCCGATCCCGGTCGTCATCACCTATTACCAGGACAAGTCCTTCACCTTCATCATGAAGAAGCCGCCGGTATCCTACTTCCTCAAGAAGGAAGCAAAGATCACCTCGGGTTCCAAGCTGCCGGGCAAGACCAAGGCTGGCTCGATCACCCGTGATCAGGTTCGTTCTATCGCTGAAGCGAAGATGAAGGACCTGAACGCTGCCGATATCAATGGTGCGATGGCCATGATCGAGGGCTCTGCCCGCGCCATGGGCCTGGAAGTGGTGGGTTGATCTGATGCCGAAGATTGCAAAGCGTATCCAGAAAATCCGCGTTGGCGTTGATCCGACCAAGCTCGTCGGCCTCACCGATGCCATCTCGATGGTCAAGGAACGGGCTGTCGCCAAGTTCGACGAAACCATCGAAGTCGCCCTCAACCTCGGCGTTGACCCGCGTCATGCCGACCAGATGGTTCGCGGCGTTGTCAACCTGCCGAACGGCACTGGCCGTACGGTTCGCGTCGGCGTTTTCGCCCGTGGTGCCAAGGCTGATGAAGCCCGCGCTGCCGGTGCTGATGTTGTCGGTGCGGAAGACCTGCTGGAAATCGTCCAGGGCGGCAAGATCGACTTTGACCGCTGCATCGCAACCCCTGACATGATGCCGCTCGTCGGCCGTCTCGGCAAGGTTCTCGGCCCGCGTGGCATGATGCCGAACCCGAAGGTTGGCACCGTGACCATGGACGTCGCCGGCGCCGTCAAGGCCTCCAAGGGTGGCGCTGTCGAATTCCGCGTCGAAAAGGCTGGTATCATCCATGCCGGCATCGGCAAGGCTTCGTTCGATGCCAAGGCGCTGGAAGAAAACATCAAGGCTTTCACCGACGCTGTCGTGAAGGCAAAGCCGGCTGGCGCCAAGGGCACCTACCTGAAGCGCGTGGCGATTTCCTCGACCATGGGCCCGGGCGTCAAGGTTGACCCGGCGACCGTCAACGGTTGATCCGGCAGGCTTTCGGCCCTGAAGGGACGGGCTTTGCCTGACCCTCTGGCCAAGGCTTAGAACAGAATACCGGCGTCAAAACCGGTCCACCAGATTTCCGGCCTTCGGGCCGGGAATTTCCGGCCTCAAAAACCGGATTTCCTGTCCGAGATTGCAGGTGGTTTTCCTTAATCACTTTGCCTGCATGAGACGGGTACGGAACGGAATTTCCGGCGTGGATACGCCCGAATGATCCGGTTCGAACCTAGGTTGCCTTGTGTCTGCCTCTTCCGCAAGGGAGGGCACGCGAGGGGACAGGATCCTCAAGCGTCGTCCGGGATCCTCTAATCCAGGAGCTCGGGAGACATAAGTAAACCCGGCAGGACCGATCTTTGGTCCTGTCAACTGGAGATAGGCAGTGGAAAGAGCGGAAAAACGCGAATTCGTCACGGAGCTGAGCGAAGTCTTCAAGGCTTCCGGTTCAGTTGTCGTGGCCCGCTATGCCGGTATCACGGTTGCGCAGATGAACGATCTTCGTTCGAAGATGCGCAATGCCGGTGGCACCGTCAAAGTCGCGAAAAACCGCCTGGCCAAAATTGCTCTTCAGGGCACGGAGTCGGAAGGGATGTCAGATCTCTTCAAGGGCCAGACGCTGATTGCTTACAGCGTCGACCCGATCACGGCTCCCAAGATTGCCATGGAATTTGCCAAGACCAACGACAAGCTCGTTGTTCTCGGTGGTGCCATGGGGGCAACCACGCTCAGCGCCGATGCAGTCAAGTCGCTTGCGACCCTGCCTTCGCTGGACGAACTGCGTGCAAGGCTGCTGGGCATGATTCAGACCCCGGCTACCCGCATCGCCACGGTTGTCAGCGCACCGGCAAGCCAGCTTGCCCGCGTGTTCGCCGCTTACGCCAAGAAGGACGAAGCCGCTTAAGGCGGATTTTCGCTGTAAATCAACAATACGGTTCGAACCGATATTCAAGGAACTAAGACAATGGCTGATCTCGCAAAGATCGTAGAAGACCTCTCTGCACTGACAGTTCTCGAAGCTGCTGAACTGTCGAAGCTGCTCGAAGAAAAGTGGGGCGTTTCCGCCGCTGCTCCGGTAGCTGTTGCTGCCGCTGCTGCCGGTCCGGCCGCTGCTGCTGAAGAAGAAAAGACCGAATTCGACGTGATCCTCACCGACGCCGGTGCAAACAAGATCAACGTCATCAAGGAAGTCCGCGCCATCACGGGTCTCGGCCTGAAGGAAGCCAAGGACCTCGTTGAAGGCGCGCCGAAGGCTGTCAAGGAAGCTGTTTCCAAGGCTGAAGCTGCTGACCTCAAGAAGAAGCTTGAAGACGCTGGCGCCAAGGTTGACGTCAAGTAAGTCAGGCAATACCCGGAGGAGCGGCAACGCTCCTCCGGACCTGTCTGTTTGGGAAAACATTACCCAAAAGCCCGGAAAACGGCTTTTGGGTAATGGGTTCTTGGGCCAGGGGCTGGACCGGTTGCATAGGTTCCCCACGTGCCTTCCATGAAAACAAGACCCATTCGTTGATGGAGCCGACTGGCCAGCGTTCTCCATCTGTTGCAGGCCCGGATGCAAAATAATAAGGAGCGACGATGGCTCAGACCCTTTCGTTTAACGGTCGCAGGCGCGTACGCAAGTTTTTTGGAAAAATTCCAGAAGTCGCAGAAATGCCGAACCTCATCGAGGTTCAGAAGGCATCGTATGATCAGTTTCTCATGGTGGACGAGCCGGTTGGCGGCCGTCCGGATGAGGGACTTCAGTCGGTGTTCAGGTCCGTTTTCCCGATCACCGATTTTTCCGGTGCGTCGATGCTGGAATTCGTGTCCTATGAATTCGAACATCCCAAGTTCGACGTGGAAGAATGCCGTCAGCGCGATCTGACCTATGCAGCGCCGCTGAAGGTGACGCTGCGCCTGATCGTGTTCGATATTGACGAGGATACCGGCGCCAAGTCGATCAAGGACATCAAGGAACAGAGCGTTTACATGGGCGACATGCCGCTCATGACCAACAACGGGACGTTCATCGTGAACGGGACCGAGCGCGTCATCGTTTCCCAGATGCACCGTTCGCCGGGCGTGTTCTTCGACCACGACAAGGGCAAGAGCCATTCGTCGGGCAAGCTGCTGTTTGCCGCCCGCGTCATCCCCTATCGCGGTTCGTGGCTCGATATCGAATTCGACGCCAAGGACATCGTCTACGCCCGCATCGACCGTCGTCGCAAGATCCCCGTGACCTCGCTGCTGATGGCGCTTGGGATGGATGGCGAGGAGATCCTCAACACCTTCTATACCAAGGCGCTTTATGAGCGCGACGGCAAGGGCTGGCGGATTCCGTTCCAGCCGGACGTGCTCAAGGGCACCAAGACCATCACCGACATGATCGACGCCGATACCGGCGAAGTTGTTGTCGAGGGCGGCAAGAAGCTCAATCCGCGCCTGATCCGTCAGTTGCAGGACAAGGGCCTGAAGGCGCTGCGCGCCACCGACGAAGACCTCTACGGCAACTATCTGGCCGAAGACATCGTCAACTACAAGACCGGCGAAATCTATCTCGAAGCCGGTGACGAAATCGACGAAAAGACCCTGAAGATCATTCTCGATCACGGCACGGAAGAAGTTCCGGTTCTCGGCATCGACCACATCAATGTCGGCGCCTATATCCGCAATACGCTTGCCGCCGACAAGAACGAGAACCGCCAGGATTCGCTGTTCGACATCTACCGCGTCATGCGTCCGGGTGAGCCGCCGACCATGGAATCGGCAGAGGCGATGTTCACCTCGCTGTTCTTCGATGCCGAACGCTATGACCTGTCCGCCGTTGGCCGCGTCAAGATGAACATGCGTCTTGACCTCGATGCGGAAGACACCGTGCGCGTCCTGCGCAAGGAAGACATCCTGGCCGTGGTCCGGATGCTGGTCGAACTGCGCGACGGCAAGGGCGAGATCGACGATATCGACAACCTCGGCAACCGCCGGGTGCGCTCGGTCGGCGAACTGATGGAAAACCAGTATCGCCTCGGCCTGCTGCGCATGGAACGGGCGATCAAGGAGCGCATGTCGTCGATTGAAATCGACACCGTCATGCCGCAGGACCTGATCAACGCCAAGCCGGCTGCTGCCGCCGTCCGCGAATTCTTCGGCTCCTCGCAGCTGTCGCAGTTCATGGACCAGGTGAACCCGCTGTCGGAAATCACCCACAAGCGCCGTCTTTCGGCACTTGGACCGGGTGGTCTGACCCGTGAGCGGGCTGGCTTCGAAGTCCGCGACGTTCATCCGACCCACTATGGCCGCATCTGCCCGATTGAAACGCCGGAAGGCCCGAACATCGGTCTGATCAACTCGCTCGCCACCTTTGCCCGCGTCAACAAGTACGGCTTCATCGAAAGCCCGTACCGCAAGATCGTCAACGGCAACGTGACGACCGACGTGGTCTATCTCTCGGCGATGGAAGAAGCGAAGTACCACGTGGCCCAGGCAAACTCGGTGCTCAACGCCGACAATACCTTTGCCGAAGAATTCGTGGTCTGCCGCCATGCCGGCGAAGTCATGCTCGCACCGCGCGACATGATCAACCTCATGGACGTGTCGCCGAAGCAGCTGGTTTCGGTCGCCGCGGCGCTGATCCCGTTCCTTGAGAACGACGACGCCAACCGCGCGCTCATGGGCTCGAACATGCAGCGTCAGGCCGTGCCGCTGGTGCGTGCCGAGGCTCCGTTCGTCGGAACCGGCATGGAACCGATCGTGGCCCGCGATTCCGGCGCGGCCATTGCCGCCCGTCGCGGCGGCGTGGTCGACCAGGTCGACGCGACCCGTATCGTTATCCGCGCCACCGAAGACCTCGATCCCTCGAAGTCCGGCGTTGATATCTACCGGCTGCAGAAGTTCCAGCGGTCCAACCAGAACACCTGCGTCAACCAGCGCCCGCTGGTCACCGTCGGTGACATCCTGAACAAGGGCGACATCATCGCGGACGGTCCGTCGACCGATCTGGGCGATCTCGCGCTTGGCCGCAACGCGCTCGTCGCGTTCATGCCGTGGAACGGCTACAACTACGAAGACTCGATCCTGCTTTCCGAGCGGATCGTGCGCGATGACGTGTTCACCTCCATCCACATCGAGGAATTCGAGGTGATGGCGCGTGACACCAAGCTTGGTCCGGAAGAAATCACCCGCGACATTCCGAACGTTTCGGAAGAAGCGCTGAAGAATCTCGACGAAGCCGGTATCGTCTATATCGGTGCGGAAGTGCAGCCGGGCGACATCCTGGTCGGCAAGATCACGCCGAAGGGCGAAAGCCCGATGACGCCGGAAGAAAAGCTGCTGCGCGCCATCTTCGGCGAAAAGGCCTCCGACGTCCGTGATACCTCGATGCGCATGCCCCCCGGCACCTTCGGGACCGTCGTTGAAGTTCGTGTTTTCAACCGCCACGGCGTTGAAAAGGACGAACGTGCGATGGCAATCGAGCGCGAGGAAATCGAGCGTCTCGCCAAGGACCGTGACGACGAGCAGGCGATCCTCGACCGCAACGTCTACGGCCGGCTGATCGACATGCTGCGTGGTCACGTGGCGGTTGCCGGTCCGAAGAACTTCAAGAAGGGCTCGGAACTGTCCAACGCCCTCATCAGCGAATTCCCCCGCTCGCAGTGGTGGATGTTTGCCGTCGAGGACGAGAAGGTTCAGGGCGAGATCGAAGCCCTGCGTGGCCAGTACGACGAATCCAAGTCGCGCCTTGAACAGCGCTTCATGGACAAGGTCGAAAAGGTCCAGCGCGGCGACGAAATGCCTCCTGGCGTGATGAAGATGGTCAAGGTCTTTGTCGCCGTGAAGCGCAAGATCCAGCCGGGCGACAAGATGGCCGGCCGTCACGGCAACAAGGGTGTCGTGTCTCGCATCGTGCCGATCGAAGACATGCCGTTCCTCGAAGACGGCACCCATGTAGACGTGGTGCTGAACCCGCTCGGCGTGCCGTCGCGCATGAATGTGGGCCAGATCCTTGAGACCCATCTGGGCTGGGCCTGTGCCGGCATGGGCAAGCAGATCGGTGAACTGCTCGACGCCTATCAGGCGGGTGGTTCCATCGAGCCGCTGCGGGCGACCATCGACAGCGTCATCGGCACCGGTCCGAAGGGCGAGCCGATCAAGGACTATGACAACGAGTCCATCGTTCGTCTGGCCGAGCAGACCCGCCGCGGCGTGTCGATTGCAACGCCGGTGTTCGACGGCGCGGTGGAAGCCGACGTCAACGAGATGCTGAAGCTTGCCGGCCTGAAGGAAAGCGGTCAGTCGACCCTTTATGATGGCCGTACGGGCGACCAGTTCGACCGTCAGGTGACCGTCGGCTACATCTACATGCTGAAGCTGAACCACCTGGTGGACGACAAGATCCACGCCCGTTCGATCGGTCCCTACTCGCTCGTGACCCAGCAGCCGCTGGGTGGCAAGGCGCAGTTCGGCGGTCAGCGCTTCGGGGAAATGGAAGTCTGGGCACTCGAAGCCTACGGCGCAGCCTACACCCTGCAGGAAATGCTGACGGTGAAGTCGGACGACGTGGCGGGCCGTACCAAGGTCTATGAAGCAATCGTGCGGGGCGACGACACGTTCGAAGCCGGCATTCCCGAGAGCTTCAACGTTCTGGTCAAGGAAATGCGCTCGCTGGGTCTGAGCGTCGAACTGGAAAATACCCGGGTCGACGAAGCACAGGCCGGCCAGCTTCCTGACGCCGCCGAGTAAGCGATGAGACAGGGTGCGCGCCGTTGATGGCGCGCCCCTTTTCCCGACCGGGGGTACGAGGCCAGCGGTTGAGGGAAATATCGCCGCAATTTGCGGTTATATCCAGTTTAGAGCGACGGTACGGCACCCGGGATTTCGCCGAACCGGCCGCTAAGCAAGGGCTTTGGGCCCATGAAGGAGACAGGCATGAACCAAGAGGTCATGAATCTTTTCAATCCGCAGGTGCCTGCGCAGACCTTCGACTCCATCCGGATTTCGATTGCGTCGCCGGAGAAGATTCTCTCCTGGTCTTACGGCGAAATCAAAAAGCCGGAGACGATCAACTATCGTACGTTCAAGCCGGAACGTGATGGTCTTTTCTGCGCGCGCATTTTCGGCCCGATCAAGGACTACGAATGCCTGTGCGGCAAGTACAAGCGCATGAAGTACAAGGGCATCATCTGCGAAAAGTGTGGCGTCGAAGTCACGCTGTCGCGCGTTCGCCGCGAGCGCATGGGCCATATCGAACTGGCCGCTCCGGTCGCCCATATCTGGTTCCTGAAGTCGCTTCCGAGCCGCATCTCCACCCTTCTCGACATGACGCTGAAGGATGTGGAACGCGTTCTCTACTTCGAAAACTATATCGTGACCGAGCCGGGCCTGACCTCGCTCAAGGAAAACCAGCTTCTTTCCGAAGAGGAATACATGCTGGCCGTGGATGAATATGGTGAAGACCAGTTCACCGCGATGATTGGTGCCGAGGCCATCTACGAGATGCTTGCCAGCATGAATCTCGAAAAGATCGCCGGCGACCTGCGCGCGGAACTGGCCGAAACCACGTCGGACCTGAAGCAGAAGAAGCTGATGAAGCGTCTCAAGATCGTTGAGAACTTCATGGAATCCGGCAACCGTCCGGAATGGATGATCATGAAGGTCGTCCCTGTGATCCCGCCGGACCTGCGTCCGCTGGTGCCGCTCGACGGTGGCCGCTTTGCGACCTCGGACCTGAACGACCTCTACCGCCGCGTCATCAACCGCAACAACCGCCTGAAGCGGCTGATCGAACTGCGCGCCCCCGGCATCATCATCCGCAATGAAAAGCGCATGCTGCAGGAATCGGTCGATGCGCTGTTCGACAATGGTCGCCGTGGCCGCGTCATCACCGGTGCCAACAAGCGGCCGCTTAAGTCGCTGTCCGACATGCTGAAGGGCAAACAGGGCCGTTTCCGCCAGAACCTGCTCGGCAAGCGCGTCGACTATTCCGGCCGTTCTGTGATCGTGACCGGTCCGGAACTGAAGCTGCACCAGTGCGGCCTGCCGAAGAAGATGGCGCTCGAACTGTTCAAGCCGTTCATCTATGCCCGTCTTGACGCCAAGGGCTATTCCTCGACCGTCAAGCAGGCCAAGAAGCTGGTTGAAAAGGAAAAGCCGGAAGTCTGGGATATCCTCGACGAGGTGATCCGCGAGCATCCGGTTCTGCTGAACCGTGCGCCGACGCTCCACCGTCTCGGCATCCAGGCGTTTGAGCCGATCCTCGTCGAAGGCAAGGCAATCCAGCTGCATCCGCTGGTCTGCACCGCCTTCAACGCCGACTTCGACGGTGACCAGATGGCCGTTCACGTGCCGCTGTCGCTCGAAGCCCAGCTCGAAGCCCGCGTGCTGATGATGTCGACCAACAACATCCTGCACCCGGCCAACGGCGCACCGATCATCGTTCCCTCGCAGGACATGGTTCTCGGCCTCTACTACCTGTCGATCCTGAACCAGAACGAGCCGGGCGAAGGCATGGCCTTCTCCGATCTCGGCGAACTGCATCACGCGCTTGAAAACAAGGTCGTGACGCTGCATTCGAAGATCCGTGGCCGCTTCAAGACCGTGGATGCCGAGGGCAAGCCGGTGTCGAAGATCCATGAAACGACGCCCGGCCGCATGCTCATCGGCGAACTCCTGCCGAAGAATGTCAATGTGCCCTTCGACATCTGCAACCAGGAAATGACCAAGAAGAACATCTCCAAGATGATCGACGCGGTCTACCGCCATTGCGGCCAGAAGGACACGGTGATCTTCTGTGACCGGATCATGCAGCTCGGCTTCGCCCATGCCTGCCGCGCCGGCATTTCGTTCGGCAAGGACGACATGGTGATTCCCGCAACCAAGGTGAAGATCGTTGGCGACACCGAAAACCTGGTGAAGGAATACGAGCAGCAATATAATGACGGTCTCATCACCCAGGGCGAAAAGTACAACAAAGTTGTCGACGCCTGGGGCAAGGCCACCGAGAAGGTCGCCGAAGACATGATGGCCCGCATCAAGGCCGTCGAGTTCGACCCCGAGACCGGTCGCCAGAAGCCGATGAACGCCATCTACATGATGTCACATTCGGGTGCCCGTGGGTCGCCGAACCAGATGCGCCAGCTGGGCGGCATGCGCGGCCTGATGGCCAAGCCTTCCGGTGAAATCATCGAGACGCCGATCATCTCGAACTTCAAGGAAGGCCTGACCGTGAACGAGTACTTCAACTCGACGCACGGCGCCCGCAAGGGTCTCGCAGATACGGCGCTCAAGACCGCCAACTCCGGTTACCTGACCCGCCGTCTGGTTGACGTCGCGCAGGATTGCATCGTCAACCTCGTGGATTGCGGCACCGACAAGGGCCTGACCATGACGGCGATCGTCGATGCCGGCCAGGTGGTTGCCTCCATCGGTGCCCGCGTTCTCGGCCGTACCGCGCTCGACGATATCGATCATCCGCTGACGGGTGAGCGTATCGTGGATGCAGGTCGCATGATCCTCGAACCCGACGTCATCGAGATCGAAAAGGCCGGCATCCAGTCGATCCGCATTCGCTCGGCGCTGACCTGCGAAGTCCAGACGGGCGTCTGCTCGGTTTGCTACGGGCGGGATCTCGCCCGCGGTACGCCGGTCAACATGGGCGAGGCCGTCGGTGTCATCGCGGCCCAGTCCATCGGTGAGCCGGGTACCCAGCTGACGATGCGTACCTTCCACCTTGGTGGTACGGCGACCGTGGTCGACCAGTCCTTCCTGGAAGCGTCCTACGAAGGCACCGTGCAGATCAAGAACCGCAACATCCTGCGCAACACCGATGGCAACCTGATTGCCATGGGCCGCAGCATGGCGGTGACCATTCTCGACGAACGCGGTATCGAACGGTCCGCGCAGCGCGTCGCCTATGGGTCGAAGGTCTTCGTCGATGACGGCGACAAGGTAAAGCGCGGCCAGCGTCTGGCGGAGTGGGACCCCTATACCCGCCCGATGATGACGGAAGTCTCGGGTACCGTTCACTTCGAAGATGTGGTCGATGGTATCTCGGTTCTCGAAGCGACCGACGAAGCGACCGGCATCACCAAGCGCCAGGTTATCGACTGGCGCTCGACGCCAAGGGGTATCGACCTGAAGCCGGCCATCGTCATCAAGGACGCCAGCGGCCAGATCATGAAGCTGTCACGTGGTGGCGATGCCCGCTTCATGCTGTCGGTGGACGCCATCCTGTCGGTTGAACCCGGCACGAAGGTCGGCCAGGGTGACGTTCTCGCCCGTGTTCCGCTGGAAAGTGCCAAGACGAAGGACATCACCGGCGGTCTGCCGCGCGTGGCCGAACTGTTCGAAGCCCGCCGTCCGAAGGATCATGCGATCATCGCCGAAATCGATGGGACGATCCGCTTCGGCCGCGACTACAAGAACAAGCGTCGCGTGCTGATCGAGCCTGCGGAAGATGGTGTCGAACCGGTCGAATACCTGATCCCGAAGGGCAAGCCCTTCCACCTTCAGGACGGCGACTATATCGAAAAGGGTGATTACATCCTCGACGGTAACCCGGCACCGCACGACATTCTGGCGATCAAGGGCGTGGAGGCACTTGCCTCTTACCTCGTCAACGAAATCCAGGAAGTCTATCGTCTGCAGGGCGTTGTCATCAACGACAAGCATATCGAAGTCATCGTTCGCCAGATGCTGCAGAAGGTGGAAATCACCGATGCGGGTGACAGCCACTATATCGTCGGTGACAATATCGACCGTATCGAGCTGGACGATCTGAACGAACAGCTGATCGAAGTCGGCAAGAAGCCTGCCTATGGCGATCCGGTTCTGCTGGGCATCACCAAGGCCTCGCTGCAGACCCCGTCCTTCATCTCGGCAGCGTCCTTCCAGGAAACCACCAAGGTGCTGACGGAAGCCGCGATTGCCGGCAAGACCGACACGCTGCAGGGCCTGAAGGAAAACGTCATCGTCGGCCGCCTGATCCCGGCTGGTACCGGCGGCACCATGACCCAGATCCGTCGCATCGCCACGGCGCGCGACGAGATGATCCTCGAAGAACGCCGTGCAGGCACCGGAGCCAATGTGGCGACCCCGATGCTGCAGGACCTGGCCAGCGAAGTCCCGGCTGCCGAGTAACAGGCACCCGCTTCTGGACAGAAGAAAACCGCCGGTGGAAACATCGGCGGTTTTTTCACGTGATGGGGCAGGGAGGCCTGGAGTTTGTCAGGGAAAAGTGGAGTCCGGTTTTCCCGCTCAAACTCGTTTGAGCGAAAAGACAAACGAAAGCAGAGAAAATGAGAGTCTGTCTGGTTCAGTATGAACCTGACAGACTCTAGAGTTTGTCAGGGAAAAGTGGAATCCGGTTTTCCCGCTCAAACTCGTTTGAGCGAAAAGACAAACGAAAACAAAGGGCACTAGAGTTTGTCAGGGAAAAGTGGAATCCGGTTTTCCCGAAAAGACAAACGAAAACAAAGGGCCTTAGCGTCTGTCTGGTTCAATAAGAACCTGACAGACTCTAAAGTGGCAGGGGGGGCCTTGCAGCCCCTTCCTTCACCTGAACCGGATGATCGAAACTTCGCCCGTCAGGGCACCCTTGTAGGCGCTGGAATGCGGTTCCTCGTCCGGCGGCTCCGTGAGCGTGCCGATCTGGTCGAGGTCAGCCTCGGCGAAACCTTCTTCCGAGAGGGCGTTCAGGGTTTCGCGGACGGCACTGTCATCATCGGGGGCGGTCAGGATGACATGGATCGGGATGCCGTCCTTGTCATCGTCCCCATAGGCCCTCCCGATCACGATGAACACCATCGGGCCTTCGTTGAAATTGTCATTGTCTGGTTCGGCAATCATTTCGAAATCCTTGCATACGGCACGTAGGGCCAGGGCGAAAGGGAAGGGGCCTGGCGAGGCGGCCCTGGTCGGCGCGAGAATCGGCTCTGGTGATTCCCGTGGATGATGGGGTGAGAAAAGAATCTCTGCACCGATCAGGTCTTGACGATTCTTTAACCGGAAATGTATCAAAAGCCCATGCACGATTGCTGCGGTTTTCTTCTGTTGAAGACCCCGGGGGGCACGAGAACCCCCGCAAACGCAGGCTTTCCAGCCCCTTGCTCCAAGATAATTTGGAAACTGGCCTTGACGGAGGCTGGTGAAAACAGTAGTACCGCCCTCATCGGAGCCCATGTGAGGCTGGCTGATCCGGACCGACACGGTCTGGACTTCGCCTCAAACAAGGTTCTTAACGCACGTTGAAGACACGAATGCTGCACGCATGACGCATAATTTGCGTCCTCTGCCTTTTGTGGTCCATCTGCCAAAAGCGGATAGGGCCACGTTTTGCGCATGAGGAACCGTGTGGCCACCGCCGGAAACGGCACGAATGAGTAGCCCGAAAGGGTGCCGAATTAGATTTGCAAGGGATGGTTATATGCCTACCGTAAACCAGCTGATCCGCAAGCCGCGTCAGGCACAGGTAAAGCGCAATAAGGTTCCTGCCCTGCAGGAAAACCCGCAGAAGCGCGGTGTTTGCACCCGTGTTTACACCACGACCCCGAAGAAGCCGAACTCGGCTCTGCGTAAGGTTGCCAAGATCCGTCTTACCAATGGCTTTGAAGTCATCGGTTACATCCCGGGTGAGGGCCATAACCTGCAGGAACACTCTGTCGTCATGATCCGTGGCGGCCGCGTAAAGGACTTGCCGGGTGTGCGTTACCACATCATCCGCGGGGTCCTCGATACCCAGGGTGTCAAGAACCGCAAGCAGCGCCGTTCCAAGTACGGTGCCAAGCGTCCGAAGTAATTCCGCATTCGAGCATCGGGCGCTAGTTTGGACGCGCCCGTCAATGCAATTAAAAAGTTGAGAGACGAAAAGAATGTCCCGTCGTCATAGTGCAGAAAAGCGTGAGATCAATCCGGACCCGAAGTTCGGGGATCTGGTCGTCACCAAGTTCATGAACGCCATCATGCTTCACGGCAAGAAGTCGGTCGCCGAAAACATCGTTTACGGTGCTTTCGACGCTGTTCAGGGCAAGATGAAGCAGGAGCCGGTCGGCGTCTTCCATCAGGCTCTCGACAACATTGCGCCGCATGTTGAAGTTCGTTCGCGCCGCGTCGGTGGTGCAACCTACCAGGTTCCGGTCGACGTTCGCCCCGAGCGCCGTCAGGCACTGGCCATCCGCTGGCTGATCGCCGCTGCCCGCAAGCGTAATGAAACGACCATGGTTGAGCGCCTCTGCGGCGAACTCATGGACGCAGCAAACAACCGTGGCAGCGCCGTGAAGAAGCGCGAAGATACGCACAAGATGGCTGACGCCAACCGTGCCTTCTCGCACTATCGCTGGTAATCGTCGAACACAGTCAAGAGGCAGTCATCATGGCTCGCGAATACAAAATCGAAGACTACCGCAATTTCGGTATCATGGCGCATATCGACGCTGGCAAGACAACGACGACCGAGCGCATCCTGTACTACACGGGCAAGTCGCACAAGATCGGCGAAGTTCATGACGGCGCAGCAACCATGGACTGGATGGAGCAGGAGCAGGAGCGTGGCATCACGATCACCTCTGCTGCCACCACCACCTACTGGAAGGGCCGCGACGGCAAAATGCGCCGTTTCAACATCATCGACACTCCCGGCCACGTTGACTTCACGATTGAAGTCGAGCGTTCGCTGCGTGTTCTCGACGGTGCCATCGCCCTGCTCGACGCCAATGCCGGCGTTGAGCCGCAGACCGAAACCGTCTGGCGCCAGGCTGAAAAGTACAACGTCCCGCGGATGATCTTCTGCAACAAGATGGACAAGACCGGCGCCGACTTCTACCGCTCCGTAGACATGATCAAGTCGCGTCTCGGTGCCATCCCTGTCGTCATGCAGCTCCCGATCGGTGCCGAAACCGAATTCAAGGGCGTCATCGACCTGATCGAGATGAATGCTCTCGTCTGGCGCGATGAATCGCTGGGCGCGCAGTGGGATGTGGTCGAAATTCCTGATGACATGAAGGAAAAGGCCGCCCAGTACCGCGAACTGCTGATCGAGACCTGCGTTGAAGCCGATGAAGCGGCCATGGAAGCCTATCTGGAAGGCAACTATCCCGATAACGACCAGATCCGTGCTCTCGTCCGTCGCGGCACCATCGACGTGAAGTTCCACCCGATGTTCTGCGGCACCGCCTTCAAGAACAAGGGCGTTCAGCCGCTGCTCGACGCCGTTGTCGAATATCTGCCGTCGCCGGTCGATATTCCGGCGATCAAGGGCATCGACGTCAAGACCGAAGCAGAAACCGAGCGTCGCGCTTCTGATGACGAGCCGCTGTCGATGCTCGCCTTCAAGATCATGAACGACCCCTTCGTCGGTTCGCTCACCTTCGCCCGCATCTATTCCGGCAAGCTCGAAAAGGGCACGTCGGTCATGAACACGGTCAAGGAAAAGCGCGAGCGCGTCGGCCGCATGCTGCAGATGCATTCCAACTCCCGTGAAGACATCGAAGAAGCCTTTGCAGGCGACATCGTTGCTCTGGCCGGTCTCAAGGAAACCACCACGGGTGACACGCTCTGCGATCCCCTGAAGCAGGTTATCCTCGAGCGCATGGAATTCCCCGAGCCGGTCATCCAGATCGCCATCGAGCCGAAGTCCAAGGGCGACCAGGAAAAGATGGGCCTGGCGCTCAACCGTCTGGCTGCCGAAGACCCGTCCTTCCGCGTCAAGACCGACGAAGAGTCCGGCCAGACGATCATCGCAGGCATGGGTGAACTTCACCTCGACATCCTGGTTGACCGCATGCGTCGCGAATTCAAGGTTGAGGCCACCGTCGGCGCGCCGCAGGTTGCCTACCGCGAAACGATCACCCGGACCCACGAAGAAGATTACACGCACAAGAAGCAGTCCGGTGGTACCGGCCAGTTCGCGCGCGTCAAGATCGTCTTCGAACCCAATCCGGAAGGCGATGACTTCAAGTTCGAGTCGAAGATCGTCGGCGGTTCGGTTCCGAAGGAATACATCCCGGGCGTTCAGAAGGGCATCGAAAGCGTGCTCTCCTCCGGTCCGCTGGCTGGCTTCCCGATGCTCGGCGTCAAGGCAACCCTGATCGACGGCGCCTACCACGACGTTGACTCCTCGGTTCTCGCCTTCGAAATCGCCTCCCGCGCCTGCTTCCGTGAAGCCGCGAAGAAGGCCGGAGCGCAGCTCCTCGAGCCGATGATGAAGGTGGAAGTGGTCACGCCCGAAGATTACGTCGGTGACGTGATCGGCGACCTCAACTCCCGCCGTGGTCAGATCCAGGGCCAGGAAAGCCGCGGTATCGCCGTTGTCATCAATGCCAACGTACCGCTGGCCAACATGTTCAAGTACGTGGACAACCTGCGCTCGATGTCGCAGGGCCGTGCACAGTACACGATGTCGTTCGACCACTATTCGCCGGTCCCCACGAACGTCGCCAACGAAATCCAGGCAAAGTACTCCGGTCAGAAGTGACCGGAGGCGGAAGCCTCACAAGAAACTCAGGAATGACCCTTCGGGGACCAACATAACGGAGAGCCGGAAATGGCAAAGAGTAAGTTTGAGCGCAACAAGCCGCACGTCAACATCGGCACGATTGGCCACGTTGACCATGGCAAGACGTCGTTGACGGCCGCGATCACGAAGTATTTCGGTGAATACAAGGCCTATGACCAGATCGACGCAGCGCCGGAAGAAAAGGCCCGCGGCATCACCATTTCGACGGCGCACGTTGAATATGAGACGCCTGCCCGTCACTACGCGCACGTTGACTGCCCCGGCCACGCCGACTACGTCAAGAACATGATCACCGGTGCTGCGCAGATGGACGGCGCGATCCTGGTTTGCTCGGCTGCCGACGGCCCGATGCCGCAGACCCGCGAGCACATCCTGCTCGCCCGTCAGGTTGGCGTTCCCGCCATCGTTGTGTTCCTGAACAAGGTCGACCAGGTTGACGACGCCGAGCTTCTCGAGCTTGTCGAGCTGGAAGTGCGCGAGCTTCTGTCGTCCTATGACTTCCCGGGCGACGACATTCCGATCGTCAAGGGTTCGGCTCTTGCTGCGCTTGAAGATTCCGACAAGACCATCGGCGAAGACGCGATCCGCGAACTGATGGCAGCTGTCGATGCCTATATCCCGACGCCTGAGCGTCCGATCAACCTGCCGTTCCTGATGCCGATCGAAGACGTGTTCTCGATCTCGGGCCGTGGCACGGTTGTGACGGGCCGCGTCGAGCGCGGTATCGTCAAGGTTGGCGAAGAAATCGAAATCGTCGGCATCCGTCCGACGACGAAGACGACCTGCACCGGCGTTGAAATGTTCCGCAAGCTGCTCGATCAGGGCCAGGCAGGCGACAACATCGGCGCGCTGCTGCGCGGCGTGACGCGTGACGCCGTCGAGCGTGGCCAGATTCTGTGCAAGCCGGGTTCGGTCAAGCCGCACAAGAAGTTCATGGCTGAAGCCTACATCCTGACGAAGGAAGAAGGCGGCCGTCATACGCCGTTCTTCACCAACTACCGTCCGCAGTTCTACTTCCGCACGACCGACGTGACGGGCATCGTTTCGCTGCCGGAAGGCACGGAAATGGTCATGCCTGGCGACAACGTCACCGTTGAAGTCGAACTGATCGTGCCGATCGCCATGGAAGAAAAGCTGCGCTTCGCCATCCGCGAAGGCGGCCGCACCGTCGGCGCCGGCATCGTGGCGAGCATCGTCGAGTAATTCGACGAGGCGAGTAACGAGGCCGCCAGCGAGCCGACGGCCATATGAATTTGCGAAAGGCGCGCAAGCGCGTTTCGCAAGGCGGCGCCGGCATCGTGGCGAGCATCGTCGAGTAATTCGACGAGGCGAGTAACGAGGCCGCCAGCGAGCCGACGGCCATATGAATTTGCGAAGGGCGCGCAAGCGCGGTTCGCAAGGCGGCGTCGGCATCGTGGCGAGCATCGTTCGAGTAAAGAATAGGCAAGGCCTGCCACAAGGACAGTGGGGATGCCGCTAAGGTGTCCCCACGGTTTTAGGAAGGGCCTTCCACAAGAAGAAAAGTTAAAGCGTGCCTCATACGGAGGCACGCGGGAAACACGAGCAAGGACAAGTCGAATGAACGGCCAGAATATCCGCATCCGCCTTAAGGCGTTTGATCACCGGGTTCTCGATGCCTCCACGCGCGAAATCGTGTCGACGGCCAAGCGCACCGGTGCGAGTGTGCGCGGGCCCGTGCCGCTTCCGACCCGGATTGAGAAATTCACCGTGAACCGGTCGCCGCATGTCGACAAGAAGAGCCGCGAACAGTTTGAGATGCGCACCCACAAGCGTCTTCTCGATATCGTTGATCCGACACCGCAGACGGTCGATGCGCTGATGAAGCTCGATCTGGCCGCCGGTGTCGACGTGGAAATCAAGCTTTAAGGCCAGAGCCTTAGGGGAAGGATGAACCGATGCGTTCAGGTGTGATTGCACAGAAGGTGGGAATGACCCGCGTCTATAACGACGCTGGAGAACATATCCCGGTAACAGTATTGCGTATGGAGAACTGCCAGGTGGTAGCCCAGCGCACTAAAGACAAGAATGGCTATACCGCAGTTCAGCTCGGTGCCGGCCAGTCCAAGGTCAAGAACACGTCGAAGGCTCTTCGCGGTCACTTTGCGACCGCAAGCGTGGAGCCCAAGGCAAAACTCGTTGAATTCCGCGTGTCGGAAGACAACCTGATCGACGTCGGCGCTGAGCTGACGGCAAGCCACTTCGTCGCCGGCCAGCTGGTCGACGTCACCGGCACTTCGATCGGTAAGGGTTTTGCCGGTGCCATGAAGCGGCACAATTTCGGCGGTCTTCGTGCGACCCACGGCGTTTCGGTCTCGCACCGTTCGCATGGTTCGACCGGTTCCAACCAGGACCCGGGCCGCGTCTGGAAGGGCAAGCGGATGGCTGGTCACATGGGCCAGACCCGTATCACCACCCAGAACCTTGAAGTGGTATCGACCGATACCGATCGTGGTCTGATCCTGGTCAAGGGCGCAGTGCCCGGCTCCAAGGGTTCGTGGATCGTCGTTCGTGACGCCGTCAAGTCCGGTACGCCCGAAAGCGCACCGCGCCCGGCTGGCGTCCGCGCCGCAGCACAGTAAGGGAGCCGAAACATGGATCTCAACGTCAAGACGCTCGAGGGCAAGGACGCCGGTACGGTTTCCCTTTCCGATGCCATCTTCGGCCTCGTTCCCCGCGAAGACATTCTCGCACGCATGGTTCGCTGGCAGCTTGCCAAGAAGCAGCAGGGCACTCACAAGGCAAAGGGCCGCGCGGAAGTCTCGCGCACCGGTGCCAAGATGTACAAGCAGAAGGGGACGGGCCGCGCCCGTCACCATTCGGCACGCGCCCCGCAGTTCCGCGGCGGCGGCAAGGCCCATGGTCCGGTTGTTCGCAGCCACGCCCATGACCTGCCGAAGAAGGTCCGCGCCCTGGCCCTGCGCCACGCGCTGTCCGCCAAGCTCCGCTCCGAAAGCGTGATCATCATTGATCAGCTGGTGGCTGCGGAAGCCAAGACCAAGGCCCTGACCGGTGCATTCGCATCGCTTGGCCTGACCAACGCCCTTTTCATCGGCGGTGCAGAGCTTGACAGCAATTTCAAGCTGGCCGCCCAGAACATTCCGAACATGAATGTTCTGCCGGTTCAGGGCATCAACGTTTACGACATCCTGCGTTGCGGCAAGCTCGTGCTTTCCAAGGCTGCGGTTGAAGCTCTGGAGGAGCGGTTCAAATGACTGATCTTCGCCATTACGATGTGATCGTCTCTCCGTCGATCACCGAAAAGTCGACACTGGTTTCCGAATATAACCAGGTTGTCTTCAACGTTGCCAAGGGTGCGACCAAGCCGGAAATCAAGGCTGCCGTCGAAGCGCTCTTCGGTGTGAAGGTTACGGCTGTGAACACGCTCGTCCGCAAGGGCAAGACCAAGCGTTTCCGCGGTATCCCGGGCCGTCAGAAGGACGTCAAGAAGGCCGTGGTGACACTTGCCGAAGGCCAGTCCATCGACGTGTCCACCGGACTCTAAGGGATTAAGAAAATGGCATTGAAGAGTTTCAATCCGACCACCCCGAGCCAGCGCCAGCTGGTCATTGTGGACCGTACCGGTCTCTACAAGGGCAAGCCGGTCAAGAAGCTGACCGAGGGTCTGTCTTCCAAGGGTGGCCGCAACAACTACGGTCGCATCACCGTCCGCTTCCAGGGCGGTGGTCACAAGCGCACCTACCGTCTGGTCGATTTCAAGCGTCGCAAGTTTGAAGTCGAAGGCACGGTCGAGCGTCTGGAATATGACCCGAACCGTACCGCTTATATCGCGCTGATCAACTATGCCGATGGCGAGCAGGCCTATATCCTGGCACCGCAGCGTCTTGCTGCAGGCGACAAGGTCATTGCCTCCGACAAGGCTGTTGACGTGAAGCCCGGCAACACCATGCCGCTTCAGTATGTGCCGGTTGGCTCCATCATCCACAATGTGGAAATGAAGCCGGGCAAGGGCGGCCAGATCGCCCGCTCCGCCGGTGCCTATGCTCAGCTCGTTGGCCGAGACCAGGGGATGGCGATCCTTCGCCTGAACTCCGGTGAACAGCGTCTGGTCCAGGGCACTTGCCTTGCCACCATCGGTGCTGTATCGAACCCCGACCACGCCAACATCAATGATGGCAAGGCTGGTCGTTCGCGTTGGCGTGGCAAGAAGCCGCATGTACGCGGCGTCGTAATGAACCCGGTTGACCATCCGCACGGCGGTGGTGAAGGCCGCACTTCGGGTGGCCGTCATCCCGTAACCCCGTGGGGCAAGCCCACCAAGGGCAAGCGGACACGTTCGAACAAGTCGACCGACAAGTTCATCATGCGCTCGCGCCATCAGCGCAAGAAGTAAGAGAGGAAGTCTCCAATGGCTCGTTCAGTTTGGAAAGGTCCGTTTGTTGACGGCTATCTTCTCAAGAAGGCTGAGAAGGTTCGTGAAGGCGGCCGTAGCGAAGTGATCAAGATGTGGAGCCGTCGCTCCACCATCCTGCCGCAGTTCGTCGGTCTGACCTTTGGCGTCTACAACGGTAGCAAGCACATCCCGGTAGCCGTGTCGGAAGACATGGTGGGACACAAGTTCGGTGAATTCGCTCCCACCCGTACCTATTACGGTCACGGTGCGGACAAAAAGGCGAAGAGGAAGTAATAATGGCCAAGGCAAAAGCCGAACGCCGGCTGAAGGACAACGAGGCGCAGGCCGTTGCGCGCACGATCCGTGTCAGCCCCCAGAAGCTCAACCTCGTTGCTGCGCTGATCCGCGGCAAGAAGGTTGACCGGGCTCTCGCAGAGCTCGAATTCTCGCGCAAGCGCATTGCTGAAACGGTTCGCAAGACCCTTCAGTCCGCGATCGCCAATGCCGAGAACAACCATGATCTCGACGTCGATTCGCTGATCGTCGCCGAGGCCTATGTCGGCAAGTCGATTGTAATGAAGCGCTTCCACGCCCGTGGCCGTGGCCGTGCATCCCGCATCGAAAAGCCTTTCGCACACCTCACCATCGTCGTGCGCGAAGTTGAAGCCAACGGGGAGGCTGCATAATGGGTCAGAAAATCAATCCGATCGGTTTCCGCCTTGGAATCAACCGGACCTGGGACAGCCGCTGGTTCGCCGACAACGCGGAATACGGTCAGCTTCTCCATGAAGACCTGAAGATCCGCGCCTACCTGATGAACGAGCTGAAGCAGGCTGGCATCGCCAAGGTGGTCATCGAGCGTCCGCACAAGAAGTGCCGCGTCACGATCCACTCGGCCCGCCCGGGTCTGATCATCGGCAAGAAGGGTGCAGACATCGAAAAGCTCCGCAAGAAGCTTTCCGAGATGACCAATTCCGAAACGCACCTCAACATTGTTGAAGTTCGCAAGCCGGAAATCGACTCGACCCTCGTCGCTCAGGGCATTGCCCAGCAGCTCGAGCGTCGCGTTGCCTTCCGCCGCGCCATGAAGCGCGCTGTTCAGTCCGCGATGCGTCTTGGCGCCGAAGGCATCAAGATCACCTGCGCCGGCCGTCTCGGCGGTGCAGAAATCGCCCGCACCGAATGGTACCGCGAAGGCCGCGTTCCGCTGCACACGCTGCGCGCTGACATCGATTACGGGACGGCTGAAGCCGAAACCGCATACGGCATCTGCGGCATCAAGGTCTGGATCTTCAAGGGCGAAATCCTCGAGCATGATCCGATGGCTTCCGAGCGCCGTGCGCTTGAAGGTGACAGCCAGGGCGGCAACACCAACAATCGTCGCCGCGAAAACGCTTGATAAAGCGGTCGTGGCAGTCAAGTTTGGAGAATAGATAAATGTTGCAGCCAAAGCGTACCAAGTACCGCAAGCAATTCAAGGGCCGCATCAAGGGCGTGGCCAAGGGCGGTTCTGACCTTGCGTTCGGTGAATTCGGCCTGAAGGCTCAGGAGCCCGACCGTGTGAATGCCCGCCAGATCGAAGCGGCCCGCCGCGCGATCACCCGTCACATGAAGCGCGCCGGCCGCGTCTGGATCCGGGTATTCCCCGATGTTCCCGTCACTGCCAAGCCGACCGAAGTGCGCATGGGTAAGGGCAAGGGCTCTGTCGAATACTGGGCCTGCAAGGTCAAGCCCGGTCGTATCATGTTTGAGATCGACGGCGTCAGCGAAGAACTCGCCCGCGAGGCTCTGCGTCTCGGTGCTGCCAAGCTCTCGGTCAAGACGCGCTTCGTTCAGCGCATTGCAGAGTAAGGATAAAGCCGATGAAAGCCGCAGATGTTCGCGCTCTGAGCGCCGACCAACTCAAGGATGAGCTTGCCAAGCTGAAGAAGGAGCAGTTCAACCTGCGCTTCCAGAAGGCGACCGGCCAGCTCGAAAAGTCTTCGCGTGTACAGGAAGTCCGTCGTGACATCGCACGTGTGAAAACCATTGCCCGCCAGAAGGCGGCAGAAGCCAAGGCCTAAAGGACCAGAAGATTATGCCTAAACGCATTCTGCAGGGCGTTGTCGTCAGCGACAAGAACGAGAAGACGGTTGTGGTGCGGGTTGAGCGTCGATTCGCCCATCCGCTTCTTCAGAAGACTGTTCGTCGTTCGAAGAAGTACAAGGCTCACGACGAGAAAAACCAGTGCAAGATCGGCGACGTCGTATCCATCGAGGAATGCGCGCCGATTTCGAAGGACAAGTGCTGGACGGTGGTAAACGTCCAGGCATGATTCATGCGGGGTTTCCGTCCTGGCTCTTGCACTTGGCGGGAATTTCTGTATGAAGCACGGACTTGGAGCAAAAGGACGCTCAGCGATGAGCGTTCTTTTGCTTTGAATAGTGAAAATAAGCTGGAGCAGGGGGCGCAAGCCCAACCGGTCCGGTAAGCAACAAGAAGGCGACCTGATATGATTCAGATGCAAACAAACCTCGACGTCGCGGATAATTCCGGCGCACGTCGTGTCATGTGCATCAAGGTGCTGGGCGGTTCCAAGCGGAAATACGCATCGATCGGCGACATCATCGTCGTATCGATCAAGGAAGCCATTCCGCGTGGCCGCGTCAAGAAGGGTGACGTGATGAAGGCGGTTGTCGTACGTACCGCCAAGGATATCCGTCGTCCGGATGGCAGCGTCATCCGCTTCGATAACAACGCAGCAGTTCTTATCGACAACAAGAAAGAGCCGATCGGCACGCGTATCTTCGGACCGGTTCCGCGCGAACTTCGCGCCAAGAACCACATGAAGATCATTTCGCTGGCTCCGGAAGTACTTTAAGGGAGCGATGACGATGCAAAAGATCCGTAAAGGCGACAAGGTTGTCGTATTGACCGGCAAGGACAAGGGCCGCGCCGGCGAAGTTATTCAGGTTATGCCGAAGGAAGACCGCGCTCTCGTGCGTGGCGTGAACCTCGTCAAGCGCCATCAGCGCCAGACCCAGACGCAGGAAGCCGGCATTATTACTAAAGAAGCCCCCGTGCACCTCTCCAACATTGCCATCCAGGACAAGGATGGGAAGCCCACTCGCGTTGGTTTCTCCGTTGTCGACGGCAAGAAGGTTCGCGTGGCCAAGCGTTCGGGAGAAGTGATCGATGGCTGAGGCAAAGTATGAGCCGCGGCTCAAGACAGAATATGTATCCCGCATCCGTGCGGCCCTGCAGGAGCAGTTCTCCTACACCAACGAAATGATGATTCCGAAGATCGACAAGATCGTCATCAACATGGGTGTGGGCGAGGCAACTGCCGATTCGAAGAAGCCCTCCGTGGCTGCAGCCGACCTGGCGCAGATCGCCGGCCAGAAGCCGGTCATCACCAAGGCCCGCAATTCGATCGCCGGCTTCAAGGTACGTGAATTCATGCCGATCGGTGCGAAGGTTACCCTTCGTGGCGCCCGCATGTACGAGTTCCTGGACCGTCTCGTGAACATCGCGCTGCCGCGCGTTCGCGACTTTCGCGGCCTGAACCCGAAGAGCTTTGACGGCCGTGGCAACTTCGCCATGGGCATCAAGGAGCACATTGTGTTCCCTGAAATCAACTACGACAAGGTTGATCAGATGTGGGGCATGGACATCATCGTTTGCACGACGGCTCCCACGGACGACGAAGCACGGGCTCTTCTGAAAGAGTTCAACTTCCCGTTCCGTCAGTAACCGTAACGACGAGCGTAGAAAAGGAACTCCGATATGGCGAAAACAAGCGCAGTTGAAAAGAACAAGCGCCGCCGCAAAACGGTTGCCCAGCACGCTGCAAAGCGCGCTGCACTCAAGGCAATCACGATGAACCAGTCGCTTCCGATGGAAGAGCGGTTCAAGGCAACCCTGAAGTTGGCATCCCTCCCGCGCGACGGATCCAAGACCCGCGTTCGCAACCGTTGCGAAGTTACGGGTCGTCCTCGCGCATTTTATCGCAAGCTTCGCATGTCGCGTATCGCGCTTCGCGAACTGGGCAATACCGGCAAGGTGCCTGGTATCGTCAAGTCGAGCTGGTAAGGAGACGGGCACATGGCAATGACAGATCCTTTGGGCGATATGCTCACCCGCATCCGCAACGGCGCTGCTCGCCGCAAGTCGTCGGTTTCGACGCCTGCTTCGAAGCTTCGCGCCCGCGTTCTGGATGTTCTCCAGGCTGAAGGCTACATCCGCGGTTACACGCAGGTGGAATTCGGCAACGGCAAGTCTGAGATTCAGATCGAGCTGAAGTATTATGAAGGTGCGTCGGTGATCCGTGAGATCGGCCGCGTATCCAAGCCGGGCCGCCGGGTTTATGTCTCGGTCAAGTCCATTCCGCAGGTCGCGAACGGCCTCGGCATCACGATCCTTTCGACTCCGAAGGGCGTCATGGCCGATCACCAGGCTCGCGAACAGAACGTTGGCGGCGAGGTTCTCTGCTCGGTCTTCTAAGATCGACGCAGCAGAATCCAGCAAACAGATAGGGAATTACAATGTCTCGTATCGGTAAAAAGCCCGTTCCGGTTCCTGCAGGGATCACGGCCGCCGTTGACGGCCAGAAAGTGACTGCAAAGGGCCCGAAAGGCGAACTTTTCTTCGTCGTCAATGACGAAGTCACCGTAAAGATGGAAGGCGACACGGTTTCCGTGCAGCCGGCCAATGACTCCAAGGATGCACGCTCGAAGTGGGGCATGTCCCGCACGATGATCGAAAACATCTTCAAGGGCGTCAAGGATGGCTACGAGCGCAAGCTCGAAATCAACGGCGTCGGTTACCGCGCGTCGATGCAGGGCAAGAACCTGCAACTGGCACTCGGCTTCTCGCACGACGTTGTGTATGAGCCGCCGGTTGGTATCGCCATCGCTGTTCCGAAGCCGACTGAAATCATCGTCACCGGCATCGACAAGCAGAAGGTTGGCCAGGTTGCCGCCGAAATCCGCGAATATCGCGGCCCCGAGCCCTACAAGGGCAAGGGTGTGAAGTATGCCGAAGAGCGGATCATCCGCAAAGAAGGCAAGAAGAAGTAAGGATCACGCGAAATGGCTAGCAGGAAAGAAGTACTTGCACGTCGTGCGAACCGCGTGCGCCGTCAGATCAAAGCGGTTGCCAATGGCCGTCCGCGCCTGTCTGTTCATCGCTCGTCGAAGAACATCTATGTACAGGTTATCGACGATGTGGCCGGGCGTACGCTCGCGGCCGCATCGACGCTCGATGCAGGTCTGCGCAAGGACCTGAAGACCGGCGCCGACACCGCAGCAGCTGCTGCCGTCGGCAAGCTCGTCGCCGAGCGCGCTGTCAAGGCAGGTGTAACGGAAGTCGTGTTTGATCGCGGCGCGTTCATCTATCATGGCCGCATCAAGGCCCTGGCCGAAGCCGCCCGCGAAGGTGGCCTCAGCTTCTGATTCTTGTTCCGGAACGGCCTTCGGGCCGTCTCCGGGCGGAATTGGGGATCAGGTTCATTCCAGATCCGTTCATCGGGACTGCATCAGCTCCAAAAATGGGGTGATGCGGTCCTCATTTGCATCCATTGCACCGGAAAAGAAAAAGGAAAAGGACAATGGCACAGGAAAAGAGGCAGTCTCGCGATGACCGCCAGAACCGCGAAGAGCGCGACAGCGAGTTTGTAGACAAGCTGGTTGCGATCAATCGCGTTGCCAAAGTTGTCAAGGGTGGCCGTCGCTTCGGTTTCGCCGCTCTCGTTGTTGTTGGCGACCAGAAGGGCCGCGTCGGCTTTGGTCACGGCAAGGCACGCGAAGTGCCGGAAGCGATCCGCAAGGCAACTGAAGCTGCCAAGCGCGAACTGATTTTCGTACCGCTGCGCGACGGCCGTACGCTGCACCACGATGTCAAGGGCCGTCACGGCGCTGGCAAGGTGCTGCTGCGCTCCGCCAAGCCGGGTACCGGTATCATCGCCGGTGGTCCGATGCGCGCTGTTTTCGAAACGCTCGGCATGCACGACGTGGTTGCCAAGTCGACCGGTTCTTCCAACCCGTACAACATGGTTCGCGCCACGTTTGACGCGCTGAAGGCTCAGGTTCATCCGAAGGACATCGCGGCACAGCGCGGCATCAAGTTCGCCACGCTCCAGGCTCGTCGCGCCGTCTCTGGCGCCACCTCCGAAGAATAAGGAGAGACATCCATGGCAAAGAACGAAGGCAAGACCGTTACTGTTGAACAGATCGGCAGCCCCATTCGCCGTCCCAATGTTCAGCGCCAGACGCTGATCGGTCTCGGACTGAACAAGATGCATCGTCGCCGCACACTGGAAGATACCCCTTCCGTTCGTGGCATGATCCGCGCTGTGCAGCATCTCGTCCGCGTAGTCGACGAGAAGTGAGCCGGAGGGAAAAATCATGAAACTGAATGAAATCAAAGACAACGAAGGCGCAACCAAGAACCGCAAGCGGCTTGGTCGTGGTATTGGTTCCGGCTCCGGCAAGACCGCCGGTCGCGGCGTGAAGGGTCAGAAGGCCCGTTCCGGCGTGGCCATCAACGGTTTTGAAGGCGGCCAGATGCCCATCTACCGCCGTCTGCCGAAGCGTGGCTTCACCAACATCTTCAAGAGCGATTTTGCGGTTGTCTCCATCGGTCGCATCCAGACCGCCATCGACGCCGGCAAGCTTTCCGCTTCTGCCAATGTTGATGCCGCTGCCCTGAAGGCTGCCGGTGTCATCCGTCGCGAAAAGGACGGCCTGCGGATCCTGGCCGACGGCGAACTGACCGCCAAGGTCACGATCGTGGCTGCCGGTGCTTCGGCCTCTGCTGTTGCCAAGATCGAGAAGGCTGGCGGTACGATCCAGCTGCTCTCGGCTGCTCCTGAAGCGGCTGCAGAATAAAGTCTGAATGAACCGCCCGGGGTGCTTCACACCGGGCGGTTTTGCTCCCATATGTGAGCCTCACAGTCTGGTAGCGGTACGTGTGCTTCTACGGACATGCGGAAGACAGGGGTGAGGCGCGCGACATCACGCGATTTGCCGGCCGCCGTTTTCCGATATCATTTGAAATTTTTCCGGGTTGGGCCGGGTGCTCCGAATAAAAGGGCGCATGCCTTTCTCTGGATCGGGTTATGCGGAGAATTGCATGGCATCTGCAGCGGAACAATTGGCCTCGAATCTCAATTTTTCGACCTTTGCCAAGGCCGAAGATCTCAAGAAGCGACTCTGGTTCACGCTGGCAGCGCTGCTGGTCTATCGGCTGGGGACCCATATTCCCCTGCCGGGGCTGAATCCGGAAGCCTATGCCCACGCCTTCAAGGGCCAGTCGGGCGGCATTCTCGGCCTGTTCAACATGTTTTCCGGTGGCGCTGTGCAGCGCATGGCGATCTTCGCCCTCGGCATCATGCCCTATATCTCCTCGTCGATCATCGTCCAGCTGATGACGTCGGTCGTGCCTGCGCTTGAAAACCTGAAGAAGGAAGGCGAGCAGGGCCGCAAGATCATCAACCAGTACACCCGTTACGGCACGGTCCTGCTCGGTGCCCTGCAGGCCTATGGTATTGCGGTCGGGCTCGAGAGTGCGGCCAATGTGGTCTCCGATCCCGGCCTGTTCTTCCGGATTTCCACCGTCATCTCGCTGCTTGGCGGCACGATGTTCCTGATGTGGCTGGGCGAACAGATCACCTCGCGCGGCATCGGCAACGGCACCTCGCTGATCATCTTCTCGGGGATCGCCGCAGGCCTTCCGACCGCTCTTGCCGGTACGCTGGAACTTGGCCGCACCGGTGCGCTGTCGACCGGGCTGATTCTGGCCGTGCTGGTGGTTGCCATCGCGGTGATTGCGCTGATCGTCTTCGTCGAGCGTGCCCAGCGCCGCCTGCTGATCCAGTATCCGAAGCGCCAGATCGGCAATGGCATGTCGAAGGGCGAATCGTCCCACCTGCCGCTGAAGCTCAACACCTCGGGCGTTATCCCGGCGATCTTCGCCTCGTCGCTGCTGTTGCTCCCGGGCACCATCGCAGGCTTTTCGAAGAGCACCAACATGCCGGAATGGGCGACTATCATCATCTCGTCGCTCGGCCACGGCCGCCCGGTCTATATGGTGCTCTATGCCTTCCTGATCGCCTTCTTCGCCTTCTTCTACACCGCCATCGTCTTCAACCCGAAGGATACTGCGGACAATCTGAAGAAGCATGGCGGCTTTATTCCGGGGATTCGCCCGGGTGAGCGCACGGCGGAATATCTCGACTATGTCCTGACCCGCATCACCGTGCTGGGCGCGATCTACCTGGTCGTCGTCTGCATCTTGCCGGAAATTCTGGTCTCGCAGACCGGTATTCCCTTAGCACTTGGTGGTACATCGCTTTTGATTGTTGTCAGCGTTACCCTCGATACGGTAGCACAGATCCAGGGCCATCTGATTGCGCAGCAATATGAAGGCCTGATCAAGAAGAGCAAGCTCCGTGGAGGCAAGAGGGGACGATGAGACTTATTCTTTTGGGACCGCCGGGCGCGGGTAAGGGAACCCAGGCCCAGCGGATTGTGGAAAAGTTCGGTATCCCGCAGCTTTCCACCGGCGACATGCTGCGTGCGGCCGTGGCTGCAGGCACGGATGTCGGCAAACGCGCCAAGGCCGTGATGGACGCGGGCAAGCTGGTATCGGACGATATCGTCATCGACATCGTGTCGGAGCGAATCGACCAGCCGGATTGCCAGCCGGGCTTCATCCTCGATGGCTTCCCCCGGACGCTGGTCCAGGCGGATGCGACCGAGGCGATGCTGGCATCGAAGGGCATTGCGCTTGATCTGGTGATCGAGTTGCAGGTCAATGACAGCGTGCTGGTGGACCGGGTATCCGGCCGCTACACCTGCGCCGGCTGCGGTGCCGGTTATCATGACCGCAACCACAAGCCGAAGGTGGATGGCGTCTGCGACAAGTGCGGCTCCACCTCGTTCAAGCGTCGTCCCGACGACAATGCCGAGACGATGGTGACGCGCCTCCAGGCCTATTACAAGGAAACCTCGCCGCTGATTGGCTATTACTACGCCAAGAAGAAGCTGAAGTCGGTGGATGGCATGGCCGACATCGACGTGGTGACCGCAGAGATCGACGCCATCCTCTCGGCCCACAAGGGTTGACCGGGACTGGCCGGGGCGGACGGCTGATGCCGCCGCCCATCTCCCGCCCCTGATGGCGGGATCTCGGGAAACACCTGTCGCTGAACCGCTTCAACGGGCGGCGGGGGCAGGGTGTTTCCAAATTATCTGGCGGTAGCGGTTGCTTTTTTCAGCCGATTCCGTTAAAGACCGCGCCAACTCGCAACATTCTCGCGAACGGCGCGGACTTCTGGGCAATTCGGGACTGTGGAAATTCGTTTCCATCCGGGATGGCGCAAGAGAAGAAGTCCGGGTCCGTGCGCGTCTGCGTGTTCGAACCCATAAGTCAAACAAGCGGCGACAAGCCGCATAACGAAGCACCTCTTGCCGTGAGGCAACTGGAACGCAAGGAGAACAGGCGTGGCACGTATCGCTGGCGTCAACATCCCGACCGCAAAGCGCGTCATCATCGCGCTGACGTACATTCACGGGATTGGTCCGAAATTCGCTAAGGAAATCACGGAGAAGGTCGGTATCCCGGCTGAACGCCGTGTGCACCAGCTGACCGACGCGGAAGTTCTTGCTATCCGCGAAACCATCGACCGCGATTATCAGGTAGAGGGCGATCTTCGCCGCGAGACCTCGATGAACATCAAGCGTCTGATGGACCTCGGCTGCTACCGTGGCCTGCGTCATCGCCGCGGCCTGCCGGTTCGCGGTCAGCGCACCCATACCAATGCCCGCACCCGCAAGGGCCCGGCAAAGGCCATCGCTGGCAAGAAGAAGTAATTTCCGGGAGACCGGGAAGGGGAGGCTGGTGTGTCACCGGCCTCCTTTGAGTTTGGTGATTGCCCGGTATGGGCGATCACCGGTGTAGCCGCTGGCATTACGGCGGTGAAGAGATCTCTGAAAGGAAGACCATGGCCAAGGAAGCCACACGCATTCGCCGTCGCGAACGCAAGAATATCAGCTCGGGTGTTGCGCACGTCAACTCCACCTTCAACAACACCATGATCACCATCACGGATGCACAGGGCAATGCGATTGCCTGGTCGTCCGCTGGTTCGAAGGGCTTCAAGGGCTCGCGCAAGTCCACGCCGTTCGCAGCCCAGATTGCGGCTGAAGATGCGGCGAAGAAGGCCCAGGAACATGGCATGAAGTCGCTGGAAGTTGAAGTTTGCGGTCCGGGTTCGGGTCGTGAATCCGCTCTGCGCGCTCTGCAGGCTGCCGGTTTCATGATCACCTCGATCCGTGACGTGACCCCGATCCCGCACAATGGCTGCCGCCCGCGCAAGAAGCGCCGCGTCTGATCATCGTCCCTGGCGGACGGATGGCTGTCAAAAGCCATCCGTTTTTCGCGTTTCATGCTCGGCTGTCACGAAGGAATGGTGACGGCGAACGGAAGGAAAAAACATGATCCAGAAGAACTGGCAGGAACTGATCAAGCCGAACAAGGTCGAGTTCAGCTCGTCCGGCCGCACCAAGGCAACGCTGCTTGCCGAGCCGCTGGAACGGGGCTTCGGCCTGACCCTCGGCAACGCGCTGCGTCGCGTCCTGTTGTCGTCGCTGCGCGGCGCTGCTGTTACCGCTGTCCAGATCGACGGCGTGCTGCATGAATTCTCGTCCATCCCCGGCGTTCGTGAAGATGTGACGGACATTGTCCTCAACATCAAGGAAATCGCCATCAAGATGGACGGCGACGATGCCAAGCGCATGGTCGTTCGCAAGCAGGGCCCTGGCGTCGTGACCGCTGGAGACATCCAGACGGTTGGCGATATCGAGATCCTGAACCCGAACCATGTGATCTGCACGCTCGACGAGGGTGCCGAGATCCGCATGGAATTCACGGTCAACAACGGCAAGGGCTATGTGCCTGCCGAGCGTAACCGCTCGGAAGATGCGCCCATCGGCCTCATCCCGGTCGACAGCCTGTATTCGCCGGTCAAGAAGGTGTCCTACAAGGTGGAAAACACCCGCGAAGGCCAGGTTCTCGACTATGACAAGCTGACGATGACCATCGAAACCGATGGTTCCGTGACCGGTGAAGATGCAGTGGCTTTCGCCGCCCGCATCCTGCAGGACCAGCTGTCGGTCTTCGTCAACTTCGACGAACCGCAGAAGGAAGCTGTCGAAGAAGCCGTGACCGAACTTGCGTTCAACCCGGCGCTCCTCAAGAAGGTGGACGAACTCGAACTCTCGGTTCGCTCGGCCAACTGCCTGAAGAACGACAACATCGTCTATATCGGCGACCTTATTCAGAAGACGGAAGCCGAAATGCTCCGCACTCCGAATTTCGGTCGCAAGTCGCTGAACGAAATCAAGGAAGTTCTCGCTTCCATGGGCCTGCATCTCGGCATGGAAGTGCCCGCATGGCCGCCCGAGAACATCGAAGATCTCGCCAAGCGCTACGAAGACCAGTATTAACCCGTACCCGTTGCAGGCCCGGCCTGCATGATAAGGAGAGAAGCTCATGCGCCACCAGAAAGCCGGCCGCAAGCTGAACCGTACCGCCAGCCACCGCAAGGCGATGTTCGCCAACATGGCTGCATCGCTCATCACCCATGAGCAGATCGTGACGACCCTGCCGAAGGCAAAGGAAATCCGTCCGATCGTTGAGAAGCTCGTCACGCTCGGCAAGCGCGGCGATCTGCATGCCCGCCGTCAGGCGATCTCGCAGATCCGTGATGTCGCTGTCGTCGCCAAGCTGTTCGACGCCATCGCCACCCGCTACGCAACCCGCAACGGCGGCTACCTTCGCATCATGAAGGCCGGCTTCCGCCACGGCGACAACGCCGCCATGGCCGTCGTCGAATTCGTCGAGCGCGATGTCGACGCCAAGGGTGCAGCCGACAAGGCCCGCGTCGAAGCCGAAGCGGCTGAAGCCGCGTAATCCATTCCCCTGTGGGGATGACAAAAAAGGCCGGGGTGGCAACGCCCCGGCCTTTACGCGTGGCCCGCTCTTTTCGCGTGGGATGCGGGAAGGGGAAAACGCACCTGCCTGGTTGCGCCCCGTCATGAGGTCTGCACCTTGTAGATTGAAGGCCTGACATTATGAGGAATACCCGCGTCATGCGGCGAGGGTGCCACCCGGGTCCTGTGCGGTGCGGGTCAGGCAACAGATTGCGGACATCGGGCCGGCAGGTCATCAGAGCAGCTCGACATTGGCTCTCTGTCCGTCAGCAAGTGCAACGGTTTACGCGGCAGCCTTCCGCCGCGCCTTCTTTGCCGCCATGACCCGGGGCCTTGCCAGCCGGTAAGCGAGCAGCAGCACGATCAGTCCGATATAGACATACTGCTGGAGGCCGAGGAGTTTGGTGGCCATGCTGTAATGCAGGGCACCGAGGGCTGCGGCGGGGTAGAGGAGCTTGTGCAATGTGTTCCAGCGGGGGCCGAGGCGGCGAATCGACCACTGGTTGGAAGTCACCGCCAGCGGCATCAGCAGGGTGAAGGCGAGCATGCCGAAGGTGATGAACGGGCGCTTCCAGATATCGGCCAGCACGGCAGAGAGGTTGAGCGACTGATCGAGGATCCAGTAGACCGACAGATGCATGGCGGCGTAATAGAAGGCAAGCAGTCCCAGCGCCCGGCGGTAGCGCAGGCCATTGAACAGGTCGAGATCCCTGAGCGGCGTGACAGCAAGCGTCAGCACCAGAAACCGGATCGTCCAGAGCCCGAGGAAACGCTCGAATGTCTTGACCGGATCGGCGCCCAGCTGGTTGGTTGCACCCTGGTAGAAGGTACAGATCGCAGGCAGCAGACCGAGGACATAGATGGCCCAGATGATGGCCGCATACTGGCGCTGGGAGAGCTTGATACCTGCCATGATCAGAAATTCGCCTTCAGATCCATGCCCTTGTAGAGATCGGCCACCTGGTCGGCATAGCCGTTGAAGGGCAGGGTATCGACCCGCTTTGTGCCAAAGAAGCCGCCACTGCCGATCCGCCGTTCAGACGCCTGGCTCCAGCGGGGGTGATCTACCGCCGGGTTGACGTTGGAATAGAAGCCATATTCGGAAGGGTTGGCAATGTTCCAGGTGGACGGCGGCTGCTTGTCGGTGAGCGTGATCCGGACAATCGCCTTGATGCCCTTGAAACCGTATTTCCACGGCACCACGAGGCGCACCGGCGCGCCATTCTGGTTCGGCAGTGTTTCGCCATAGAGGCCGACGGCGAGCAGGGCCAGCGGGTTCATCGCTTCATCGAGGCGCAGACCCTCGACATAGGGCCAGGGCAGCGGCTGGAAGGAGCCGGACTGGCCGGGCATTTCGTCCGGGCGGACGACGGATTCGAAGGCGACATATTTGGCGTCACTGGTCGGCTCGACCTTGGCCAGCAGAGCCGCCAGCGGGAACCCATCCCAGGGAATGACCATCGACCAGGCCTCGACGCAGCGCATCCGGTAGACCCGCTCTTCGATCGGCATGGTCTTCATCAGGTCTTCAAGGCCGAAGGTCTGCGGCTTGCCGACCATGCCATCGACCTTGATCGTCCAGGGCGTGGGCACGAATTTGCCGGCATTGGCGGCGGGGTCGTCCTTTCCCGTGCCGAATTCATAATAGTTGTTGTAGGTCGTCACCGACTCCTTCGGTGTCAGTTCGTCCGGCACCTTGTAGTCGGTCGGCTTGGTGGTCAGGGCCGAGGCAAAGGCCTTGGGAGCCGCCGCCAGCGCCAGTCCGCCTGCGGTAACGCCGAGGATCTCGCGGCGGCGCATGTAAAGCGGGCGCGGCGTTATTTCCGAAGACGGAATGGGTGGGGCTTTAAAGCGCGACATGGCTGAAATCCTTCAGGTCGATGCATCACGAATGGCGGATAGTACATATCCGCTCCATCGCCATTGAAAAGAGCCGGATGACCACAATTTCGTGTGTTCGCTGTGATAGACGGGCAGAGGCTCAAAACGGTTTCGGTGAAAAGGCAGACAGGCGCCAAATACCGGGCGTACCGCTTTTGGCCTGGCTGATAGTGACAGCTTTTCGAGATTCCGCTAGGACAACAACCATATCTGCGGGAAATTTCCCCGTTTGGCCCATCGCTTGACCCTTTGTCATCTCCCTTACGCAACGTCGAGGATTAATCCATGCCTGCTTATCGTTCCAGAACCACGACCCACGGCCGCAACATGGCTGGTGCCCGCGGGCTGTGGCGTGCCACGGGCATGAAGGACAGCGATTTCGGCAAGCCGATCATCGCGGTGGTGAATTCCTTCACCCAGTTCGTGCCGGGCCATGTGCATCTGAAGGATCTCGGCCAGCTGGTCGCCCGCGAAATCGAGGCAGCCGGTGGCGTCGCCAAGGAATTCAACACCATTGCCGTCGATGACGGCATCGCCATGGGCCATGATGGCATGCTCTATTCGCTGCCCTCGCGCGAGCTGATCGCCGACAGCGTCGAATATATGGTCAATGCCCATTGCGCCGATGCGATGGTCTGCATTTCCAACTGCGACAAGATCACCCCCGGCATGCTGATGGCCTCGCTGCGGCTGAACATCCCGACCATCTTCGTCTCCGGCGGCCCGATGGAAGCGGGCAAGGTCACCATGCATGGCAAGAAGGTGGCGCTGGACCTGGTCGATGCCATGGTGGCGGCTGCCGATGACAAGATCTCCGACGAGGATGTCGCGGTCATCGAACGCTCGGCCTGCCCGACCTGCGGCTCCTGCTCGGGCATGTTCACCGCCAATTCGATGAATTGCCTGACGGAGGCGCTGGGCCTGTCGCTGCCGGGCAACGGCTCGACGCTCGCCACCCATTCCGACCGCAAGGGCCTGTTCCTGGAAGCCGGTCGCCGGATCGTCGATCTCGCCCGCCGCTACTATGAACAGGACGATGCCTCCGCCCTGCCGCGCAACATCGCCACCAAGCAGGCTTTCGAGAATGCGATGGCGCTCGATATCGCCATGGGCGGCTCGACCAACACGGTGCTGCATATCCTTGCCGCCGCCCATGAGGGCGAGGTGGATTTCACCATGGACGATATCGACCGGCTGTCGCGCAAGGTGCCGTGCCTGTCGAAGGTGGCCCCGGCCAAGGCCGATGTGCATATGGAAGACGTCCACCGCGCCGGCGGCATCATGGCGATCCTCGGCGAACTCGACCGGGCAGGACTGCTGCATACCGGCCTTCCGACCGTGCATGCCAAAACCATGCGTGACGCGCTCGACAGCTGGGATATCGCCATTTCCGACAACCCGGCTGCCCATGCGCTGTTCAGCGCCGCGCCCGGCGGCGTGCCGACCCAGGTTGCCTTCAGCCAGTCCTCGCGCTGGGAAGAACTGGATATCGACCGGGAAGGTGGCGTCATCCGCGATGCGCAGCATCCGTTCTCGAAGGATGGCGGCCTTGCGGTGCTGAAGGGCAACCTCGCCATCGACGGCTGCATCGTCAAGACGGCGGGCGTCGATGAAAGCATCCTGAAATTTTCCGGCCCGGCCCGGGTTTTCGAAAGCCAGGATGCCTCGGTGAAGGCGATCCTGTCGAACGAGATCAAGGCGGGCGATGTGGTCGTCATCCGTTATGAAGGGCCGAAGGGCGGACCGGGCATGCAGGAAATGCTCTATCCGACCAGCTATCTGAAATCGAAGGGCCTCGGCAAGGCCTGTGCGCTGATCACCGATGGCCGCTTCTCCGGCGGCACCTCGGGCCTGTCCATCGGCCATGTCTCGCCAGAGGCTGCCAATGGCGGCATCATCGGTCTCGTGCGCGAAGGCGACATGATCGATATCGACATTCCGAACCGCTCGATCAGCCTGCGCGTTGCCGACGACGTGCTCGCCTCCCGCCGCGCCGAGCAGGACAAGGCAGGCTGGCAGCCGGTCGAAGCCCGCAAGCGCGCGGTCTCGACCGCGCTGAAAGTCTACGCCGCCTTCGCCACCAGCGCCGACAAGGGCGCCGTACGCGATCTGAGCCTGATGAAGTAAGGGCAGGGCGCTTCGCCACTCTCCCCCCGCAAGCCTCCCGGTTTGCGCGGGGCCTTTGCCGCGTCACGTTCAACCGGGCGGAATGGTTTTTGTCTCCTGTGCCGGGCATGCTATAGCTGCCGCGGTCGCAGGCGAGAGGGCTTCATGGCGGAAAAACAGGATATTGACCGGACGGCGCTGCTGGAGGCATTCGACCGGCTGGGCTCGGCGGCCGTAGACCATGGGGCCATGATCGATATCCTGGTTTATGGTGGCTCTGCCCTGATGGCCGCCAGCAATTTTCGTTTTGCCACGGCCGATGTGGATATTGCCCCTCTCGGGGACCAGAAGCCCGCGTGGTTTGACGAGGTGGTGGCGGGGATTGCCGACGATCTTGGTTTCCGGGAGAAGGAAAACTGGCTGAACGATGCCATCGACGTCCATCTCAGCCGACTGGCCAGCCTTGACCGGGACCACTGGTGCTATGGCACCTTTCCAAGAGGCGGGGAGGTTTGCGGTCTGCGCGTGTATGTTCCGACGGCGGATTACATGCTGGCGCTGAAGCTGAAGGCGATGCGGGTTCTCGATCCGTTGAAAGGACCGCAGGAAAAAGAGGACATCCAGAACCTGCTGCGGGTCAATCGCGTCGTTGATATCGATGGTGCCATGGCAATCCTTGCCCGGTATTTCCCCAGATCCGCCGGGCATGATGACAAGCGGTTCCTGCTCAGGCATCTGTTCAGTTTCGACGTTGCGGAAAGGAATGCGGAAGATGCGCCCATCTACCCTGCGCGAGGTCTCTGAGAAAATGTCCGGGCAGGCCGATCCGGTGAAAGTCTTTTCCGAATTCCTCGATTATTTCTATGATTGCGCGACGGAAGAGGAGATGTCGGCGTGTCTGGCCGAAGAGCCGGTTCTGCTTTCGGAAAGCCACTGGAACGCCATCCTTGCCGCTTCGGCGGACTATCTTGCCAAGAGATACCGGATGCGTGCCTTCCCGCTCTGGGTGCTGGGGCCGGAACGGTTCCTGCCGGAGCCGTGGTTTCGCGAGACCAGCGACGAGATGCGGGCCTATCTGACCTTTCAGTCGCCTGCGGAATTTCGCATGCGCGGCCTCTATGTCGAGGCGGTGCCCTTGCGGCGGGCCCGGACCTGGCAGGCGGAAGAGAGGTTGCAGCAGCGGCTGAAGGCTGGAGAAGAACGGGCAAAGCAGACCGCGGCGCACCCGAGGGCAGTATCCTGAGAACCGGGTGAAAACCCCTCTTTTCTTTGCCGCAATCCGCCGCCATGGTTCGGCCACACCGATTGAAACGAGGAATCATCATGTTTGCCTGCACGGCTCGTTGTCTCGCCCTGCTGCTTGCCGCCACGCTGACCCAGCCCGCTTTCGCCGAAGACGCGAGGCAGGTGCCGTCGAACACGGTGGAGATGCAACTGTCCTTCGCGCCGCTGGTCAAGCGCACCACCAATTCGGTGGTGAATGTCTATGCGGAGCGGGTGGTGCAGCGGCAATCGCCGTTTCTCGACGATCCCTTCTTCGAGCAGTTCTTCGGCCAGCGGATGCCGAACCGCACGGAAAAGCAGTCGTCGCTGGGCTCCGGCATCATCGCCACCGCCGGGGGGCTTGTGGTGACCAACAATCACGTGGTCGACGGGGCCGATGACATCAAGGTCGCCCTTGCCGACGGCCGGGAATATCCCTGCCAGGTGGTGCTGCGCGATGACCGGGTGGATCTGGCGGTGCTGAAGATCAAGAGCGGCGACACCTTCACCCCGCTGCCAATCGGGGATTCCGATGCGGTCGAGGTCGGCGATCTCGTGCTGGCCATCGGCAATCCCTTCGGCGTCGGTCAGACGGTGACGTCAGGCATCGTCTCGGCGCTCGCCCGCAATCAGGTGGTGAAATCCGAATTCGGCTTCTTCATCCAGACCGACGCGGCGATTAATCCCGGCAATTCCGGCGGCGCGCTGATGAACATGAAGGGCGAACTGATCGGCATCAACACGGCGATCTTTTCGCGTGGCGGCGGATCGAACGGGGTGGGCTTTGCCATCCCCGCCAATCTGGTCAAGGCCTTCCTGGCATCCGCCGCCAGCGGTGCCAAGAGTTTCGAGCGGCCCTATATCGGCGCGACCTTCGAGCCGGTCACCTCGGAAGTGGCGGAAGCGCTGGGGCTGAAGCGGGTGCGCGGCGCACTGATCGTCAAGGTCGCCGATGGCGGACCGGCGGCCAGAGCCGGACTCAAGCCGGGGGAAGTCATCACCGCCGTCAATGGCATCGAGGTCGAACATCCCGATGCGCTCGGCTACCGGCTGGCGACCGCGGGCCTCGGCAAGAGCGTGGCGCTGACGGTGCTCGACAATTCCACGGCAACCGAGGTGAGCCTGCGGCTCGCCGGACCGCCGGAAACCCAGCCGCGCGATGAACGCCAGCTCAAGGGCGACAACCCCTTTGCCGGCGCACTGGTCGCCAACCTCTCGCCGCGCCTTGCCGACGAGTTGCACCTTGCACCCGAACTCAAGGGCGTGGTGATCACCAAAATCCGGGACGGGTCGCCTGCCCAGGCCATCGGCTTCCTGCCGAATGATATCATCGTCTCGCTGAACGGCACGCCGGTCGACAGCACGAAGGTGCTGGAGGCACAGCTTGCCGACAACAATGGCTTCTGGCAGGTCGAAATCAACCGGGGAGGGCAGATCATCCGCCAGATTTTCCGATGAGCGACCTCTTCGCCCCATCCGTTCCCGAAAATGTCGCAAGCCGCAGGCCACTGGCTGACCGGCTTCGCCCCGCCCATCTCGGCGAGGTGTCCGGGCAGGAACACCTGACCGGCGAAGACGGCGTGCTCACCCGGATGATTGCCTCCGGCACGCTGGGCTCGATGATCTTCTGGGGACCGCCCGGCACCGGCAAGACGACGGTGGCGCGGCTGTTGTCCGGCGAGGCTGGCCTTGCCTTCGAGCAGATTTCGGCGATCTTTTCCGGCGTGGCGGATCTGAAGAAGGTGTTTGAGGCGGCCCGCGCCCGGCGGATGAGCGGGCGGCAGACCCTGCTTTTCGTCGACGAGATCCACCGCTTCAACCGGGCGCAGCAGGACAGTTTTCTGCCGGTGATGGAGGATGGCACCGTTATTCTGGTCGGCGCGACGACTGAGAACCCGTCCTTTGAACTGAACGCCGCCCTTCTGTCGCGCGCCCGCGTGCTGACTTTCAAGGCACATGACGAGGCGAGCCTCGAGCACCTGCTGGGTCGGGCGGAAGAAACCGAAGGCAAGGCGCTGCCCCTCGACGCGGCAGCGCGCATCAGCCTGTTGCGGATGGCCGATGGCGATGGCCGTGCGGTGCTGACGCTGGCTGAAGAGGTATGGCGGGCGGCGCGTGCAGGCGAGGTGTTCGATACCGAGGCGCTGACGCACATCGTCCAGCGCCGTGCGCCCGTCTATGACAAGGGGCAGGATGGCCATTACAATCTGATATCCGCCCTGCACAAATCCGTGCGCGGTTCCGATCCCGATGCCGCCCTCTATTATCTCTGCCGGATGTTCGATGCGGGCGAAGATCCGCTGTTCATCGGCCGGCGGCTGGTGCGCATGGCGGTGGAGGATATCGGCCTTGCCGATCCGCAGGCGCTGGTCGTCTGCAATGCCGCCAAGGATGCCTATGATTTCCTCGGCTCGCCGGAGGGCGAACTGGCGCTGGCGCAGGCCTGCATCTATATCGCCACCGCGCCGAAATCCAATGCCGTCTATACCGCCTACAAGAGCGCCATGCGGGCCGCCAAGGAAAATGGCTCGCTGCTGCCCCCCAAGCATATCCTGAACGCACCGACCAAGCTGATGAAGGGCGAGGGCTATGGCGATGGCTATCGCTACGACCACGATCAGCCGGACGCCTTTTCAGGCCAGGATTATTTCCCGGAAAAGATGGGCCGCAAGACCTTCTATGACCCGCCGGAGCGCGGATTCGAGCGGGACATTCGCAAGCGTCTGGACTGGTGGGCGAAACTCAGACGCGAGCGCGGCTGAGGAAAAAGGCAAATTCGCTCAAGGCGTTACACCGTCTTCCGGAATCAGGATCTGACAGGCTTGATTCATATTGTGAAGCAGAAAAACCCGCCGGCGAGACCGGCGGGTGTCGAGGTGACCGGGAAAGCAGGCGATCAGTTCGCCGAAGGCTTGAGCGAGCCGATGATCGCCCCCAGTTCCGCGCCATGCTTTTCCTGCTCGCCCTTCGATCCCCAATAGGTGATGACCAGCAGTTTGTCCGGGCTCGGCTGGACAAAGGAGAGGCCGATCGATACGTCGCCATCCGCATCGGTGCCGGACCAGTCGAGATTCTTCATCTGCATGCCATTGACCGTGTCTTCGGATTCCTTCTGGGTCTTGGCGTCGATGGTCACGCCCTTCTGCTTGAGATAGTCGATGGCATCGGAGACGACCTTGTCGGTGGAGGCCCCATCCGCGACATCGATGGAGATGTAGATGGCGTTGTCGTCGGATTCCGCGTCAATCCCCGTCTCGGTTTCCTTCGGGCCCCAGGTGTCAGGAATGGTGATCGAGGCCACCGGCGCATCGCTCGGAAAATTCAGGGTCGCGGCGCTGCCGACAGCCGGGAAGAGGCCGATCAGAAGAGCGGCGAGTATAGTCTTTTTCATCGTCGGAAAACCTTTTGCTGGGATGCGGCCCGTGGCCGCGTGACATTCGACGCCAGGGTTGAAGGAGCGTGGCTCGCCACGTCTCCGGACCGGCACCGATGTCTCAATTATAAAGGATATAAGTTGAAAACATCCCTAAATCGCGACGGGATGTTTATGACATATCCGTATTGCACCCAGACTTGAACGTTCCGAGAGCCCGCGCGCTGCCGGCATGGTCCGATGTTCAGCGCGAAAACAGCTTAGCCGTGATCCGGTGAAGGAAAAGCGGCAGTTGCGCGAAGGCATAGGGCATGTGGACCCTTTCCAGCCGCTGATGGTATTCGCGGCCCCAGGGGCCGATATTGACGACAGGAAACCGGAGGCTGTCCGGTGGCGGAATGTCGACCATCGCCGCATGCGGCGTGTTGTCGGCGACGATGGCCATGGCCTCCTGTCCGGGCCGGTTGCCGAAGAAGCTCATGTCGGAAATGCCGGTGAAAACGGAGCGATACCTGATGTCAACGCCGCCGGGACCGGCCATCTCCCGCCGGGCGGCTTCCATGGCCGCGACAAATGCACCATCCGCCTGCTCTTCCGCTGGAAGCCGCGACGGCGGATAATGCAGCCCTGCGAAACCGGACACGATGGCGGGACCGGTGAGACGGGCCTCTTCCACCAGCAGTTCGGTGAGCGCCCGGCTGATGGCAAGCGGATTGCTCGACGCGGCAAGCTCTTCCGACCGCTGGCGGAAGCGGTCGATGGCGGCTTTTCCGCCGGTCTCGAAAGCCAGCTTTTTCAGCCCGGCAAAGCTCATCACCAACCCGTCGTCGATAGCGGCGGCATCGCCGCCCGCAAGGGCTGCGAAGCTTTCGGCATGGGCGCGCAGGCTTGCCACCGCCCAGCCCATCGCCTCTTCCAGCAGACCGTTGAAGCGCTGGAACAGGGCGTCCTGACCCATGCTGTGAAACAGCCAGTTGAAGGCGAGCCAGACGGCATCCGGCGTCGTGACATCATAACCCGCCCGGAAATCCCGGCCCTCCAGACAGATCGGCGGCGGCGAGACCTCGCCATCCCCGACATCGCAGAGCGCCGGATTGGCCTCGATGCGGCGGATCACCTCGGCGGCGATCAGATGGGCGCTCACCCCTTCGAAGGGATAGCTGGCATGGGAGGGCTGGCCGATGACATAGGCAAAGGGCAGGAGCTTGCCGATGGTGCCGCGATAGATCGCGCGCCCCTCCACACCATCGCCCTGGTCGCTGGTCGCGTCGAGGTTGATGCCGCCGATGATGTCGAGATCCCAGTCACGGGCGAGGACGGGCAGGGCATCACGCAGGCTGCGCATGCCGCGCGAATTGCGTTCCTCGTCAGGTGTGGCCGCAAACAGCAGGTTGCCCGAAAAGTCCGGCTGGCCGGACAGATGCTCCAGAACCGCAATGCCAGCCGCCAGCCCGGATTTCATGTCGAGCAACCCGCGCCCCGGCAGGAAATCCCCGCTTTCGAAATCCTGCAGCGCCTTTTCTTCCTGCGGCGACAGCGGACGGGAGCGCAGATCCTCGAGCAGCGCGGCCAGAAGCGGCTCCGGTTGGCAGGCAAGCGGTGCAAGATCGCGGTAATTGGCAACGGGAACCGTATCATAATGCCCGGCCATCGCCAAAGTCCGCCGTCCGCTGCCGCGCAGCAGCGCCACGACATTCCACGTGCCATCATGACTGTCCACCAGCCGGATCCGGTCCGGATGGTCTCTGAAACAGGGGAGCGTGGCGAGGAATTCCGCCAGGCGCGGCCCGAATTGCCGCTCGCCCCCGGTTCCCGTCTCGCTCTGCCAGCCGGTCAGCATCAGCGCGATCTCCCGCGTGCGCGAAAGGGGTGACCAGATCGGGGAGGCGTTAGGGATGCCCATGCGGCGTACTCCGGAAGAGGGGGGATCAGTTTGCCGGAGCATAGGCGCGTCATCTGCCAACGAAAACGCCATGAAACGCTATATTTGTGCTGAATACTGACATAAAAGTCAGAAAACGGACGATTTCAAAGGAGTGGCAGCATGGATGACCTGGACCGCCGCCTGATTGAGGAACTGCGGCTGAATGGCCGCGCCTCGGTGCCGACGCTTGCCGGGCTGGTGGGCGTGTCGCGCGGGACGGTGCAGACCCGCCTCGACCGGCTGATTGCCGCGGGCACCATTGCCGGTTTCACCATCCGCCTCAAGGATCGCGCCAATGACGAGGTGATCCGGGGCGTGATGATGATCGAACTGGCGGGGCGCGGCATCAGGACGGTGGTCGCACATCTCCGGCGGCTGCCGGGCATCGCCGCACTTCACACGACCAACGGGCTCTGGGACCTCATCGGGGAAATCGAGGTCGCGACGCTTCAGGATTTTAACCGGGTGGTGAGCGAAGTCCGCAGCATGGAAGGGGTGGCCAAGTCGGAATCCCATCTTTTTCCCGAAAAGACAAACGAAAACAAAGAGAATTAGAGTTTGTCTGGGGGCAACCTAGTGGTTTGATTCCGACATTTGCTACCGTCCGCCTTACCCTCGAGAGCAAATGTCGGAATCATGAAAACCAATAGTAACACTATGATTTTAGTGGAATTTACGAATTTGACATTCGATCCTCGAGATCGCGGCGAATGGACATCGAATGTCAAATTCATTCCACTAGGCGGATCTTTCTGATGGCAACAGCACACAACCGCAGGCTTATGGACTATTTGTTCAATAATTTGAGACGGAAATATAATAATATTTAATACACAATAAAGCCGTCCGGCGAATTGCGGGGCTCCTGAACCCCTCGAAAAATCCGGAATTTCCTCATGTTGACTGCATCGATCAAAACCGTCGTCGCCGGTGCGATGGCGCTTGTCAGCTGTGTCATCCTGCTTCAGATGGGCATTGCCTACGCCAATCTGGATGCGGTCTGTCAGAATGTTGACACCATGCATGGCGATCTCCTTCCGGGCATGGGCGCGGCCAATGCGATGAATGCATCGCTGGCGCAGTTGCGCGCGGCGGAAGCCGAATATATCGCGGCACCGGATGCAGGCCGCAGGACTGCCGCCGCAACCTCGGCAAAGGCCGCAGGCGATGTCTGGGCGGAAAATTACAGCCTCTATCTCGGCATGATCGATCCCGCCCATCAGCAGGAGCACGACGCCTTCGTCGCCATCGGTGATGGTTTCAACGGCTACCGTACCAGCGAGAGCGCCGCCTTCGCCCTGGCGGACAAGGGAGATGTGACCGGGGCCTTTGCGCTGTTTTCCGGCACGATGTCGGATGCCTACGAGACGACGAAAACCCGGGTCGCCGAGATGGTGGCCACCAATGCGGAGGAGGCGGACAATGTCTACGCCGACAACCGGACGACGTTCGGGCGCGCGCTCACCCACACTTTCGGCCTTGGTGCCCTGGCGGTGCTGCTTCTCGCTGCAACCGCCTGTACAATCACCTGGCGCTTGACCCGACCGATGTCGGTGCTGATTTCAGCGATGAATGCACTGGCCCATGGAGCCACCGGCACGGTGATCGCCTATCTCGCCCGGGCGGATGAAATCGGCGACATGGCGCGGGCGCTGAACATCTTCAAGGACAATGTCGCAGACCGCCTGCGCATCAGTGCCGACGCCGAACGGCAGCGGACGGCCGGTGAAGCCGCCCGGCACCGCAATGAAGAGGAGCGCGTCGCTGCCGAAGAGACCGATCAGGCCGTCAGGGCGCTGGGCGATGCCCTGTCGCGGCTGGCGCGCGGCGAACTCGATTACACCATAGACAGGCCCTTTGCCCCGGCTCTCGATGCGCTCCGCCACGATTTCAACGGCTCGGCGGCCGGGCTCGGCGAAACCTTGCAGCTGATTGGTGCGAGTTCGATGACCATCCAGGGCAACAGCCGCCAGATGTCGGTTGCCGCCGATGACCTGTCGAAGCGGACCGAGCGGCAGGCGGCCTTGCTGGAAGAAACCGTAACTGCCGCCGACCAGATCACCGTGACCGTCAAGGCCGCATCGACCCTGGCCACGGATACCAGCCGCATCGTCGGTCAGGCCAAGCGCAGCGCCGATGATTCTGCCGCAGTGGTCAACAGCGCCATCCAGGCCATGGACCGTATCCGGGTCTCTTCGGAAAAGATCTCGCAGATCATCGGGGTGATCGATGGCATCGCCTTCCAGACCAATCTCTTGGCGTTGAATGCCGGTGTCGAGGTGGCGCGGGCGGGGGGAAGCGGCAAGGGTTTTGCGGTGGTGGCGCAGGAAGTGCGCGAACTTGCGCAACGCTCCGCCCAGGCCGCCAGGGAGATTGGCGGGCTGATCGGCCAATCCGCCCTGGAAGTGTCGACCGGTGCGGCCTGCGTGCAGAAGACCGGCGATGTCCTGCTCGGCATTTCCGATCAGATCGTCGGCATTGCCGACCATGTCGAGCGGATCGCCCGCTCCACCCAGCAACAGGCGGGCTCGTTGCAGGAGGTCAATGCTTCCGTCACCCAGATGGACCAGATGACCCAGCGCAATGCCGGCATGGCGGAGGAAACCAGTGCGGCCACCCGCGCCCTGTCCGATGAGGCCGACCGGCTGATGGAGCTGGTGTCGCGCTTCCGCCTGGAGGGGCCGGCAGGTCACAGGACAGCGGCGCGGCGCGCGGCCTGATTCTGTCGCCCAATCCGCCAGATCCGCCCCCCGCAAAGGCTTCGACGCCGCCGGCGTCGACGCGTTTTGCTTGCAAGGGTCTGGCACCCGCTTTACATCCGCATCTGGACACGATGGCCGCCGGGTTGGCCGCCGGTGCCACAGGCAACTGGAGAGCAGGCAGAGTGGAAAGACGCGGCAAGGCAACAACAATGCGGAGTTCGGGGTTAAAGCACACCCGCCTTTTGACGCTGCTGCTGGCAGGCGTGTTCGCCTTCGCAGCCGCACCCGCAGCGCGTTCCGCTGACCCCGCGGCCGGTGTCACCTTCCTGTTTGCCTCCGACATGCATGCTTGCCTGATCAATGGCGGCATGCTGGCACCGAAATGCCAGGAGGAGGGCAAGACCGACCAGAATCTGCTGCGCAATGTCGCGGCGATGAATTCCGTCGAAACGCTGGCCTGGCCGAGTGCGATCAACGGCCAGCCGACCGGACTGGCGAATGCCGGAAAGCCGATCGGCAAGCCGATGGCACTGGTGGTCGGCGGCGATATCACCGATGATGGCGGTGGCCAGCTGAAGGTGCCGGGCGAGGGGCGGCAATTGCAGCAGTTCGCCAGCCGCTACAGCGAAGGCATGAGCCCCGATCACGTCCACTTTCCCGTCTATGTCGGCCTTGGCAACCATGACCTTGATCAGGATGGCACCAAACCCAACCGCAACTGGTATCGCCGCGAGATGCGCGATTATGTCGAGCTCAACCACCGCTCGACCGTATTCTATAAGGCCCCCCTGCCAGCGGAAAACTACGATGTCACCTCCGACTGCTATTCCTTTGACATGGGACCGGTCCATCTGGTGCAGATGCAGCGCTATGGCGGCGACAGCCTGCACGGATCGGTGAGCTGCCTCGACTGGCTGAAGGACGACCTCGCCAATTATGCCGCAAATGGCAAGCCCGTCGTGCTGTTCCAGCACTATGGCTGGGATGACTTCTCCATCGAACGCTGGGACAAGACCCGGCATGTTTTCGATGACGTGGGAACCGGCAAGCCGCACTGGTGGTCAGACCAGGACCGCGCGCAGCTGATTGCGGCGATCAGGCCCTATAATGTCGTCGGCCTCTTCCACGGCCACCAGCACGCCACCCCGATGATCTACAACCGCGAAGGCATCGACATCATCAAACCCGTCGCCGCCTTCATGGGCGGCTTCGCCGTCGTCAACATCACCGGCACCAGCATGGACGTGGTCCTGGCCGAGGCCAATCCGGATGGAACCGGGGTGGAATTTACCAATGCGTTCAGCAAGCGGATTTTGGCGGGGAAGTAGGGGGCGGGGCAGGACGTGGCATTGGTGCGTGACTGGCGGTCTCTCCACGCGGCGAGAAGGCTAGCCTGCCGATTGAAGCAGCCTTCCGGACGCCCGCAGGCGTCCGGTATTGTCATTTTAACGTTTGGCCATTTTCAGCGTCCCGTTTGTCCAAGACTCACGCTTGTTTCTCATGCAAACAGCCCAACGTAACGCCCCCTCAACTGCACCCGCTCGTGCTGCCGCATGTGTCGCACTTCTCGCAGGTGCCGTTGCGGACCATGGTGAAGTTCTGGCATTCCGAGCACATGTTGCCGGTATAGCCCTGCATGATCGAGCGGGCGCGGCGTTCGGATTCGAGTTTCTTGGCGGAGGCGGCTTCGGCGGCGGCCTTGTCGGAGAAGAGGGCGGTGGCGTCGGAGCTTGCCGCTTCGATCAGCCCTTCGTCAGCGATCTCTTCGGCCAGTTCGGCGGCGCGCTCTTCATAGTCGCGCTTGAAGGAGACGACTTCGGAGGCGGAAATGGCGACCGTCGTTTCCAGCTTGCGGGCGGCGGAGCCTGCAAAGGCGGTGACATTGCCAAGCGCTGAAGCCTTGGCCGGTGCAGCGGTTGCGGCCCCCTTCGGCTCGGCAAGCGGCATGGTGTTGCCGGAGACCAGCGTCGGCTTGTGGCCACGGGTCCAGCCCGTCGAAAGCAGGTTGGTCTTGCCTTCCTGGATGCCCTTGCCCAGCGCGGTATTGCTGAAGTCCGACGTGTCGACATGGGCGAGATCGTGGCGTCCGAGATAGGAGACGGCGAGTTCGCGGAAGACGTAGTCGAGAATGGAGGTGGCATTCTTGATGGCGTCATTGCCCTGCACCATGCCGGCCGGCTCGAACTTGGTGAAGGTGAAGGCCTCCACATATTCTTCCAGCGGCACGCCATATTGCAGGCCGAGCGAGATGGCGATGGCGAAGTTGTTCATCATCGCCCGGAAGGCGGCGCCTTCCTTGTGCATGTCGATGAAGATCTCGCCGAGACGGCCATCGCCGAATTCGCCGGTGCGCAGATAGACCTTGTGGCCACCGACGATCGCCTTCTGGGTATAGCCCTGGCGGCGGTTCGGCAGCTTGTCGCGGCCATGCACGACCTTTTCGATGACCCGCTCGACGATCTTTTCGGTGATGGTGACGGCCTGGGCCGCCACCGGCTGGGCCAGGAATTCCTCCATCTGGTCCTCGCCATCCTCGTCCTCGATCAGCGAGGCATTGAGCGGCTGGGAAAGCTTGGAGCCATCGCGATAGAGCGCATTGGCCTTCAGCCCCAGCTTCCAGGACAGGAGATAGGCGTTCTTGCAGTCGTCGACGGTCGCGTCATTGGCCATGTTGATGGTCTTGGAGATCGCGCCCGAGATGAAGGGCTGGGCTGCTGCCATCATCCGGATATGGCTGTCCACCGACAGATAGCGCCTGCCGATCTTGCCGCAGGGATTGGCGCAGTCGAAGACCGGCAGATGCTCGCTCTTCAGGAACGGCGCGCCTTCCAGCGTCATCGCCCCGCAGACATGGATATTGGCAGCCTCGATCTCCTTGCGGGAGAAGCCGAGATGGTCGAGCAGGTTGAAGTCGACGGCATTCATCTGCTCGTCGCCGACCTTCAGCGCCGATTTCAGGAAGTCGGCACCCAGCGTCCACTGGTTGAAGACGAACTTGATGTCGAAGGCGCTCTTCAGCGCGGCATTGACCGCATCGATCTTCTCGTCGGTAAAGCCCCTGGCGCGCAGGCTGGAGGGGTTGATGCCCGGGGCCTGGTTGAGATTGCCATGGCCGACCGCATAGGCCTCGATCTCGGCCAGCTGCGATTCGGAGTAGCCAAGCGCCCGCAGCGCTTCCGGCACGGCGCGGTTGATGATCTTGAAATAGCCGCCACCGGCGAGCTTCTTGAATTTCACCAGCGCGAAATCCGGTTCGATGCCGGTGGTGTCGCAGTCCATAACCAGGCCAATCGTGCCGGTGGGCGCGATGACGGTGGTCTGGGCGTTGCGATAGCCATGCTTTTCGCCAAGCTCCAGCGCCCGGTCCCAGGCGGCCATGGCATGGGCGACCAGCGTGATGTCGGAGCAATCGCCATGGACCAGCGGCACGGGATTGACGGCAACCGCCTCATAGCCGGCACTTTCGCCATAGGCCGCGCGGCGATGGTTGCGCATGACGCGCAGCATGTTGTCGCGGTTGGGTGCGAAGTTCGGGAATGTGCCGAGCTTGGCAGCCATTTCCGCCGAGGTGGCATAGGATATACCGGTCATGATGGCGGTCAGCGCGCCGGCAATGGCGCGGCCTTCGTCGCTGTCATAGGGAGTGCCGGAAGACATCAGCAGGCCGCCGATATTGGCATAGCCAAGCCCGAGTGTGCGGTATTCATAGGAGCGCTCGGCAATCTGGCGCGAGGGGAACTGCGCCATCATCACCGAGATTTCGAGCACCACCGTCCACAGGCGGCAGGCATGTTCGTAATCTTCGATCTGGATGCGCTTGGTGCCGGCATCCTTGAACTGCAGCAGGTTCAGCGAGGCGAGGTTGCAGGCGGTGTCGTCGAGGAACATGTATTCCGAGCAGGGGTTAGAGGCCCGGATCGGTCCCGCTGCCGGGCAGGTGTGCCAGTCGTTCATCGTCGTGTTGAAATGCAGGCCCGGATCGGCCGAGGCCCAGGCGGCATAGGAAATCTGTTCCCAGAGATCACGCGCCTTCAGGGTCTTCATCACCTTGCCGTCCTTGCGGGCGGTGAGGTTCCACGTGCCGTCTGCCTCGACGGCGCGCAAGAAGTCGTCCTTGATCGAGACGGAATTGTTGGAGTTCTGGCCGGAGACGGTCAGATAGGCCTCGGAATCCCAGTCCGTGTCATAGGTCTTGAATTCCATGCTCGTATAGCCCTGGCGGGCGAACTGGATAACGCGCTGGACGTAGTTTTCCGGCACCTGGTCCTTCTTGGCCGCGCGGATTTCGCGCTTCAGCGCCGGGTTGCGGCTCGGCTCGAAGCAATCGTCATTGTCGGCCTCGCAATTGACGCAGGCCTTCATGATCGCCTTCAGGTGCCGGGCCACGATCTTCGAACCGGTGACGAGGGCGGCAACCTTCTGCTCTTCCTTGACCTTCCAGTTGATGTAATCCTCGATATCGGGATGGTCGATATCGACAACCACCATCTTTGCCGCACGGCGGGTGGTGCCGCCGGACTTGATGGCACCCGCCGCGCGGTCGCCGATCTTCAGGAAGCTCATCAGGCCGGAGGAACGGCCGCCGCCGGACAGCTTTTCGCCTTCGCCGCGCAGATACGAGAAGTTGGAGCCGGTGCCGGAGCCATATTTGAACAGGCGCGCCTCGCGCACCCAGAGATCCATGATGCCGCCTTCGTTGACCAGATCGTCCTCGACCGCCTGGATGAAGCAGGCATGCGGCTGGGGATGCTCATAGGCGGATTTCGATTTCACCAGCTTGCCGGTGAAGGGATCGACATAGAAATGGCCCTGACCGGGGCCATCGATGCCATAGGCCCAGTGCAGGCCGGTGTTGAACCATTGCGGGCTGTTGGGCGCGACGCGCTGGGTGGCGAGCATGTAGGCAAGCTCGTCGCGGAAGGCGAGGGCATCTTCCTCGGAGGCGAAGTAATTGCCCTTCCAGCCCCAGTAGGTCCAGGTGCCGGCCAGCCGGTCAAAGACCTGGCGCGCATCGATTTCGGAGCCGTACTGCTCGTCCTTCGGCAGTTCGGCGAGGGCTGCCTTGTCGGCTTCCGAACGCCACAGCCAGGAGGGAACGCTGTTTTCCTCGACCTTTTTCAGGCGGGCGGGGATTCCGGCCTTGCGGAAATATTTCTGCGCCAGAATGTCGGCGGCAACCTGCGAAAACTGCTCGGGAACGTCAATGTCGGCCAGACGAAATACAACGGAGCCATCGGGGTTCTTGATCTCGCTCGTCGCCTTGCGGAACGGGATCTCCGCATAGGGGGACTGGCCAGACCTGGTGAAACGCCGTTCGATGCGCATGTGCGTCAATCCTTGTTCGTGGCGCCTCCTCGCAAAGGCGCAAAATAGCTTCCGTCCCGGCCCGCGACATCCATGCGCGAGCCAGAGTGCTGTTCCCTGGAAATGGTTGGGTCTCTGTGATTGGACCCTCTATATAGTGCTGATCCTGGTGCGCAAACACTAAATATAGTGTTCACAGATTTTTTGCCAACTCCGTAAATTTACCCTGCCTGCCTGCGTCCGCCTGGGGGAGGGATAGCCAGAATTTGGCGCAGGGCTTCAACGGTCCCGTTTCCCCGAGGAAAACGGAATTCCACATCTGTCCCTGCTTGTCTGGTATTGAACCGGCCTCGTTACAACTGGTTCAGCCGCCGCCCGCAACTATCATCCATTAAGTTTGAAACGGCTGATTCCGTCAAGCACTGGTTCTTGGGGGAATGTTAACCACAATATCTTGTGCTTGCGGCCTGTGGAAAACGGGGAAACGGAAGTTTCCCCGGTAAATCAAAAACTTGCGGGCAGCCTTCGCGGCATTCTTCTGCCCGCAAGCCGATAAAACGACCCGAATGGACCGGATTTGCGACAAATGAATATGAAAAAAAGATGACGGGCCGAAGGCGGAATTTGGGCTTGACAGCCATTCCCTTCAGTCTCGGTGGGTGGATGTCGATCAGATATACCCGGATTGGGTGATCAAATTCGAGCGCATATAAAGGAACCTGTGCCGAATCCGGACAGGGCAAGGGACCTAGAGTTTGTCAGGGAAAAGTGGAATCCGGTTTTCCCGATCTGACAAACGAAAGCAAGGAGCGCTAGTGGTTTGATTCCGACATTTTCTACCGTCCGCTTTACCCTCGAGAGCAAATGTCGGAATCATGAAAACCACTAGTAACACTATGATTCTAGTGGAATTTACGAATTTGACATTCGATCCTCGAGATCGCGGCGAATGGGCATCGAATGTCAAATTCATTCCACTAGAGACTGTCTGGTTCAATGTGAACCAGACAGTCTCTAGTGCGCTCATGATATGTTCTGCGCTCAGGAACAGAGGCTGAGGAGATCCTTACCTGTCTGTCTTGCGCAACCCGAGGGATTTCGCCCGGGCGCAAGCCTTCTGCGATGCCGTTCTGTCGACTCTTTCCCTGATCACACTATGGGCCGACCTGGCGCGAGGCCCATGTTCGCGACCAATAGGGAAACATATTATCCATCATTTACAATTGGTAACATGGCTTTCCTCACGCAGCCTCGGAACCTGTTGATTCACTCTGTGATGATGGCCCGGTTGCGGTGTGCTGCGCGGAGAGATCCGGACAACACAGAGGCCATGCATCGGTCTGGCACATCCGGGCCGGACCCCCCATTGACAGGGGACGCTTTCGCGGTTCGAATCCCGAATAATTATTCAACCGTGCAACAAGAGGTTCCGCCGCTCCATGCGTGATCCCCGCCACAACATTCTGTTCGAACCGCTGGTCATCGGCCCGAAGCTTGCCCGCAACCGGTTCTACCAGGTGCCCCACTGCAACGGCATGGGGCATCGCGAGCCCTCGGCGCTGGCGGGCATGCGTGGCATGAAGGCGGCGGGGGGCTGGGCGGTGGTCTGTACGGAAGAGGTGGAAATCCATCCTTCGAGCGAAGTCGCCCCCTCCATCGAAGGCCGGCTCTGGGAAGACCGGGATATCTTCGCCCATGAGCGGGTGGTGGAGGCGATCCATGCCGGGGGGGCGCTGGCCGGGATCGAGCTTGTCTATAACGGGCCGCGCACCAATCTCGCCTCGCGCCTGCCGCCGCTGGGTGTCAGCCATATGCCGGTCAATTCCGAATGGCTGGAGCCCACCCAGTCCCGCGCGGTCGACAGGCAGGACCTCAAGGCGATCCGCCGCTGGCACCGCAATGCTGCGCTTCGGGCCCGCAAGGCCGGATATGATCTCATTTATGTCTATGCCGGGCACGGGCTGACCCTGACCCAGCAATTCCTGTCGCGCGCCACCAATGACCGCACCGACGACTATGGGGGATCGCTGGAAAACCGCGTCCGCTTCCTGAAGGAACTGCTCGAAGATACCCGTGATGCCGTCGGCAGCGATTGCGCGGTGCCGCTGCGCATGGCGGTGGAGGAAACCGGGGTGACCGGCGGGCTTGAGCGGGCGGAAATCGAGGATATCGTCGGCATGCTCGCCGAATTGCCCGATCTCTGGGATTTCTGCATGGGCTCGTGGTCGCGCGATTCCAGCACCGCCCGTTATTCCGGCGAGGGGTTTCAGGAGCCCTTCGTGCGCGGACTGAAGGCGCTGACCACGAAGCCGGTGGTCGGCGTCGGGCGCTTTACCTCGCCGGATGCGATGGTGGAGCAGATCCGGTCGGGCGTGCTGGATTTCATCGGGGCCGCCCGGCCATCGATTGCCGATCCCTTCCTGCCGGCGAAGATTTCCGAAGGGCGCAGCGACGACATCAGGGAATGCATCGGCTGCAATATCTGCGTGGCAGGCGACATGCAGTCGGTGCCGCTGCGCTGCACGCAGAACCCGACCATGGGCGAGGAATGGCGGCGCGGCTGGCATCCCGAACGCATCGCGCCCAAAACCACCGACCAGCGGGTGCTGGTGATCGGGGCAGGCCCTGCGGGCCTTGAAGCCGCCCATCAGCTCGGCAAGCGCGGCTATGAGGTGGCGCTGGCGGATGCCCGCGAGGTGCCGGGTGGGCGTGTCGCCCGCGAATCGGCGCTTCCCGGCCTGCGCACCTGGCAGCGCGTCGCCGATTACCGGCTGGGGCAGATCGAAAAACTGAACAATGTCGAGGTCTACAGGGCGAGCTTTATGACCTCGGAAGACGTGCTTGCCTTCGGTGCCGCCCATGTCGCCATCGCCACCGGTGCCCGCTACCGCCGCAACGGCCGTGGCCGCGCCCATCCCCGCGGCATTCCGGTGGCCGAGGGCGCAAGCGTGCTGACGCCCGACGACATTTTCGATGGCCGCAGCCTGTCGGGACCGGTGGTGGTCTATGACGACGAGCACTATGCGGTCGGCAGCGCGATTGCCGAAAAGCTTGCCGGCGAGGGCTGCCGGGTGACCCTTGTCACGCCCGCATCGCTGGTTGCCTACTGGACCCAGAACACGCTGGAACAGGGCTTTACCGAGCGGCGGCTGGTGGAACGCGGGGTGAGGATCGTCACGCGGGGTGAGGCGCTGGACATTTCAGCGGGCAGATTTGCCTGGGCCGACGGTGTCACCGGCACCCGCCACGAGATCGGGGCCGATCATGTCGTGGTGATCGCCAGCCGCGAACCGCAGCTCGACCTTTTCACCGCGTTGACGGCGCGGGGAGATGCCTGGACCGATGCGGGGGTAAAGACGGTGACAGCCATTGGCGATGCGCTGAGCCCCGCCATGATCGTCCACGCCGTCTATGCCGGTCACCGCTATGCGCGTGAACTGGAGGTGGACATCGACCCGGACGCGGTGCCGTTCAAACGCGACTTGCCGCGCTGAAACGGCAAAGGGCCGCGCTGAAACGAGGGAGGGCAGGGACCGTTGCCGGTTGCCTGCCCTCAAGATGCCTGCGGCTATCGAACGTGTCAGCCCCGGCTGCCCTTGGCAATCGGTTCCTGATAGGTGAAACCCATGTCCCACGGGAAGTAGATCCAGGTATCCTGGCTGACCTCGGTGACAAACGTATGCACCATCGGCACGCCCTTGGGCTTGGCATAGACGCAGGCGAGATGCGCCCGGGGCAGGATGGCGCGGACCTGTTCGGCGGTCTTGCCGGTGTCGGTGAGGTCGTCGATGATCAGTACCCCTTCGCCGCCATTCTCCATCAGCGACGGGGTAACCCCCTTCAGCACATGCAGTTCGCCCTGCGAATCATAGTCATGGTAAGAGGCGATGCAGACCGTTTCGATCAGCCGGATATTCAGTTCGCGGGAGATGATCGCCGCCGGCACCAGGCCACCGCGGGTGATGCAGACGATGGCTTTGAACTCCTGACCGAGCCCGGCAAGACGCCAGGCAAGCGCCCGGGCATCGCGGTGGAACTGGTCCCAGGAAACGGGAAAGGCTTTATCGGGAAGCGACATGGAGGACCCCTGAGATCGACATTTCAACAGAAAGATCGCAAATAGCGGATTTCGGCGGCGCTTGGCAAGAAGGCCGGTGTTGCGCAGGTGAAATCGATTTCAAAGCGATGCGTAGAGGAAACGGCTGAGTTCGCGCGCATCGTCGAAAATCATTGTCGATACCGGCTGGGCCCGGCCGCGCAGCTGAATGTCCTGATGGCGGGTTGCTTCGACCTTGAGGCCGGCCCCTTCGAGAATTTCGGCGGAAATCGCAAGCTGCGCATCATGTTCCTTGGCCACGCCCTCAAGCCTGCTGGCGGTGTTGACGGTGTCGCCGACCACGGTCAGTTCCGACGTCTCGCCATAGCCGACCCGACCGATGATGGCGGGGCCGCCATGCATGCCCATCGCCACCCGCAATGGTCGCTTCAGCTCGCCCTTGAATGTCTGGTTGAGATCCTCGATCCCTTGCGAAATCCGGACGGCGGCGGTGATCGCCTTGATCGAGGCGGTGCGGAAGGCGTCATTGAGGCCGAATATGATCAGCGCGCCGTCGCCAATGAACTTGTCGATGACCCCGCCAGATTGCTCCACGGCTTCGCCGACCATTTCGAAATAGCGGTTGAGCAGGAACATCGTGTCAAACGGCAGTTTCTCCTCCGACAGGCGGGTGAATTCCCTGAGATCGCAGAACAGGATGGCGAGCTGCCGCTCGCGGCCACCGGCATTTTCGCGCGCGGCGCTGGCACGGCTGGCATTCGGCGCGGCCCTCAGTACCGGGGAAATCGACAGGTCGCGGTCCGGGCGGAACTGGCAGGCGAGCCGGACATTGGCGGGCGCGCCGATCCGTTCCAGCGTCGCCTTTTCAAGCGCACTCGGCTCCGGTTGTCCCTCAAGCCCGCCCATCACCTTGACGCGGCAGGTGGAACACCGGCCCCGCCCGCCACAGACCGACAGATGCGGGCGGTTGGACAGGCGGCTGGCTTCGAGAATGCTGGTGCCGGCCTCCACCGATACGATGCCGCCATCGGGATAGGTGATCCGTACCCGGCCACCTCTCGGCACGAGCCGGATCAGCAACACTGCCCCCAGCGACAAAGCGAGGAAGGCGTAGATCCAGTTCTGGATCTGCAGCAGCACCAGCGGATCGGTCGGCTGGCTCATGAACCAGGCATTGGTGCGGGGCAGATTGTTGCTGCGCAACCCCTGGGAATAGCCGAGCAGGGAGAGGACCGGCAGCAGGATCGCCACCGTATACAGCGGCAGCCGTGCGGACTTGTACCAGTTGCGATTGCGCATCCAGTACCAGAGGCCCAGGCAAAAATGCGTCCAGGCTACCACCAGTGCCACGCTCTGGCGCAGGATCGTCACCCGGCTTTTCGCCATATGGGTGAGAACGGCGGGATAGCCCCCATCAAAACCCGACAGGCTGTAGTCGATCCGGGTAAGAACGATATGCACGGCAATCAGAAAGGGCAGGCTGAGGCCAAGCAGCAGCCGCAACAGTTCGATGGCGGGCATCTTCAGCGTGTGGCGACGATAGAGACTGTCGAGTGCCAGACAGAAATGGGTGAGAATGGCCCCATAAAGAAGGATGGTGCCGGGTGCCGAGCGCCACATCCCCTCCATGCCTTCGCGCATGGCTTCCATCGCCTCAAGCGATACCAGCCCCAGCGCGTGATTGGTGAAATGCCCAAGGATGAACCAGCCCATGATCAGGCCGGAGCCGAATTGCAGATTCTTCCGGAGTTTTGCGAAATCAAACGGCAATAGACATCCTCAGGGACACTGGCGAAGCAGGGAGACCTGCTTATTTCCCAGTCCTTGAGTGGTGGCAACACCAATTTGTGTGAACGGACCGTGATGTCGTGAAATCGCCCTGGCAACCGGCAGGGTGCGGCAGCTTCTTGCGCCGCCGCAACCCTGTTGACCGGGTTCTGGCCTCAGCGCGACATCAGCGTCAGGGCCGTCATCGAATCGAGCACGGTGCGGGTCACGCCGCCAAACACCAGCTCCCGCAGCCGGCTCTTGCCGAAGGCACCGATCACCAGCAGGTCGATGGAACTCTCGGCCAGCCGGTTTTCCAGAACGGTACCGGCGGAAAGGCCTTCGCTGGCCACCGAGACCACTTCGGCGCGCACGCCGTGGCGGGCAAGGGTTGCCGCGATTTCGGCTCCGGCCAGTTCGGGATTTTGCGCGGGCGAATCCTCGGGATCGATGGTGAAGACCTCGACGACAGACGCTTCTTTCAGGAAGGGCATGGCGTCGAACACGGCACGGGTCGCCTGCCGTGTGCCATTCCAGCCGATCAGCACGCGGCGGACCGGTTTGGCTTGCGTAAACACATAGGGCACCAGCAAGACCGGACGTCCGCTTTCAAACAGGAACTGTTCGATTTCCGTATCGTCGCTGGCATAGGACGGATCGGACTGGGCGGTGATGATCAGATCGGCGCAATGCAGGGTTTCCGAACTGTTGCCGGAACCATAGCCGGACATGGAGACGAAATTGCGCCATTCGCCGGAGATCGCCTCGCGGCGGCAGGTCTCCTCGAAGATCGCCTTCAGTTCTTCGCTCTGCTCGCGGGCCGCATCCTGCAAGATCTGGATGCCGGCAGGATCGGGCATCGCCATCGGTGCCGACAGCATCGCGACCGAAATCTGCTCGACATGCAGACCGATCAGATGGGCCTGGTGATGACGGGCAATATCGATTGCGCAGTTCAGTACATGCGGTGCGTTCCTGGCATTGGTGAGAACGCAGACAATCGTTTTGTAAGCCATGGTGGACTCCTCATCATCTCGGGGCTGCAACAGTCCGCCACGCTGGCGGTAGACGTGTAACGCGCAGCGCAGGGTTCGGTTTCCAAACGAAGCGGAACATTCAGCGCTTTGTTGTCGGGAGCAGCATAGGCCTCGGCTGACCCCGGCCTTTGATTTCAATCAAGGCCGGGCGCTTTTCATGAAAAGGAGGGGGCGGGAGCGGTTTCAGGCGTCCATTACCGGGGCCGGGGCCTGTTTTTCGGCGCGAATGCGGGCAATCATATCCTCGACCGCAGCGGCGGCGGCAATGCAATCGGCCTCGGACCGGGCGCGTATGACGATTTCCGTCGAGAAACTGCGGCCGTGATATCGGGGATAGGAGCCTATCGCCGTTTCCTTATGGGCGGCCTGCACCGCGCCGAGCGCGGTGCCGATGTCGCCTTCACCAAACGGACTTGCGACGCTGCGCGAATGCATGGTGGCCCCGCTGCGAAGGGTCGGCACCACCGCTTCCACCATCGCCACGAACACCTGCGGCACGCCGGCCATCACATGCACATTGCCGACGATGAAGCCGGGTGCCGTCGATACCGGGTTGGGAATATGCCGGGCACCGCGCGGCATCCGTGCCATCCGCTGTCGGGCTTCGGTGAATGCGATGCCGCGCCCGGCATACATGTCGCCAAGCAGTTTCAGCGCCGCCGCATCATGTTCGCAGGGCAGCCCGAAGGCTTTCGAGATCGCATCGGCGGTGATGTCGTCATGGGTCGGGCCGATGCCGCCTGACGTGAACAGATAATCATGGCGACTGCGCAGGGTATTGACCGCCTCGATGATTGCCTCCTCGTCGTCGGCAACGATGCGGACTTCCTTGAGATCGATGCCGCTTGCCGTGAGAACACTGGCGAGATGGCCGATATTGCTGTCGCGGGTGCGACCGGAGAGAAGCTCGTCGCCGATGGCGACAATGGCAGCGGTGACGATGGCGGGAGAAGCGGAGGACATGGATGCGGTTTCCTGTGGACGGATGTCTGGCTGGAAATCTAGAGTTTGTCAGGGAAAAGTGGAATCCGGTTTTCCCGAAAAGACAAACGAAAACAAAGAGAATTAGAGTCTGTCTGGTTCAATGTGAACCAGACAGACTCTAGCGTCAATGCCGGTGTTTGCAATGCACAATCCGGTTCGAGCCCGCTGTCGCTTGCACGGCATGGCGGGTGGCAAGGCGTCTGGCGCTGAACAGTGCGTCTCAGGTGGAACCCCTTATCCCTCCAGCCGCGCTGCCCTAGATGTGGTGCGAGACCGGTCGCACAGTCCTTTTGCAGGAGGTGCCGACGGACAGTTTCAGCAACAGGCAAGGAGCCTCATCGTGGCAAAAATTCTCGTTCTCTATCATTCGGTCTACGGCCATATCGAAACCATGGCCCATGCGGTTGCCGAAGGTGCCCGCGCTGCCGGTGCCGAGGTTGACGTCAAGCGTGTTCCCGAAACGGTTCCGGATGATGTGGCGCGCGCCGCGCATTTCAAGATGGATCAGGCAGCCCCCGTTGCCGCACCGGACGATCTTGCCAATTACGACGCGATCATCTTTGGTGCCGGCACCCGCTTCGGCACGGTGGCCTCGCAGATGCGCGCCTTCATCGACCAGACCGGCGGCCTCTGGGCCAAGGGTGCGCTGGTCGGCAAGGTCGGCTCGGTCTTCACGTCATCGGCCACCCAGCATGGTGGTCAGGAAAGCACCATCCTCGGCTTCCTGCCGACGTTGCTCCACCACGGGATGGTTGTTGTCGGCCTGCCCTATGCTTTCCAGGGCCAGATGACCTTGACTGAAATCACCGGCGGCTCGCCCTATGGTGCCTCGACCATCACCGGCGGCGACGGCTCGCGCATGCCGTCTGCCAACGAGCTGGACGCGGCCCGCTTCCAGGGCGAACATGTGGCCAAGGTCACCGCCAAGGTCACCGCCTAAAACGGACTGTCGAAGGTCCATTTCCAGGGCGCGCTCCGGTTTCCGGGGCGCGCCATTTTCATGGGCAGTTGACCGGACGCCAGAAATTCGTCCATTTTAGAACAGTTCAGCGTCTGAAGTCATTTTGACAGTACCGGACGCCATGGGAGAAATTTGATGTCGTTTACACTTTATGCCAGCACCGGATCCGGTTCTGTTGCCTGCGAAGCCGTGCTTGCCCTGTCCGGACTGGACTACACGCGCCAGGATGTGGTGCTGTTTGCCGATAGCGGGCCGGACCCGGTGCTGATCTCGGTCAATCCGCTCGGCCAGGTGCCGGTGCTGAAACTGCCAAATGGCGATGTCATGACGGAATCCTCGGCAATTCTGCTCTATCTCGCCGATCTCGTGCCAAAGGCCGGTCTGGCACCGGCAGTCGACAGCCCCTTGCGTCCCCGCTACCTGCGCTGGATGGCCTTCCTCGCCTCCGCAGTCTACCCGACCTCGCTCAACAAGTTCTATCCGGGCCGCTACACGACCGACCCCGATGGTGGCGAGGCCGTGCGCAGCGCTGCCGTGGCGCGACTGACCCGGGAATTTGCGGTGCTGGCGACCAATCTCAACAATGGTCCCTTCATTCTGGGCGAAACCATGAGCGCCGTCGACATCTATGCCACGATGCTGATGAGCTGGGAGGAAAATCTCGAAGGTTTCCGTGAGGTGTTTCCGGGACTGGGCGTGCTGATCGACCACGTCACCAGTCATCCGGTGATTCGCCCGATCTGGCAGCGCAATCAGTTGCTGGCGTAAAGTTTGTCCGGTTCAATCAATGTGAACCGGACAGCACCCAGAGGCTTGCCCGGATGGGCGATCAGATCGTCTGCGGGATATCGAACAGTAAAAAACCCGATGCCTTCTCACAGGCATCGGGTTTTCTTTTTTTGTCGATCGCGCAGGGGTGCAGCTTACTGCGAGCAATCCTGGCCATCCGCGCAGCCGTCGGACGAGGGGGCCTCCTCCGCCGGGGCTTCTTCTGCCGGGGCTGGCTCCTCGGCCTGTGGCTCCTCGGCAGGGGCCGGCTCTTCAGCCTGTGGCTCCTCGGCGGGGGGGGGCTGGCTCCTCGGCCTGTGGCTCCTCGGCAGGGGCCGGCTCTTCAGCCTGCGGCTCCTCGGCAGGGGCCGGCTCTTCAGCCTGCGGTTCCTCGGCAGGGGCCGGCTCTTCAGCCTGCGGCTCCTCGGCAGGGGCCGGCTCTTCAGCCTGCGGTTCCTCGGCAGGGGCCGGCTCTTCAGCCTGCGGTTCCTCGGCAGGGGCCGGCTCTTCAGCCTGTGGCTCCTCGGCAGGGGCCGGCTGGTCGGCCTGCGGCTCTTCCGCCGGGGCCGGCTCTTCAGCCTGTGGCTCCTCGGCAGGGGCCGGTTCGGCCTGCGGCTCCTCGGCAGGGGCCGGCTGGTCTGCCTGCGGTTCCTCGGCGGGTGCCGGTTCGGCCTGTGGCTCTTCGGCAGGAGCCGGCTGGTCTGCCTGCGGCTCTTCCGCCGGGGCGGGTTGTTCCGCCGGGGCGGGTTGTTCCGCCGGGGCGGGTTGTTCCGCCGGGGCTGGCTCTTCCGCCGGGGCTGGCTGTTCCGCCGCAGCCGGCTGGTCGGGCTGGGCTTCGGGGGCCGGAGTGCTGGCGTCATCGGCGGCGGGGGCGGCCTGGGTGTCGGCCACCGGTTCGGCAACTGCGGGCTCTACTGCCGTTGTATCTTCCGGAAGAGTGGCTGCTTCCGCGACAGGGGGTGTTTCGATGAAACTGTCGGCCGCAACCTTGTCATCGACCACCTCGACATTGTCCACCGTCGGATTCGGCACGTCCGCCACGCTCCTGACCTCAGCCGCCTGGGTTTCGATCTGCGTATTGGCCGTATTGATCTGGGTGATTTCCTGCGTGTTGACGATCGTCGTCTGGGTGACGCTTTCATAATGCTCGTAGGAAGACGCGTAACTATTTTCAAAACGCTGGTATTCCCGTCCATTCATGCCGAAATCGTAGGAATCGGCGACGACGACGGGTGTGTCGTAATAGGACCAGGAATAGGAATTATAATAGCTGGAATATTCGACATAGGAATAACGGACCTCTGCCGAGAAATAGGAATAGGATTCCTGATAATAGACCACGTCGGCGGGATGATAGACGACCACATAGTCATAGTAGCCGGAATAGATGCCGAGCGCTTCCGACAACAGGATTGTCGCCAGCCACTGGTTGTTCAGCGAGCGGTTGGCCGCTTCGGCGCGGTCAAGGCGGCGCTGCATTTCGGCAAATTCGTAGCGCGCACGCGGATCGCTGCCGCGCCGCTTCGAAATCGTTGCCAGCTGCTTGCGCATGCCGCTGATGCGGCGGGCATTGGCGACAGCCTTTGACTTGCTTGCCCCGGTCTTGCTGCCGGGCGAGCGCTTCAGGTAATCACGCCACAGGCTTTGCAGGGATGAAACGCCAATGGCCACTTCCTTTGCCCTTATGCCGGAAAGGCGAAAGGCATTGTCGAGGCGCGCGATGGCGGCAGAGGCTTTTGGAAGCGCCGACGCGAGCGCCTTGTTGTTCTTTGCCGCCGCCGCGGCCTTGACCGCCCTCAAGGCTTTGGAACTGTCAATCAGCGCCTTGACCAGCGGTGCCGAGCGGACGCGCTCCTTGGCCGGTCGTGCCTTCAGGCGCTGGGAGATCAGCACCAGGGACTGTTCCATCTTGATCATCATCTGCGCGGCCGACAATTTCGCCGGTGTCGCGGCAGCGGCCTCCGACAGGGGCAGGCCTTCGAAATGGCTCCTGAAGGTCAGCGGTGACAGGGCCAGCGAAGCGCTGAGGGCAACGGACGACAGGAGCCGCAGAATGCGGGGAGGAGCGCGCACGTAATTTTGTCCTTTCATGTGAGACAATGTTGCAGCGGAGCGGATGACCTGTTCACGAAGCCGGATGCCTGGCTGACATCACGGGTTTTCCTGACCATCGCACGCGTTCCGATGTGTCCTATTGCGCGCCACGCTAGCGCAGCCAGGAATTTACCGCAAATTGCTTGTGCCTTTCCCGTCACCCAATTTTGGTTATTCTGAATGAATTCAGAGAAATTTGTCCTGGCGCTGTCGTCACGGCACCCTTGTCGGTCACGTTCAGAGCGGTGGCCTCTGACGGTGGCGCCATATCCAGACTCAAATAATCTGGTGCGGACGACGGGGGTCGAACCCGTAAAGCCATAGGCCGAGGGATTTTAAGTCCCTTGCGTCTACCAGTTTCGCCACGTCCGCATGGCTGTCTTTTCGATTGCCGCGCGGGTCACGTCAAGAGGCGTTTTGAGATGGGGGGGGGGGAAGCACCCGGGAGAAAGACCGAATGTCGCGGCAAGCTGTCCGGCCCGGCAATCCGCAAGCTCGCTTGCCGCAGGCAGGGGCCGGGATTAATACCAGGGTTCCCATCCGTGATCCTTGGTATAAGGATTGTCGTGCCCGTCTCTCCAGCCTCAGGCCTCCCATGCAAAACCTGGATGCAGCAGCCCAGCACCCGCACCGCACACCCCACACCCATGCTTTTGATTTCTGGTTTGCACGGGCGGCCATAATTGTTGTTGCGGCATTGCAACTGCTGCTGGTCAATGATTTTTCACTCGGCGCGCGATGGCTGGCGCCCGTGTTTGAATTGTCGCTGCTTGCCCCGCTGTCCGTGGCAACGGCCTGGGCGCAGACCAGGGCCAAACATGCCTCCACAACCGACCATTTTCATCTGGTCGCCCGCGGCCGGCGGCGGATCCGCCGCGCGGCGATGATGCTGACCGTGCTCATCACCGCGCTGAATTTCATTGCGCTCTACTTTTTGATCAAGGCGCTGCTGGGCGGCCATGCCGGACCGGCGCAAAGCCTGCTGATCGATGCCGTCAATATCTGGTGCACGAATGTCATTGCCTTCGCGCTGTGGTTCTGGGGAATCGACCGGGGAGGACCTGCCCATCGCGGATTGTCGGTGCATGGCACCGCCGATTTCCTGTTCCCGCAAATGACCCTGGACGACCCGGCCTTTGTCGACTGGTCGCCGGGCCTGATCGACTATCTTTTCCTGTCCTTCACCAATGCCACAGCCTTTTCACCGACCGATACCTTGCCCCTGTCGCCGCGCGCCAAGCTGCTGATGATGGCCGAATCCGCCATTTCCCTGATGACCATTGCCCTTGTCGCGGCACGGGCGGTCAACATACTGGCATAGGACCCGGCGCGGCCGCTGCGCGCAATACCGTCCTGGGTTGCGCGCAGGGTTATCTCAAATTTAAGGATTGGCGTATTTATTGTAAGAAATCATTATGGTTAAGTATTGCGTTCAAGGACCACCTGATGTCGAGCAGCCGCTTTCTTTTCGCCGCCTTCGTTTTTTCCGTTTCGCCGCTTCAGGCAAGCCTTGCGGGCGACGGCAGCCCTTTTTATGCGGGGGACTGGTCGCTGACATTGGGCGGGTCCGTAGCGCATGGGCCCGAATTTGATGGTGCCAGCGGGCGCAAACTGTTGTTCAGCCCGATCATTTCCCTTGGCCGACAGGGGCAGTCCTCTCGCTTCAGCTCCCGCAACGACAGTGCCGGTCTCGCCCTTTACGATTCCGGCATTGTGAAGGCCGGGATCGCGGGGAAGCTGATCATCGGTCGGGACGAGAAGCTGTCCGATGATCTCAAGGGCTTGCACGAGGTCAAACTCGGCGCGGAGGCGGGCGGCTTTCTCGAGGTCTATCCGGCCGACATGATTCGCGCCCGCGCCGAACTCAGACAGGGCATCAGAAGTCATGATGGCCAGGTAGTCGATCTCGCCGTCGACGCCTATGCCGATCTCACGCCGGATATCCGGGTTTCAGCCGGTCCGCGTGCCACCTGGGCCTCAAAGGGCTATGGCAGGGCCTATTATGGGGTGGATTCGACCGAATCCGCCGCTTCCGGTCTCGATCCCTATGCACCTGCCAGCGGCTGGCAATCGGTTGGCGCGGGCGGTGCCATCACCTGGAAAGCCACCGATACGGTCGACACCAGCCTGTTTTCCGAATACAGGCACATGGTCGGAGTAGCTGGTGACAGCAGTCTTGTCCGCCAGAAGGGGTCGGAAAACCAGCTGACCGTCGGGATTTCCGCAAGCTACCGCTTCGATTTTTCGCTGCGCTAGAGTTTGTCAGGGAAAACACGCAAACGACGTTTTGCGTCTGGAATCCGGTTTTCCCGAGCGAACGTGCGTGCAGGGCGGACAAATGGGCGCGGCTGTTCCGCAGACAGTGTTTGCGCGACTGCGTCACAAGATATTCAGCTCGTTGCCGCCGGAAACGAAACAGCGCGACGGCCTGTTCAGGGGCCGCCGCGCCTTGCTGTCCGGTCTTGTCCGGATCAGAACGACTTCTTCAGGCCGACAGCCACATTCCACTTGTCGCCGTCGAGGTCGGAGAAGTTCGGGTCGGTGCCCGAGTTCACCTTCTTCCAGGCATAGCCGACATTGGTGTAGAGCGCGGTGGTGTCGTCGACATTGTAGGTGATACCGGTCGACAGTTTCGGCGTCTGCCAGGTGTAGCCGAAGGCATCGCGCCAGCGGGCGTTGAAGACGTTCCAGGTCCACTGCTTGTTGAGCTTCCAGTCGCCGGCCAGCGACACGGTGTAGTAAGCCGCATTATTGTCCTTCGAAGGGGTGGCTTCATCGCCATAAATGCCGGTTGCGCCAAAGGCATAGCCGAGACCGACCGAGGGGGTCAGGGTGAAGGTGTCGATCTTGTACTTGTAGCCGAGCGTCGCCTCGATCTGGTCGCCGTAGGTATCATCCTTCGAGCTGCCGTCGTCGGCGCGGTTCTTCTTGTCGGTCAGCTGGTAGGAGGTGCCGACCACGACGTGGTTGTCGAAGGTGTAGGAGAGGCCGAGCTTGCCGTAGAAATCGGCGAGTGCGCCCTGTTCCTTGGCTTGCGTGCCGGGCTTCTGGTCGATGGCGAAGAATTCCGGGCTGCCTTCGATGCTGAAGGTCCAGGGATGGGTGACGGCGGGTGCAGCCGCAGCCGGCGCCTCGGGAGCGGCTTCCGGAGCCGAGAGATCAGCCGCAAAGGCCGGGGCGGAAACCAGCAGGGCGAGCGTGGCGAGGGTGAGTTTCGGTGTCATTGATGCCTCCAGTTTGACTGGATCGTCACTTTCACATTTGGGTTACAGATTTTTGACAGTACGGACTGTGGTTAATGAAAATGACATCATGTCACGCCAGATGCGGCAGAGATTCTGCTCGATAGATGCAAGTGTTTTGAAACGTTTCTCTCATCCAGTCGGGTGGAAGGCATGGCCGTATCGCTGCGCTGTCGGGCGGCAGGCTGCATCTGCATTTCTGCTAGAGTCTGTCAGGTTCATATTGAACCAGCCAGACTCTGGCTCCCCTTGTTGTCGTTTGTCTTTTCGCTCAAACAAGTTTGAGCGCTCAAACAAGTTTGAGCGGGAAAACCGGATTCCAGACGCAAAACGTCGTTTGCGTGTTTTCCCTGACAAACTCTAGAGGTCCAAACGAAAAACTCCCGCAATCGGCCTGATCACGGGAGCGTCGCTTGGAGTTTGCTTGCGATGCTGCTGGCGAATCATGCCGGAACAGCAGGATCAGTGCGGCATGGCCAGTCGCACGGGTTCCGGTTCTTCGCCATGAAGACCCGTCATGTCATCATCGGCATACATTTCCTGAAGCAAGGCACCCAGTGCCAGATCCAGGCAATAGGCCGGAAACTCGGCCTGCAAGGCATGGGCACGCTGCTTGGCAAAGGTCACCAGCCGGGCGAGCGACGCCAGTTCTTTCAGTTCGTCTTCAATTTCGGTGTCGTCAGGGCCGAAACTGCCGTTAAATTTACCCATCATTCCATCCTTCATCCCTGTCCCGGGTCTGCGTACCGGGACATCCGGTCAAACATCGCGTCACGTTGGCAACAAACAGGCCTGCATGAACGCGTATCGATCCCCAGTGCCCCGCATGTTTCAGGATGCGGTGGCGTGAGGAGGACCATAGGGGAGGACGGACCGGAATGCGCGTGACACAAGCGTGACACAACTCCTGCGGTTGTTATTTTTTATTAATCATCACAGGATTGAATATATTGCCTGAACCCGTGCGTCTGCAGAAATGTCCAGTCGCTGGGGCAGGGACCCAGCCTGTCGGGCATCGCGGATACGGTGTCCAGAAGCAGGAGCGCGTCGAGCCTCTTGCGGTTGACGGTGGTCGATTGTACCTGCTGCAACAAGGTCTCGTCCGTCTGCATTCCGGCCCGCGACGCCTGCCGGACCACTGCCGGCCAGGTCCGATCCTTGAAAAACAGCTCTCGTGCGGCGCGGGCAAGCCCGGCATGGGTCTCCGGTGTCACCAGTCCCCGGTCCAGCATGGCATCCAGCGTCGCGTCGATATTGACCAGCGGCTCACTCAACGCGGCATAGCCCAGTTCCGCCGGCGCATGGCTCTGGGCGACATCTGCGTCATCGATGCGCAGGCCGTTGAGATAGGTGTCGGCGATCACGCCAATCGGTTGCATGCCATAGGCTGCGCATTCCGCTGCCCTCAGCGCCCCCATCGAGGCCGCACCCAGCACCTGGCAGCCCCCGGACAGGGCGTAGAGAATTTCCTTGTGCCAGACCGACTGCACATATTCAAAATAGCCGTCGATCAACCCGATCACCGTCGCCCCCTGCTGGCAGGCGAGGTAGAGATCTCCCTGCCTTGCGGGCGGGCGCACCTCCAGCGCGGGAAACAGGCTGGCTGCATCCGGCACGGTCGGGCCTGCAAAGACGACCTTCATCGGGCCAGAACCTGCCGCAGCGCCCGCAGTCCATAGGGGCGCAAACGGTTGCCTTCCGGATTTTCGAGATCGGGAACCAGCACCTTTTCCACCGCAAACGGCCAGTCCGGTGCCGACATCGCGACCGAACAGATCAGGCCGCATCCGGTCCTCTTCAGCGCATCAAGACACTGTTCCATCATCCCGGCCAGACCACCGGTCTGGCCTGTCAGACCACCGGTCTGGCCTGTCAGACCACCGGTCTGGCCTGTCAGACCACCTGCATCCAGCCCCCATTGCGGGAAGGGCCCGGGTTCTGCGATGAAACTCTCGAGAATATCTGCGGCCAGCGGCCTTTCGAACACGGCGGGATCGATATCGTCGCGCGCGCCGCTGATATAGGTCATGCGCGACTGGGCGGCCTCCGTCAGGGCGCGGATCGCGGCGCGCAGAGCGGAAGGATGGGCACCGCTGCCAGCGGTCACATCCGTCTGGCGCGCGGCCCGCCGGTGGCGGATGTCGGCAGCGGCGAGGAACACCATGATGCAGGGAATGCCGTTATCACTGCGCATGTCGAAGAACACAGTCGTCAGGCCCGCCGCTCGAACCCTTTGCAACAGTCCATCCAGCACCGGATCCCGGAATTCGCCGGGATCAAACCGGGTGCGGGCCCGATCCTCGGGCTTGCGCAGATACCACAGCGTTTCGGCATCCCGTTCGATACGTTCCAGCAGGCCGTGAAACCGCGCTTCTGCTGCCGTATTGCCCGAGGCGAGACCATCGGAGGACTGCCAGAAGCGGTGATCATCCGTGACCCGGTCGAGAACGACTGCGTCGAAAGGAACCATTACCCGCTTTTCGGTGAGGAGATCGACGCCATCCACCCAGGCGATCATCTCGTCCTTGTGGATATCGCTGGCGCTCGCCCCGATCAGGGCCGGTAGCTTCTGCGGATTCTCGCCTTCGGCGCGCAATTGTGCCGCCGTCGCCAGGCGCGGCGTGAGTGGCGGATCGGCGGCAACGGCCCGCTCCAGCGATTCCATCGCGGCGGAGACCTTGGCGTCGATGTCGCGGATACCTTTGCCCTGGTTGATGACGATAGACCGGGCATTCGGCATGACCGCGTTCCAGACGGGAATACCGAGCCGGTCCAGGCCGGTGAGGCGCGACAGGCGCGTGATGCCGAAACGCGTCATCTGGGGCGCGATCCGCCCCCATGTTTCTTCCGGGCTGATCTGGCGGTCACTATAGGATGTGTGGGGTGGAAAAGCAGGCGGCAGCTGAGAGCCGACGCCTGCAACAGGGGCCCCGATCGGGGCGCCGGTCATTTCGACAGCGGCATCGACACGGTGTCGAACTTGCCGGCGAGAACCGGCGTCTGACCGCCGATGGCAACGGCAAAATCAACACCGCTGACAACAGCGCCATTTGCGGCAAGGCGATCGGCATAGTGTGCCGGCATGGCCGCGACGGTCTTCTGGTCGAGATCGACCATCCACAGCCCGTCTTCATTGGGTAAGCCCAGGATCACTACTTTTGACATGCTCCGTCCTCCTGAAGTCGTGCTAAAGGCCGGCCTTTTTCAGGCCGTGACGATAGTGCTCCCGCTGCCACTGTTCCCGGATTGGCAAGACGGACAACCATCTATCGACATCGAAATCCGGGTATTGCTCCTTGAGCTTTCGCGACAGGGCCTTGGCCTGCCGCATGTCACCAATCATCGCCCTGCAGGCAGCCGCCAGTCTCAATGCCGGCGTCTGGTCGCTCATGCGATTGATATAGGCGAGTGCCGCGAAGTAATCTTCCAGATAATAGTTGGCTCCAGCGGCTGCCCAAAGGTAACCGTCCGGTGTCACGGGGTTAAGTTCAATCGCCTTCAAGAGTTTTGCCAGTCCTTCCGCCGGGCGGGAGGCGTGAATCAATGTATCTCCGAAGTCTGCAATAACATCTGCATATTGTGGGCTAAGGCTTTCCGCAGTCAACAGCGCTTCGACACTTTCATCGAATGCACCCAAAAATAGTTTTGTGACGCCAAGCTCGCGGTAGCCCGAGGTCAGGTCGCCACAGAGTTTTATCGCCTCCTTTGCCTGTTGTTCAGCGTTTTCGAGCAACCCAGGTTCGCCACGTGCCGTAATCAGCCACTCCAGATGGTTTGTACGCGCCAATCCGCTCAACGCTGGACCGAAGTCAGACTTTTCCTGCAAGGCCAGGCGGAAGGATTTTCGGGCGCGGCGGATTTCCGGCAGCGTCAGATGCTGCAGGGAGCTCTGCCCCTGGAGGTAGTGATAGTAGGCCTGCGGGTTACTTTCAAAATACAATCGTGATACTTCATTACGCTCTACATGGGCACTTATACTTCTGGTCACCTGCTGGGCGATGGCCTGCCGCTGGATCATGTAGCGTTCCGCATCCAGCGGAAAGCGATCCGCCCAGACCACCGCGTCGCTGGGGACATAGACGAGTTGCGCAAACAGCCCCATCTCGCCGGCCGCGACATTGATCCTTGTATCGAGGACATAGGCAATCGCATGCTGGATGATCAACTGCGAGCGGTCCTGCTGGCGGCTGATCCGGGCGGCGGTATAAGGTGCGACGATCCGCAGGGAGTGTGAACTGCACAGGCCGATGGTGATGTCTTCAAGCAGCGCCGCGACCAGCCCATCCGGATCGTTTTCACCCGGGGGCAGAATGGCCAGGCGGGGCAGGGCGGCCAGGTCTTCCCGGGCTTCCAGCCGGGCATTTTCGCCGGAGGCCTTGGGCAAGGCGAATTGTCGTTCGAACAGGCTGCGCAACAGGTCGAGCGCCCCGTCAGTCTGTCTGGCGGGATGGTGAGGGATCGGCATATCCGGCGCGAATGCTCTAGTCGCTTGCGCAGCAAGTGCCGATGCCGCATCCAGTCCATGTTGTGGCCGGGCCTGTGGTGGCTGGCGGTCGAGAATGCCGCGCGCAACCTGGTTGTCCGGATCACTCTCAAACAGCCTGCGGGCCGCACCACGGATCAGCGGCGCATTTTCAAACTCCCCGGATTGCGGAATCGCCCGCCGGATTGCATCGCTCATCAGCTCTGCAAAGGCGAGCTGTTTCTCTTCGATCCAGTCGCACAGCGATGGCGACGGGTTTTGATATTCGCTGAGAAAGGGCAGCCGGTACTGGGCGAGTGCATGTTCCAGCCGTACCGGAAGATCGCCTTCGCTCTGCCTGATCGACAGCAGGACATCGAGATCAGCAATCAGCGTTCCCGCATTGAACGAAATATCAGACTGGCTGAAAGTCAGGAAGTGTACGCCCAGCTCGTCCTGTCGGGCAATGGTGCGGGTGGCGGTCTGGCGCAGGTTGGTCAGGCCGCGGGCCATGTCGACCCCGCCCCAGATCAGCTTCGCCAGCCGGGCCCGGGAAACCCGGGATTCGCCCTGGGCCAGGAGATAGGCAATGATCAGCAATCCCTTTTCAGGAAAGCTGATCATTTCCCTGTCATGATTGTAAAGCCGCAAATCGCCCGAGGTCTGCAGTCTGAAAGGCATCGGCTTCACACCAGAATGAGGTTGCCCGATCAGTTCGGACCGCTGGTATGGTCCTCTGTCGTGTCCGTTACAGGGGTCAAATTCGCAGTCTGGCCGTCGGCAATCGTCTTGACCAGGGCCACGAATTTCAGACGCACATCGGCGTCGGTGATTTTTCCAAAGGCCCGGTTCAGCGCCAGGCCTTCTTTCGACGCCATGAATTCCGAAAGCGCCTTCGATACAGCATAGGTCTCGACACCTTCAAGGCTGACACCGGGCTCTGATTCTTCCTGTTGGAAGAAATAGGCCGGCGGCACGCCAAGCACTTCGGCAATCCGCATCAACCGGCTGGCACCAATTCGATTGGTGCCCTTTTCGTATTTCTGGACCTGCTGGAAGGCGACGCCGATCTGCTCGGCCAGCCGTTCCTGGCTCATGCCGACAAGCCTTCGGCGCATCTTCACGCGGGCTCCGACATAATGATCCACGGTACTGGGCGATCGTTTCAAACTCACTGCATTCTCCTGCGGTTAGAGCACCCATCACAAGAGTGTCGCATTTCCGTTCCAATTGCAATCTTTAGTATCTTAATTCGCAATGTCGAATTAAACTTTTGCTGGACCATTCGAGGTCGGCTTGGACAGGGTGAAACGCTTCAGGGATCTTCGATGAATCAACACGTGTTAGCATATGAACCGATTTTGATGAAAACGTCTACTCGCGGAACGCATGGCTGTAAAGCTTTCCCCTGATTTTTCAGTGTCAAATCGAGGCGTAAAAACTCATAAGTTGTAATAACTCTAACTTACAACACATGAATTAGCATGTTTAATGGGATTAAGAGCCAGATGCCATTCGAACTTTGTTTGACAAGTCTGAGTTAAGCCGGGAAAAGTGCATCTCCTACGTGCCGACGTCCCACCGAGAAGGATTCTGGTTCATGCGCGCTTCTGCCCGTTTGCCTGCCCTGCTGTTTTTTGCCAGTTCCCTTGTGGCCGCGCCCTTCCTTTCCGCGACGGCTGCCGATGGCGCGAGATCGGTTGTAACGGTCGATAATGGCGATTATTACGGGTTCGACCTCAGCAGCGTGAAGGATGTCACGCTGGATGGTTGCAAGCAGGCCTGCATCAACAACAGCGCCTGCAAGGCCTTCACCTACAATCCGAAGGTAAAGTGGTGCTTCCTGAAATCCGATTACAAGGCGCTGAATGCCTTTCCGGGGGCGGTCGCCGGACGAATCGTTGTCAAGGCGGCCGACGCAACGACAAATGTCACCGCCGAGCCTGATCTCGGTGCGCCGCCCAAGCTTGCATTTCTCTCCAGCGAGTATCCGGCCAATGCCCGGCAATTCAGGAAAGGCCTGACAATCGACGCCGGGCAGGAAGAGCTCGATGCCGCCCAGATCACCGATCAGGCCCGTTCCACCTTGTCGGCGGGCAATGCGGAAGCGGCCTTTGCGCTCTACAAGAATGCGGTTTCGCTGTCCGGAGACGATGAAAAACTGTGGATGGAAGCGGCAGACGCAGGGATCAGGGTGCCAAACAACACGGATATTGCCCTGCAATCTTCGTATGCTGCCTATAACGGCTATCTCCTGACCCGCACCGCAAGCGACAGGGCGGATGCACTTGCGGTTCTGGCCAAGGCGCTCGATCAGGCGGAGTATTTCCGTCCGGGGCTGGAAGCCTACAAGGCCAGCCTGAAGATCGTCGATTCGAAGACTGTCCGCGCTGCCTATGCCGAAATGCATGCCCGGCAGGGCTTTCGCGTCACCGGCAATACCGTCGACAATGACAGTGCAAACCCCCGCGCCTGCGTCCAGTTTTCCGAGCGGCTGATCAAGTCCGGCACCGACTATTCGTCTTTCGTGCAACTGGGTGGCAAGGTTCCGGAGGCGCTGGAAGCCAAGGACAACCAGATCTGTGTCGAAGGGCTGGACCACGGCAAGCGCTACCAGCTGACGCTGCGCGCCGGCCTGCCCTCGAGTGTTGACGAACCTCTCGATGCGGCGGTCAATCTGGATGTCTATGTGCAGGACCGGGGTGCCACGGTGCGCTTTACCGGCGATAATTTCGTGTTGCCGGGTACGGCGCGGCGCGGCATTCCTCTGGTGTCGGTCAATACCGACAAGGCGGAACTCAGCCTCTATCGGGTCGGCGACCGCAATCTCGCCCAGCTCATGGCCAATTCGCAATTCCTCACCCAGATCGATGGCTATACCGCCGGGCGGCTGGAAAGCGAGATCGGCGAAAGTGTCTGGAAGGGCACACTCGATATTGCCACCGATCTGAACAAGGAGGTGGTGACCAGTTTCCCCGTGGATGAAGCATTGCCGCATCGCAAGCCCGGTGTCTATGCGCTGACGGCAAAGGCCGCCAATGCCAGGAGCGAAGACTGGGACGCCCGCGCCACGCAATGGTTCGTGGTCTCCGATATCGGCCTTTCCACCTATACCGGCACCGATGGCCTCAATGTGTTTGCCCGCTCGCTGGCGACCGCAAAGCCGCTTGCAGGCGTTGAGCTGCAACTGCTCGCCAAGAACAACGAAGTTCTCGGCACGACAACGACGGATGCGGATGGCCGCGCCAAATTCGACCCTGGCCTTGCCAGGGGAACGGCGGGTTCCACGCCGGCGGTGATCACCGCGCGCAAGGGGACGGACGATTTCGTCTTCCTCGACATGACCCGGGCCGGTTTCGATCTTTCGGATCGTGGCGTGACGGGCCGTGCGGCCCCCGGTGCGGTCGATGTCATGGCCTGGACGGAACGCGGCATCTATCGCCCCGGCGAAACCGTGCATGCCAGTGCCCTTGCCCGCGATATCGGCGGCAAGGCCATCGAAGGCCTGCCGCTGACCTTCGTCTTCAACCGGCCGGATGGTGTGGAGATGCGCCGCGAGGTGAGCAAGGGCGGGGCGCTTGGCGGCCATGCCATCGATCTCGCCGTGCAGGACAACGCGATGCGCGGCACCTGGACGCTGCAGGTCTTCACCGATCCGAAGCTGCCCGCGATTGCCGAAAAGTCGTTCCTCGTGGATGATTTCGTCCCTGACCGCATCGAATTCGACATGAGCAGCGACGCCAGGCAGATCGATCCGGCTGGCAGCGCCGCCGTGAAGATCGATGGCCGCTATCTCTATGGCGCGCCCGCAGCAGGGCTGGCGCTGGAGGGCGAGGTGACGCTGAAGCCGGTACGGGAATCGGCGGCTTTCCCCGGCTACCAGTTCGGCCTTGCGGACGAAGAGGCGAGCGACAACAACCGCACCACCCTCGACGATCTCCCGCTGCTGAACGACAATGGCCAGGCGGTGGTGAATGTCTCGCTCGGCAGCCTGCCATCGACCACGCAAATGCTGAATGCCGAGATCACCATGCGGATGCGGGAGGCGGGCGGCCGTGCCGTCGAGCGCAGCCTGACCCTGCCGGTCAAGGCCGAAACCGACATGATCGGCATCAAGCCGGAATTTGACGGTGCGGTGACGGAAAATGCCCTTGCCAATTTCAACGTTATCGTTGCCTCACCGGATGGCGACCGCAAGACCGTTTCGGGCCTGAAATGGACGCTCTTGAAGCTCGAACGGTCCTACCAGTGGTATCGGGAAGCGTCGGCCTGGAAATATGAGCCGCTGATCTCGACCAGGAAGGTAGAGGAGGGCACCATCGACGTGGGTGGTGATGGCGGCAGGATCTCCGTTCCCACCACCTGGGGCCAATACCGCCTTGAGGTCGAAGCCGCCGGTGGCAGTTCGGTTTCCAGTGTCGAATTCGATGCGGGCTGGTTTGTCGCGGCAAGTTCCACCGAAACGCCGGATGGTCTGGAAGTGGCCCTCGACAAGGCGACCTATGCGCCGGGTGAAGTTGCCCATCTGAAAGTCTCGCCCCGCTTTGCCGGGGACGTGCTGGTCAATGTCGGCAGCGAAAGCCTGCTCTATTCGAAGAACCAGACGGTGGGTGCAGAAGGCGGGGTCATTGATATTCCCGTCACGGCGGACTGGGGGGCGGGTGCCTATGTCACCGCAACGCTCTTCCGCCCCGGCGATGCGCAGGACAGCCACATGCCGATGCGGGCGATTGGCGTCAAATGGATGGGCATTGATCCCGGCGACCGCGCGCTTTCGGTCAAGCTTGCCGCACCGGAAAAAATGCTGCCGCGCCAGACGCTGGCCATTCCGGTGGAGGTGGCAGGCGCAGGTGCCGGCGAAGAGGCCTATGTCTCGGTTGCCGCCGTCGATGTCGGCATTCTGAACCTCACCCGCTACGAGGCTCCCGATCCGAACGACTGGTATTTCGGCCAGCGTCGCCTCGGCCTCGAAATCCGCGATCTCTATGGCCGCCTGATCGACGGTTCGCTCGGGGTGACGGGCAAGCTGCATACCGGCGGCGATGGCGGGGAACCGGCACTGGCGGGATCACCCCCGACGGAAAAGCTGGTCGCCTTCTTCTCCGGCCCCGTCAGGCTCGATGCCTCCGGCAAGGCGATGGTCTCCTTCGAGATCCCGCAATTCAACGGCACGGCGCGGGTGATGGCGGTTGCCTGGACAAAGGCGGGTGTCGGCCATGCCCAGCAGGATGTGATCATTCGCGATCCTGTCGTGGTCACCGCCAGCGTGCCGCAATTCCTCGCCCCCGGCGATGACAGTACCCTGCATCTCGACATTGCCAATGCGGATGGCCCGGCAGGCGATTACACGCTCGCCGTCACCACCGATGCCGCCCTTTCCGTTGGCGACAAGGCGAGCCAGACGGTGCGGCTCGAAACCGGCGGCAAGACCAGCCTGACACTGCCGGTCAAGGGCATCCAGCCCGGTGCCGGGGCCATTACCCTGAAACTGTCGAATGGCGGCGACGTGGATGTCGAGCAGGCGGTGGCGGTCAATGTCCGCTCCGGCTCGCTGCCGGTCACCACCCGCCGTCCCATCGAGATTCCGCCAGGCGGCAGCCTGACGGTGGATGGCAATCTGCTTGCCGACAGCGTGCTGCCGGGCTCCTCGGTCAGCATTCACGTCAGCCATGCCACGGCCTTTGATGTCCCGGCGCTTCTCGCGATGCTGGACCGCTACCCCTATGGCTGCAGCGAGCAGACCACCAGCCGGGCCCTGCCGTTGCTCTACCTGAATGAAATGGCGGGCGAAGCCGGGATGGAAAACGATCCCGAGATCCGCAAAAGGGTCCAGGATGCCATCTATCGTGTGCTTGCCAACCAGTCCTCGTCCGGAAGCTTCGGCCTCTGGGGACCTGAAAGCGGCGATCTGTGGCTCGACAGCTATGTCACCGATTTCCTCACCCGCGCCCGCGAACAGAACTATGCGGTGCCGGAGGCCGCCATCGCCCAGGCACTGACAAACCTGCAGAATTCCGCTGGCTATGACGATAATGTCAAGGATCGCGGCAATGAGATGGCCTATGCCTATTATGTGCTGGCGCGCAACCGCCGGGCGTCGATCAGCGATCTGCGTTACTACGCCGATACGAAGCTCGACGATTTCCCGACCCCGCTCGCCAAGGCGCATATCGCGGCAGCCCTGTCGCTTTACGGCGACCAGCCGAGGGCGGCACGGTTGTTCGATGCCGCGCTCAAGATGGCTTCGGCCACCACGGATGCCAATATCGCCCGGTCCGACTACGGGTCGAGCGTGCGCGACGACGCGGCGGTGTTGACCCTTGCCGCCGAAAGCCGCCCGCAGGCCTCGATCATCCCGGCGATTGCGGATCTCACCGCCCGCCAGTGGGATGCCCAGAGCTATACCAGCACCCAGGAACAAAGCTGGATGCTGCTCGCCGCCCGTGCCGTCAGGGATGCCGACAAGGATCTGGCGCTTGCGGTCAATGGCAGCGATACGAGCGGCGGCTATTCGGCCCGGATGACCGGCGATGCACTGGCCGCGCAGCCTGTCACCATCGGCAACAAGGGCAGCGATGCCGTCACCGCCATGGTGACCACCATCGCTGCACCCGCATCGCCCCTGCCCGCCGGTGGCGATGGCTTCACCATCGAGCGCCATACCTACAGCATGGATGGCCAGGAAACCGATGTGTCGCAGGCCACCCAGAACCAGCGCTATGTCGTGGTGCTGACGGCAACGCCGGTCAATGACTGGGCGGCAAGGATCCTGATCACCGACATGCTGCCCGCAGGCTTTGCGATCGACAATCCGAGCCTGGTCAACAGTGCTGACCTTGCGAATTTCGACTGGATCGGCGAGGTGGCGCCCGCCCATACGGAATTCCGCACCGACCGCTTCGTCGCCGCCTTCAACAAGCCGGCGGCGGATGCCAATCCGATCACGGTTGCCTATGTGGTGCGGGCCGTCACCCCGGGCATCTACACCTATCCGGCAGCCGTGGTCGAGGACATGTACCGTCCTCAGCTTCAGGCCCGCACGGCAAGTGGCATGATGGAGGTCGTCAAGGCGGCGAAATAGGATGGGATTGCTGCGCAAGCTCGGGATCGGCGGCGCAGTTGCCGTCGCCACCGTCATTGTCATCGGGCTCGGGCTCGATGCGGCGGACCGTGCCTTTCCGCCGCCCATTCAGGCGGCGGAGGTGGTGTCGGCGGAGGTCCGCGATGCCGATGGCTTGCTGCTGCGCGCCTTCGCCACGCCGGGCGGCACCTGGCGGCTGAAGACCACGGCCGGGGACGTCGACCCGCAATTCATCCGCATGCTGATCGCCTATGAGGACCAGCGCTTCTACAGCCATCACGGCGTCGATCCGCTGGCCTTGCTCCGCGCAGCAGGGCAACTGGTCCTGCATGGCCGGATTGTCTCGGGGGGATCGACTCTCACCATGCAGGTGGCCCGCCTGATCGAGCCGCGCAACGAGCGCTCGCTCTCGACGAAGCTGCGCCAGATTGCCCGGGCGATCCAGATCGAACGGCGGCTGACAAAGACGCAGATTCTCGATCTCTATCTCCAGCACGCCCCCTATGGCGGCAATATCGAAGGGGTGAGGGCAGCAAGCCTCACCTATTTCGGCAAGGAGCCGCGCCGCCTTTCCGTTGGCGAAAGCGCACTGCTGGTGGCGCTGCCGCAATTGCCGGAAGCGAGGCGGCCGGACCGTCACCTGGCGCTTGCCCGCGCCGCGCGTGACCGGGTGCTGGGTCGGCTGGCGGTCGAAACGGTGATCGGCGACGGCGAGATGGACCGGGCGCAGATCGTCGCCCTGCCGGACAGACGCCTGCAACTTCCCGCCTTTGCCGCGCACCTCGCTGAAACCGCCGTGCGGCTGAAGCCGGGGGCAGGGATCTACCAGACCACGCTGAAGCGCGACATCCAGCGCGGCCTCGAAACGGTGGCCGCCGAACAGTCGCAGAAGCTCGGGCCGAAAGTATCCATTGCCATGATCATGGCGGATGCAAGGACCGGCGAGATCCTCGGCGAGGTCGGCTCGGCCAACTATTTTGAATCCGGTCGCTCCGGCTGGGTGGACATGACGCGGGTGGTGCGCTCGCCGGGTTCGGCGCTGAAACCCTTCATCTATGGGCTCGCCTTCGAGCAGGGACTGGTGGCGCAGGAAACCCTGATCGAGGATCGCCCCGCCGATTTCTTCGGCTACCGGCCCCGCAATTTCGACATGACCTACCAGGGCGATGTCAGCATCCGCCAGGCCTTGCAGATGTCGCTGAACGTGCCTGCGGTGCGGCTGCTCGGGGCCGTCGGACCGTCGCGGCTGATCGTCCGGCTGCGGCGCAGCGAAGTGCAGCTGAAACTGCCGGGTGACGGTGCGCCGGGGCTTGCTATCGCGCTTGGCGGGGCAGGGATCACGCTCAAGGATCTCGTGCAGCTCTATGCAGCCCTTGCCAATCGCGGCCATCCGGTGCGGCTGGGGGATGGCATCAACAGCCAGCCCGCGCAGATCGATGGCGACATGCTGCTCGATCCTGTCGCGGTCTGGAACATTACCGACATGCTGTCTGCCGTGGTACCCCCGGTCGGCGCACGAAAGCTTGGCATCGCCTACAAGACCGGCACCAGCTACGGCTACCGCGATGCCTGGTCGGTCGGCTATGATGGCCGCCACGTGCTGGGGGTCTGGGTTGGACGGGCCGACAATGGCGCGGTGCCGGGGATTGCCGGCTTCAAGACCGCAGCCCCCATCCTGTTTGACGCCTTCGAGAAGTCGGGTGTCGGCATCAAGCCGTTCCCGCCGGTGCCCGCCGGGGCGGTGCGCCTCAGCGTCACACAACTGCCGCCGAGCCTTCGCCGCTTCTCCGACACAGATACCGGCCTCGTTACCACCTCGGCAGCCGAAGCCCCGCCGCAGATCATCTATCCGCCGGAAGGCGCGCGCGTCGATCTCGGTCTGGCGCAGGGTCCGGGCACGCCGCTGGTGCTGAAAATGCAGGGCGGCCGGGCCCCGTTCCGCTGGCTTGCCAATGGCAAGCCCTTGCCCGATCTCACCCGCCGCCGCATCAGCCAGTGGCTGCCCGATGGCGGCGGCTTTTCGACGCTGACGGTGATCGATGCGGCCGGCCGGGCGTCCTCAGTCCGGGTATTCCTGAACTGATACCAAAGATCTTTGGCATGACCCATGGCGGAGCCCGCAATCAGGCCCCGCTTGCTATCGCTTTGGCAATGGCCCGGCCCTGCAACTTGGCGCTGCCGATATCGCCAAGAAGGCTCGCCCGCATGCCGATGAACCAGAGGCCGGGGGCGTCGGCTGCCTGTTCAGCGCCGTTGATGCGCGGAAATCCGCGCGCGTCCAGCACGTCCAGGCCCTCGAGCACCCCGGCGAGGCCGGGCGTATAGCCGGTCGCGGCGATCACCACATCCGGCGACAACCGGCTGTCATCGGCCAGCACGACGGCATTGCCGTAGAGCGCCCGGACGGGAGGCACCAGCGAAATCCGGCCCTGCCGGATCGCCTTGATCGCCCCTTCATCGACGACAAGCGCCACCTGTTCGCTGCGCAAGCGGCTGGCACCGCCTTCGGTCTCACGGGGGAAACCCAGTCTGGTCAGATCGCCAAAGGCAATTCGCTGCGACAGGGCCAGCAGGCTGTCGACGACGGGCACCGGCAGTTTCGCAAGTGCCGGTGACAGGCGATGGACGGTGACACCCAGCAAACGCCGGGGCAGGATGGCCGGGGCGCGACGCACCGCCAGCCAGACAGCTCCGGTTTTCACCCGGGTCAGGTGGTTGAGAATGTCGAATCCCGAATTGCCGGCTCCCACCACCAGCACGCTCTTGCCCTCGTAGTCGCCGGCATCGCCAAAGGCGGAGGCATGGATGAGCGTGCCGGAATAGCTGTCCATGCCATGCCATTTCGGCAGCACGGGCTGCCGGTCGCGGCCGGACGCGACGATGACATGGCGGGCAAACCGATCCCCCCTTGAGGTCACCACCTGGAAGAAGCCGTCGCGCCGGATGATCCGGTGAACATCGGTGTCGAACTCGACCCCGATCTTCTCACTGGCGACGAAGCTCTCCATATGGGCGATCAGCGCGTCGCGGCTGGCAAAGGCCCGCGTTTCCTGCGGAAAGCGGGCCTTGGGAAGCGTCGAGAGATCGCGATAGGTATTCATCATCAGCCGGGGATGCCGCTGCCGCCAGCTCTCGCCGACCTGGCTGGCGCGGTCGATGATCGCAAACCCCAGTCCGGCCTCCCGCAGGCCATACGCAGCGCAAAGCCCTGCGGTACCGGCACCAATGATAATGGCCGGTTGAATGTCACCCGTCGCGTCCATGCCTGTTTCCAATTTTCTTTATGGTTATTCTATTTTGTATCAAAATAAACCCCTGATTATCCGGGTCTTTTTGTCTGGAACTTTTCCTGTAGCAATGTGTTTACCATCACATCTTCGTCTTAAAACTATTATGTTTTTTAAAATGACGTTTGGGGGATTTGCATGGGGGGAGTTCGCCGGTTTTTCGACACCTGCATGGAAAGTCGCAAACCAAAAGCCAGCAGTCCTATTTTTGCGGAGCAGCAGAGGCTTGAGCTTTGTCGTCAGCATGGGCAATTCTCGTTGGCCTATTCCACCGCAGTGCAGCCGGATCTTCTCTATCATGGCGATGCGCATGGCTATCTGGCCTTTGCCGAGAAGATGGGCTACGTCTTCGTGCTCGGTGATCCCGTTGCCGCTGCGGGCGAGGGACCAGCCTATCTCCGACGTTTCCTGACGGACATCGCCGAGCCCTGCTTTGTCCAGATCGGCGCGGAAACCGCCTTCGAACTCAGCAAGCTGGGCTTCCGCATCAACCGGCTCGGTGTCGAAACCCATTTGACACTTGCCGACAGCATGTTCGCCGGGACGCGCAACCAGTCGATCCGCTATTCCGAACGCTGGCTGACGCAGCGCGGCTATCAACTGCTGGAATGTACCGAACCGGCGGCAACGGGCGGGATCGCCGAAGCGATCTCCGAGGAATGGCGACGGCAGCGGATTGTCAGCCGCCGCGAAATGCGTTTCCTGAACAGGCCCTTTCAGCCCGTACCCGGCCCCGACATGCGCCGCTTCATCCTGCGCGATCCCGATGGAGGTGTGGTGGCCCTGCTGGATTTTGATCCGATCTATGGGCAGGGCGAGGTGGTGGGTTACACGACGGCCTTCAAGCGCAAGCGCAGCGGCACGACGCCGCATGCCGAAATCGCGCTGACAAAATTTGCCGCCGACCGGTTTCTGGAAGAGGGCAAGGCGCGGGTGTCCCTTGGCCTTTCCCCGCTCGCCGGGATCTGCGCCAGTGGATTTGCCGAGAGTGCGGGCTGGCGTTTCCTGTTTCGCCGTGCCTTCCAGTCGAAACGGGTCAATGAAGGCATCTTCAACCTCCAGGGCCAGGCCGCTTTCAAGCGGCGGTTCCACGGCCAGGAAACGCCGAGCTATATCGCCTTTCGCAGCGCCTCGCCGCTGCGCATGCTGGCCTTGCTGCGGCTCCTCAAAACCCTGCCATCCAGTGGGTTCCTGTCAATGATCTTTGGTATGAGACGATGATTTCGCTTCATCATCCCCTGATGTCGTCGCATTCTCGACTTTCCCGGCCCGGCTTTCCTGTGCCATAAACCCGGCGATGCATTGGAACGGGGTTTGAAACGTCAGATGAAACAGGATGTAGAGCGGGCGGCCGAGGCGCTGCGAGAGCTTTTTCCCGAAACGCCGCTGCAATATAACGATCATCTGAGTGCGCATTATGGTGCCGATATCTGGTTGAAGCGCGAGGATCTGTCACCGGTCCGCTCCTACAAGATCCGGGGAGCCTTCAACTTCTTTCGCAAGGTGATTGCCGCAGGCGGAGAAAGACGGACCTTCGTCTGCGCTTCGGCGGGCAACCATGCCCAGGGCTTTGCCTATGTCTGCCGCCACTTCGACGTCGAGGGCGTGGTTTTCATGCCGGTGACAACACCGCAGCAGAAGATCGACAAGACCCGCATGTTCGGCGGTGCCTCTATTTCGATCCGGCTCCACGGCGATTTCTTCGACCAGTGCTATCGCGCCGCGCAGGAATTTGCCGCCGAGACCGGCGCAATGATGGTGCCGCCCTTTGACCATGCCGACATCATCGAGGGGCAGGCCACGGTTGCTGCCGAATTCATGGCGCAGCTGGAAGGGCAGAAGCCGGATCTGGTCATCCTGCCGGTCGGCGGCGGCGGGCTTTCGGCGGGCATCAGCCGCTACCTCGAAAAGGACCTGCCACCGGACAATTTCGCCTTTGTCGAACCGGCGGGCGCGCCGAGCCTGAAGCGCAGCCTCGAAGCCGGGAAACCGGTCACCTTGCAAAAGGTCGACAATTTTGTCGATGGTGCAGCCGTTGCCCGCATCGGCACGCTGAATTTCGAGGCGCTGAAGGAATTCGAGCCGGATCAGGTGGTGTTGATCAAGGAAAATGCCATCTGCGTGACGATGATCGAGATGCTGAATGTCGAAGGCGTGGTGCTGGAACCCGCAGGTGCCCTGTCGATTGCAGCCCTTGAGGCGCTCGGCAAGGCGCGGCTGAAGGGCAAGACCGTGGTGGCCGTCGTCTCCGGTGGCAATTTCGATTTCGAGCGCCTGCCCGATGTCAAGGAACGGGCGATGCGCCATGCGGGCCTGAAGAAATACTTCATCCTCAGGCTCGCCCAGCGACCGGGGGCGCTCAAGGATTTTCTGGGCATGCTCGGGCCGAATGACGATATCGCCCGGTTCGAATATCTGAAGAAATCCGCCCGCAATTTCGGCTCGATCCTGATCGGTATCGAAACAAGGGCACGCGGCAATTTCGATGCGCTGACGGCCCGGTTCGAGGATGCCGGGATCGGCTATGAGGATATTACCGACAACGAGATCATAGCCAACCTGATCATCTGACGGGATGATCCAAATTCTTAAGTGTCGCTGAATCCCGAGCTTAATCAAAGTCGTGAGGCGGTTTCCGGATTCAATGTTGCAAAGTCCTGGCCAGCCAGCCGGTGATTGCGGCAACGGCCGGTCCGGTGCCCGAGGGCGACAGGGCGTCACCGGCAATCACGTGGCGGCCCGGATCCTCGACCGGGCCCGGTTCGATACGGGTTTTCGGCCCGCCCCAGGCAGCAAGAACCCTGTCCGTGATCACCGCATCGACCACCTGATCATCGCTCGCATAGTAGAACAGCGCTGGCGTCCGGATCGACGGGAACGGCAGGGCCCGCACCGATTTCACGAGAGATGCCATCGGCAACAGCGCCTCGACAGGATAGCGATTGGTCCAGTACCGGGCGACAGCAGCGTTTGCCGGGATGTTTTCGCGGTTTGCGCCCAGCACGAGATGGACGATCTGGCGGGCAAAGGGCGCGGTGAGCAGGCTGGAGCCCACAGCCTTCAGGCCGAAATTGGGCGAGATATAAACAACCGCCGCAATCCCCGCCGCCCGCGAGGGATCGGCCAGAAACGGCGTGATCAGCGTGCCGCCGGTCGAGGTTGAGATCACGATGGTGCGCTCGCCGATCCGGTTGCCGATCCACAGCGCCTCTGCGACATCGTCCAGCCAGTTTGCCGCCGTTGCCTTGCCCATCGCTTCTGACGATACGCCGTGGCCTGTCAGGCGGGCGAAATAGAGATTGGCACCGAGCGCTTTGGCAATCTCGTCCGGCAGGGGCCGGGTCTCGCCTTTCGATGCGGAAAACCCGTGCAGATAGACGATCGAAAGCGGTGTGCGTTCTTTCCTGTCCGGATGCGCCCAGACGATTTCCTTGCCCAGGCCCGGCCTGATGTCTTGGACCCCTGCTTCTTCAGAGGCCAGATAGGCATCGAGATCCGCAGCCCCTTCCGGCGGCTTGAACCGGATGGTCAGATCTGACTGTGGTCGGGGACCGAACATGAAAATAAGACCTGTCAAAGCCAGAATGATCAGCATAGAATAAACGACAAGCCTGAACTGACCGTTTCTGACCATGCGATTTTTCCCTCCTGAAAAGACAAGGAAGAATCAGAATATTCTAAAGAAAGACAATGACAAGTTTCGTTTCGAAGTTCCTTTCGTTTTTGGGCACGAAACCGGCGGATGCCGGGGCCGCGACCACATCCTCACGCGAATCCTACCAGGATGTCGAGCTCGTCGCCCATCCGCTGCGCGAGGGCAACCAGTTCCGCATCTCGGGCACCATCGAAAGGCGCAGCGGCGACAGCCTGATGCAGCGTCACTTCATCCGTGCCGATGTGTTTTCCAATGAGAAGGACGCTGTCGATTTCACCTTCCGCAAGGCAAGGCAGATCGTCGACCAGCAGGGCCAGACGCTGTTTCAGGATGGCGCGGCGGAAGGCCGGATCTGACGTTGCGGCCCTACAAGCCGACATTCGGCTTGTCGATGATCTCCCTGAGCGCAAAGCTTGAATTGATCTTCACCACATGCGGCAGCGCCGACAGCCAGTCGCGGTGGATGCGCTCGTAATCGGCCAGATCCCTGGCGGCGACGCGCAGGATGTAATCATATTCGCCGGACATCAGATAGCAGACCAGCACGTTCGGGCAACGTTTCACGGCGGCCTCGAACTCGGCCAGCGTTTTGGCAAACTGGCCCGACAGCGAGATATGCACGATCACCATGGTCTTGTAGTCGAGCGCATGATTGGCAAGCCGCGCGTGGTAGCCGCTGATCACCCCGCTTTTTTCCAGATGGTCGAGGCGGCGCGAGCAGGCGGACGGGCTGAGGCCGATCTTGTTGGCAAGGTCGGCATTCGACATCCGGCCGTTTTGTTGAAGCGCGCGCAAAATCGCAACATCCATGCTGTCGAGGTCTGCCATTCGAATTTCCTGCGAAAAAGGGAAGAGAAACGCAATTACCTGCGAAAGACTTGCCTCGCCGGAGCCGTCTTTGCAAGGACATTTCTCGACGCTTTTGATTGGATATGCGCCATTCGCCGGCTCGCTGGGAGAGCCGCTTAAAAGAGAGAGATTTTGAACATGCGCGTTGGTTGCCCCAAGGAAATCAAGAACCACGAATACCGCGTCGGCCTGACGCCGGGTGCCGTCCGGGAATATGTGGCCAATGGCCACAGCGTGCTGGTGGAAACCAATGCCGGTGCCGGTATCGGCGCGAGCGATGCGGAATATGTGGCCGCTGGCGCAAAGATCGCCGCAACCGCCAGGGACGTGTTCGCCAACTCCGACATGATCGTCAAGGTCAAGGAACCACAGGCTTCCGAATGGGTGCAACTGCGTGAAGGCCAGATTCTCTATACCTACCTGCATCTGGCTCCGGATCCGGAACAGACCAAGGGCCTGCTCGCCTCCGGCGTCACCGCCGTTGCCTATGAAACCGTGACCGACGACCGTGGCGGCCTGCCGCTGCTTGCTCCGATGTCGGAAGTTGCCGGTCGCCTGTCGATCCAGGCCGGTGCCTATTCGCTGCAGAAGGCCAATGGCGGTCGCGGCGTGCTGCTCGGCGGCGTGCCCGGCGTTCTGCCGGCCAGGGTCGCCGTCATCGGCGGCGGCGTCGTCGGTCTGCATGCCGCCAAGATGGCTGTCGGTCTCGGTGCTGACGTGACGATCCTCGACCGGTCGCTGCCGCGCCTGCGCCAGCTCGACGACATCTTCAATGGCCGCATCCACACCCGCTTCTCGACCATCGACGCGCTGGAGCAGGAAGTGTTTGCCGCCGATCTCGTCATCGGCGCCGTGCTGATCCCGGGTGCCGCTGCACCGAAGCTCGTCACCCGCGCCATGCTGTCGGGCATGAAGAAGGGTGCCGTCATCGTCGACGTCGCCATCGACCAGGGCGGCTGCTTTGAAACCTCGCATGCCACGACCCATTCGGAACCGACCTATGAAGTCGACGGCATCATCCATTATTGCGTTGCCAACATGCCGGGTGCCGTTCCGATCACCTCGGCCCATGCGCTCAACAATGCGACGCTCGGCCATGGCCTGGCGCTTGCCAACCACGGCGTGAAGGCAATCCTGAAGGACAAGCACCTGCAGAACGGTCTCAATGTCCACAAGGGCAAGGTCACCAACAAGCCGGTCGCCGATGCACTGGGCTATGAAATGCATGCGCCGGAAGCCGTGCTGTAAGGCTTTCCGGTTTCAGACTGTCGGCAATTTTGAAGGGCGGCCCGATTTGTTCGGGCCGCCTTTACTTTCTTCGCGTTAGTCTGAAAATGAAGACTGCCGAAATTGCGGGGGCACCGGATTTCGCGGGAAAAGGGCATGCCGGGCAAGGATGGAACGCAATCTTGCCCTGGCGCACGGGAGGGGAACGGATGCGGCGTGTTGCGGGGATACTGTTGCTGGCGATGGCGGCTCTGGCCGGACCGGTTCTGGCGGATGACGACCACGTGCCGGATGAAATTTCCAGCCTTGATGAACAGGGTCAGACCGACGCGATGCGTTTCGTCACCGGCAATGTCATTTATGTCCTGTTCCACGAGGCTGGTCACATGCTTGTCTCCGAGCTCAACCTGCCGGTTCTCGGGCGCGAGGAGGATGCGGTCGACACGCTTTCCTCGGTGCTGCTGCTGGAGGCCAAGGACAAGGCCCTCGACCAGGCGCTGGAAGACAGTGTCGACAGCTGGCTGACGGCAGGGGAGAATTACGGCACGCCGGACGATTCCGATTTCATGGACACCCATAGCCTTGACAAGCAGCGCGCCTATAATATTGCCTGCATGATGGTCGGGCAGGACCAGCAGCGCTTCAAGGCCTTTGCCGACCGGATCAAACTGCCGCAGGAGCGCCGTGACGAATGCGAGGGCGAATACCAGAAGGCCCGCGACAGCTGGTTTTCGGTGCTGAAGCCCTACATGGCCGAAGACGGCGACAAGGTCGATTTCAAGATCGGCTATGACACGACCCGCGACCCGGACCTCGCCTATTACCGCAGCTTCATCAAGGAACTCGGCGCGCTCGAAATCATCCGTGACACCTTTTCCGGACTGGTCAGGCTGAAGCCGGGCATCGTCCTCAATGCCACCGTCTGCAAGGAGGAAAATGCCTACTGGAACGCCGATGACCGGACGCTGACCTATTGCTACGAAGATGCCCGCAGTTACGGCAAGATGTATAGCGAAAAGCATCAGCCGGAAGCGTCTGGCGACACCACCCAAACCGATGATGCCACCGCCACCGACAGCGCTGCGGATGACAGTGCCACCGATGACAGCGGAACCACCACCGGAGATGCTGGGGCAGACCAGTAGGCCGGTTATCCCGCCTGCGTGATCACATCTTGTTCGGCCATGTATCCGACAGCTTGTAGCCATCCGGCCAGGGATCGGCGGGGTCGAGCATGTCCTGGCGAATGCCGGTGATCCAGGCGCGGCCGGTGATCGAGGGGATGATCGCGGCCCCGGTGCCGAGTGTGGTCTCGGCTTCGATCCTGCAGAAGAATTTCGATCCGATGATGGATTCCCCGACAAACGGGTCGCCCACCTTCAGCAGGCCACGGGCATGCAGCACCGCCATGCGGGCCGAGCAGCCGGTGCCGGTCGGCGAGCGGTCGATCTTGCCGGGCTGGATCGCCACCGCATTTGCCCCGGTCATGATGCCATCGTCCATGCGCACCGGGGCGGCTATCTGGCAGAAGGATATATGGGCCCAGTCGGGATTGGTCGGGTGGTGGAAGCCCAGCTGCTGATTGGCCGCATTGGTGATGCGGATGCCGGTTTCGGCAAGGTCGCGGGCCTCATCGGGCGCAATCCGGAAACCGAGCGCGGTCGCATCGCAGATGACGAAACTGTCGCCGCCATAGGCGGTGTCGACGGTCAACGTGCCGAGACCCTCGACCTCGAGGGGAACGCCGAGCTTGCCTGCAAAACTCGGCACGTTTCGCACGGTGATCCGCTCGGCCTTGCCATTGGCGCAGGCCGCATGCACCTCCACCAGCCCGCCCGGCGCTTCCATGAAGAAATGCGTGACCGGTTCGACCATCGGCACGATGCCGGTATCGAGCACTACGGTTGCGACACAGATGGAATTCGAGCCGGACATCGGCGGCGTGTCTTCCGGCTCCATGATGATCCAGCCGACCGAGGCCTTCGGATGTTTCGGCGGCACCAGCAGGTTGACGTGGCGAAACACGCCGCCGCGCGGTTCGCGCAGCACGAAATTGCGCAGCGTCTGGTCACGGGCAATGAAGCGCGACTGCTCCCACAGCGTTTCGCCGGGCGGCGGCGCGACGCCGCCGACAATCACATCCCCCACTTCGCCTTCCGCGTGACAGCCGACGATATGCACTGTTCTTGAAGATCTCATCCCAATCCCCGCCGATGGTTCCCACAGGCCAGAAGCCTGACCGCAACTGATATATCAGCTCGGTAGACCCTCTGCCAAGCGGGCAGTCAGAGGAAATTCCCGGATGGGCTGCGGGGGACTACTGGTCGCGCTTCAGCAGCGCCAGCAATTCCCTGTCTGTCATCGGCAGCA